>NZ_JBITCU010000051.1:0-30621 GCF_044453545.1 Streptomyces sp. NPDC051664 | reverse complement strand
CTCGAACAGGACCGGCTGATCTACCAGGCCCGGCTCCAGGCCCGTTTCGGCCGGAACTGGCGCCGCAAGGCCCCCGTCGAGTCGCTGATGCCGCTGCGGCTGGCGAAGTTCGGCGTTCCGCTGGCCGACACCGGCCCGGCCGGACTGGCCGCAGCGGGCATAGAACCGGTCCTGCTGCCCCCGGCCCCGGCCCCGGCCGCCGTCGAGACGGTCCACCCCCAGGCCGAATTGCCGTACGCCCCGCAGCCGCAGATCGCCGAGCCCCAACAGCACCGGCCACAGCACCCGCAGCAACAGCACGCCCACCCCTCCGACCCCGCCGCCGAGGAATGGCCGCAGGAGGGCCCCGGCTCGCACGAGAGCCCGTGGTTCGCGGCGCCGCAGGTCCCGGAGGGCGCGTACGAGGGTACGTACAACCCGACGTACGTCGAGGGCCTTGAGCCCACCCCGGTCATGATCCCGTCGGGCCCGGGCGGCCGCACCCGCCCGCTGGGCAACGTGGGCACGATCGGCGCGGTCCCCCACCCCCGTGGCGAAGAGCCCCTGCCGGAGTCGCTGGAGCAGCCCCAGCAGCCCCAGGAGCCCGCGGCGGACCCGGTCGAGTGGGCACAGGAGGACGCGGAGTTCGGCGAAATAGCGTACGAGGTGTTCAGCGCGTACACGCACCAGCACAACGACTACCCGAGCGTCGAGGTCCTCGACATTCATCTCTCGGACGGCCACAACGTCAGGCACCCGCGCAGCGCGGCCCTGCTCCGCCGTCTGCTGCCGGGTTTCAAGCAGCGCTTCGACAACGAGATGGCCGAGAACCACATCGCGTGAGCGATCCGGGCCCGTCACCGCTCGAGGACGGACCGGAACCGGCAGGACGGAGGGCCGTCACCCGCATCACCGGGTGACGGCCCTCCGTACAGCAGGCAGCTACGCGCCCAGCAGCTTCCGCACCCGCTCCGCACCCACGGCCAGCAGCAGCGTGGGCAGCCGCGGCCCGGTGTCCCGGCTGACGAGCAGCCGGTACAGCAGCGCGAAGAACGACCGCTGCGCGGTCTTCAGCTCGGGCGTCGGCCTGGCGTCCGGCTCCAGCCCTGCCAGGGTCTTCGGCACGCCGTAGACGAGCGTCGTCAGCCCGTCCAACGACCAGTGCGAGTCCAGCCCTTCCAGGAGCAGCTGCAGCGACCGCCGTCCCTGCTCGTCCAGCGAGCCGAGCAGTTCCTTGTCCGGCTCGTCGCGGACGATGGTGCGGGCCTCGGCCGGAACCTGGCTGGTGATCCAGTTCTCCGCGCGGTCGAGCCGCGGCCGCGCCTCGTCGAGCGAGGTCAGCGGGGTCTCCGGGTCCAGGTCGCTCAGGATGCGCAGCGTCTGCTCGTCGTGCCCGGCCGTGATGTCGACGACGGACGCGAGCGTGCGGTACGGCAGCGGGCGCGGGGTACGCGGCAGCTCACCGGCGGCCGTGCCGATGGCCCGGGCGTACGCGGCGGCGTCGGCGGGCAGCACGGAGCCGTCGGCGACCTTGCGGCCCAGCGAGTCCCACTCGTCGTACAGCCGCTGGATCTCCTGGTCGAAGGCGATCTTGAAGGACTGGTTGGGCTTGCGGCGCGCGTAAAGCCAGCGCAGCAGCGGCGCCTCCATGATCTTCAGCGCGTCGGCCGGGGTCGGCACACCGCCCTTGCTGGAGGACATCTTCGCCATGCCGGAGATGCCGACGAAGGCGTACATCGGGCCGATCGGCTGCACACCGTCGAAGATCTCGCGGACGATCTGGCCGCCGACGACGAACGACGAACCGGGCGACGAGTGGTCCACACCGCTGGGCTCGAAGATCACGCCTTCGTACGCCCATCGCATCGGCCAGTCGACCTTCCAGACCAGCTTGCCGCGGTTGAACTCGCTGAGCCGGACGGTCTCGGCGAAGCCGCAGGCGGTGCACGTGTAGTTCAGCTCGGTCGTCTCGTCGTCGTACGACGTGACGGTCGTGAGGTCCTTCTCGCAGTTGCCGCAGTAGGGCTTGTACGGGAAGTAGCCGGCGGAGCCACCGCTGCCGTCGTCCTCGCCGGCCGCGCCGGAGCCCGCCTCGGCCTCGAGCTCGGCGTCGTCGACCTTCTTCTGCTGCTGCGGCTTCTTGCCCTTGCCCGCGGCCGCCGGGTCCTTCTTCGTGCGGTACCGGTCGAGGACGGCGTCGATGTCGGCGCGGTGCCTCATCGCGTGCAGGATCTGCTCGCGGTAGGTGCCCGCCGTGTACTGCTCGGTCTGGCTGATGCCGTCGTACTCGACACCCAGTTCGTCCAGCGCGGCCGTCATGGCGGCCTTGAAGTGCTCCGCCCAGTTGGGGTACGCGGACCCGGCCGGGGCGGGCACGGACGTCAGCGGCTTGCCGATGTGTTCGGCCCACGACTCGTCGACGCCGGGGACGCCCGCCGGGACCTTCCGGTATCGGTCGTAGTCGTCCCACGAGATGAGGTGCCGGACCTGGTGCCCCCGGCGGCGGATCTCGTCCGCGACCAGGTGCGGGGTCATGACCTCGCGGAGGTTGCCCAGGTGGATCGGGCCCGACGGCGAAAGACCGGACGCGACGACGACCGGTTTGCCAGGCGCACGACGCTCCGATTCGGCGATGACCTCGTCCGCGAAGCGGGAGACCCAGTCGGCCTCGGTGCTGCTCTGACTCTGAGCCACGGTCGGCACGTCCTTCTCTCTGGTAGGGCTCGTAGGGGCACCGCCCATTCTCCCAGGTCCCACCGGCAGCGCGAAAACGCCTTTACAGTGCGTGGGATACTGGGCGTGATCCCTTGTACCCCTACGGAAACGGCAGCCGTCCCATGGCCTCGGTCAATTCCCTCGCTTCCACGCTCCAGCAGCAGCTGGCGGACGCCCTGACGGCAGCTCTGCCGGATGCCGGCACCGCGGACCCGCTGCTGCGCCGAAGCGACCGGGCCGACTTCCAGGCCAACGGGATCCTGGCCCTCGCCAAGAAGCTGAAGGGCAACCCGCGCGAGCTCGCGTCCCAGGTCACGGCCGCGATCCCGGCGGGCGACCTGATCAAGGAGATCGAGGTCTCCGGCCCCGGCTTCCTGAACATCACGCTCACCGACAAGGCGATCATCGAGACCCTGGCCGCGCGCGCCGCGGACGACGAGGGCCGGCTCGGTGTGCCGTACGGACAGAACGCGGGCACGACGGTCGTCGACTACGCGCAGCCGAACGTGGCCAAGGAGATGCACGTCGGCCACCTCCGGTCCGCGGTGATCGGTGCCGCCATGGTGGAGGTCCTGGAGTTCACCGGCGAGACCGTGGTCCGGCGCCACCACATCGGCGACTGGGGCACCCAGTTCGGCATGCTCATCCAGTACCTGATCGAGCACCCGCAGGAGCTCGACCACCGGGGCGGCAAGGAGCAGGACGGCGAGGCCGCCATGTCCTCGCTGAACCGGCTCTACAAGGCGTCGCGGGCGCTCTTCGACTCCGACGAGGAGTTCAAGGCCCGCTCCCGGGACCGGGTGGTCGCGCTCCAGGCCGGTGACGAGGAGACGGTCGCGCTCTGGCAGCGGTTCGTCGACGAGTCGAAGATCTACTTCTACTCGGTCTTCAACAAGCTCGACATGGAGATCCGCGACCCCGACATCGTCGGCGAGTCCGGTTACAACGACATGCTCGAGGAGACCTGCCGGATCCTGGAGGAGACGGGCGTCGCCGTCCGCTCCGAGGGCGCGCTGTGCGTGTTCTTCGACGACGTGAAGGGCCCGGACGGCAACCCGGTCCCGCTGATCGTCAAGAAGACGAACGGCGGGTACGGCTACGCGGCGACCGACCTCTCCGCGATCCGCGACCGGGTCCAGAACCTCAAGGCGAGCACCCTGCTGTACGTCGTGGACGCGCGGCAGTCGCTCCACTTCAAGATGGTCTTCGAGACGGCCCGCCGGGCAGGCTGGCTGAACGAGGACGTGAAGGCGCACCAGCTGGCGTTCGGTACGGTGCTCGGCAAGGACGGCAAGCCCTTCAAGACCCGTGAGGGCGAGACGGTCCGGCTGGTCGACCTGCTGGACGAGGCGATCGAGCGGGCGACGGCCGTCGTGCGCGAGAAGGCGGAGAAGGTCGGCCTGACCGAGCAGGAGATCGTCGAGAACGGCGAGTACGTCGGCATCGGCGCGGTGAAGTACGCCGACCTCTCCACGTCCGCCGTGCGGGACTACAAGTTCGACCTGGACCAGATGGTGTCGCTGAACGGCGACACGTCCGTGTACCTCCAGTACGCGTACGCCCGGATCAAGTCCATCCTGCGCAAGGCGGGGGAGATCCGGCCGGTCGCGCACCCGGAGCTGGAACTGGCCCCGGCCGAGCGGGCGCTGGGTCTGCACCTGGACCAGTTCGGCGAGAACCTCGCCGAGGTGGCGTCCACGTACGAGCCGCACAAGCTGGCCGCGTACCTCTACCAGCTGGCCTCGCACTACACGACGTTCTACGACCAGTGCCACGTGCTGAGCGACGACAACCCCGCCGAGGTGGTCGAGAACCGGCTCTTCCTCTGCGACCTGACCGCCCGCACCCTGCACCGGGGCATGGCACTGCTCGGCATCCGCACCCCCGAGCGCCTCTGACCCTCCGTCCCACCCTGTGACCTGCGAAATCGCCTATTGACCGGAGGTCGGTCACCGGGCGAGAGTGACGCGGCGGACGTGTTCGGCACGGACACGAAGTCACAGGGTGGGGACGGAACACTTCGACGGCCGGCACCGCCTGGAACGGCGACCCGGGCGACGACGGCGGGTGGCTGCGCTGTGTGGCGTACACGCCCGTTTTCGCCGGCGGTGCGCGCCAAGTGGCGTGCAGCTGGGCCGACAAGGGCAGTGTGGGCACGGTCGTCGTCAACGAGGCGGGGCCGGACCATGAGTCCGCAGCCGGGCTGACCCGGGCGCTGCGCCACGCGAACCTGCACACCGGCCCCGAGGTCCGACAGGGTCCGCCGTCGGTGGCCCCGGACCGTCCTTCGACCGCTGCGGCCCGGACTTCATGTCAGCCGGTGGACCACCGCGCGGTGTCGTTGACGTAGAAGTACTGCGGCCGTGTCTTGATGCTGCTCGTACGGAACGGCTTCCCGCCGTCGTCGATGCGCAGCGTCCCGTCGTTGCCGCCACTGCTCCACTCCAGCTCCAGGTACCAGCTGACGTCATGCCCTTCGACATGTGCGTCGAGGTCGAACACCTCCACATCGGTGGACGTCACCCGGAACGGGAAGTCCTTCGGCGGCACCGCTGTGCCTGCATGCTCCCCCGCCACCGGCGTGAGCGTCGGGCGGTTGTCGTCCAGGTCCACATCGAAGGACTGCGGCGTGATCCCGCCTCCGCAGCCCTCACCCATCGAGTACGCCGACCACGCCAGCGGCGCCTTCCGGGACAACACCCGCACGTGCAGGCCGTGCAGGACGACGGCCTGCCCCGACCTTCCCTGCACGGTGAGTTCGAGCAGCATGTCGCCGCCGTCCACGCCGCCGAGCGCATTGGCCCAGCCGCGGGTGTCCTGCGGCGCGGGGGGCGGAGGCACGGAATCCGGCTTCTGGTCCAACAGGTAGTGCTGCCCGCAGGGCGCCTCCCAGTTGTACGAACTGATGGTGACGTCCGGGGCGGCGCCCACGCTCCCCTGCTTCCGCGCGCCTGCACCCTGCCCGCCGGACGTGGCAGCGCCGCCGGAGGCGGGGGACGAGGCGCTCGGGGTAACGGAGTTGCTGGGTGTGCCCGACGGCTTGTGAGCGCTGGGCGACGCGAACTCGCTCGCATCGACGTCCGGCGGCTCCGGCGCGCCCCCGCCGACACCATCCACTTCGGCCGGAGCATCGCTGAGGTCGGAGCCCGAACCCGAGAGGTTCAGATCGCTGACGATGAGGGTGGTGGGCACGGTGAGTGCGACGACGGCGGCTGCGGCGAGCAGAACGCGCGTCCGGGGGGCGGACCGGAACCACCGGGACGAGGTCCCCTCGGCCACCACGGTTCCGGGCTCGGGCCTTTCGTCCGTGTCCTTCTCGTCGTCCACCGCCGGAACCGGAGCCCGGACCGGGGGTACCGACGGAACCACAGCTTCCGGCACCGGTGCAGGAACAGGGGATGCGACCTCGGTCTTGGTCCGCCGTCTCGCGGCCTCCGCCACGATCCACCGTCGGTGCAGCTCCACGAGCTCATCGGGCGTCGCCTCGCACAACCGCGCAAGCCGCTCCACAGGGGCGTACTCATTGGGTACGGCGTCACCGTTGCAGTACCGGTGGAGCGTCGACGTGCTGACATGCAGTCTTCCCGCGAGTACCCCGTAGCTTCGCCCCGAACGGTCCTTCAGTTCCTTCAGCAGAGCTGCGAATTCCGCGGCTTCCGGCGTCGCCACTGAGGCGTTCCCCCTCCTGGTCCGTCCCGGAACACCGTTCCAGGGACGTGAAATCTGCCCAGGTCACAGTACGCACAGGCATTCCAGCATCCCCAATGGTCGGGCGGGCGTTGCGGCCGGAATCCGCCACCCCGCAGTCTGTGACCAGACCGCAGGAACCACTGGGATGACGCCGTGCGAACTCGCTTCCGCATCGAGCTGATCGATGCCGTGGCCATGGGCGTAGTGATCGTCACCAGCACGATCGTCATGGTCCTGATCGGCCACAACTGAGACCACCGAACAACACACGGGGAGTACCACAGCCATGCGCAGCAACCACATCCGCACGACCGCCCTCGCCGCGACCGCCCTCCTGGCCGCCCTCTCGCTCACCGCCTGCAGCGGTGCCGACGGCAAGGCGGGAGCGGCGGCTCCGGGAGCCGGCACCACCGGCGGGCAGTCCCGGGCCACGGACACGGGCACGGACGACAAGCCTGCCGGCAACGCGTCCCGGTCCACGGCCCGGCCCGCGTCCGTCGCCTCCCAGGGCTCCCCCTCGAACACCGGCAGCGGCACCGGTTCCGGCAAGGACGGCGGCACCACCGGCGGCAACAACACCAGCCGCCCGGCCACCGCCACCTGCATCGGCGAGAACACCGAGGTCACCGTCACCAAGGTGAGCCGGCCCATCAACCACCTGCTGCTCACCATGACCAACACGGGCTCTCGCGCCTGCAACGCGTACCACGCGCCCAAGCTCCGGTTCGACGACGCCCAGGCCGTCTTCCCGATCCTGGACGACAGCCGGCCGCAGGCCGTGGTGACGCTCGCCCCGGGCAAGTCCGCGTACGCCGCCATCCTGCTGACCGGCGACGTCGAGACGAACGACCAGTACAAGGGCACCCACCTCACGGTGCACTTCTCCGCCAAGGACCCCTCTGGCTCCACGGGCACCGTCCCGGACGAGCTGACACTTCCGGCCGACACCTACTGGGACGACAAGGGCTTCGTCACCTACTGGCAGAGCGACATGGCCGACGCCCTCACGTACTGAATGCGCCGGACGCACTGATCGCACGAACCGCGCCGAGCCGCGCCCCGGACGCCACTCAGTCCCGGTAGTCCGGGGCAACCCGGTCCAGCAGGCGCAGCATGGCCGCCCACGCCAACTCGTAGGCCCCGTCGTCCTGGAAGTCCGCGTCCGCCTCGCCCGCGAGCTGACGGGCGGTGTACTCGCAGGTCTCGGGGGAGGGGACGGTCAGCGGTCCGCCGCCCGCCTGCGCGGTGACCTGGATCTCGCAGGCCTTCTCCAGGTAGTACATGCGCAGGAAGGCCTGGGCCGCGCTCCCGCCGACGGTCAGCAGACCGTGGTTGCGCAGGATCAGCGCCGGGTGGTCGCCGATGTCGTCGACCAGGCGCTTCTGCTCGTCGAGGTTGAGGGCGACGCCCTCGTAGTCGTGGTAGCCGACGCGGTTGTAGAACTCCATCGACATCTGATTCAGCGGCAGCAGTCCGTCGCGCTGCGCCGCGACGGCGCAGCCGGCCCTGGTGTGGGTGTGCAGCACGCAGTGGGCGTCCTCGCGCGCGGCATGGATCGCGCTGTGGATGACGAAGCCTGCGGGGTTGACCGGGTGCGGGGCGGGCTCGACCCGGTTGCCCGCCAGATCGATCTTGACCAGGTTGGAGGCGGTGATCTCCTCGAAGAGGAGGCCGTAGGGGTTGATGAGGAAGTGGTGATCGGGCCCCGGAAGCCGCAGCGAGATGTGCGTGAAGATCAGGTCGGTCATCCGGAAGTGCGCCACGAGCCGGTACACGGCGGCGAGTTCGCGCCGCAGTCGCGTCTCCTCGTCGACTGCGTCGGCGGTCTGCACGTCGGTCATGAGGGGGCTCCTTCGAGGGTCGGGTCGACCACCGGGGTGAGGGGTCGTCCGGCGCGGTGCCAGGCGATGACGTTCTCGGCGGGTGCGCACACGTACGCCCGCTGCGATGCGTCGGAGAGATAGGCGCTGTGCGGCGACAGCTGGATGCGCGGGTGGCTGCGCAGCGGGTCGTCGAGCGGCGGGGGTTCGACCGGGAACACGTCCAGTGCCGCCGCCCCGAGCCGACCGCTGTCGAGGGCGGCCAGCAGGGCCGCGGTGTCGACGAGTTCGCCGCGGGCGACGTTCACGAGGAAGGCGCCGGGCCGCATCCGGGCGAGCAGCGCCGCGTCGACCATGCCGCGGGTCTGCGGAGTCAGCGGGGTGTGCAGGGAGAGCACGTCGGAGGCGGCGACCAGTTCGTCCAGGCCGAGCCGCTCGACGCCGTCGGGCCACCCTGCCTCGTCGGCGTGCGGGTCGTACGCGGCGACGCGGCCGAAGAGGGTGCCGCGATCCGGGCCAGGGCCCTCGCGATACGTCCGAAGCCCAGCAGTCCGAGCGTCAGCTCACCTGCTCTGCGCGGGACTTCGGCGAACTCGGTGTTCCATCCGCCGCCGCGCACGGTGGCGTCGGCCTGGGGCAGCGCGCGCACCAGGCCGAGCGCACCGGCCAGCGCATGCACGGCGACGTCCTCGGTCGCGGCATGCGGAAGATTGCTCACCCATAGTCCGCGTCGCCGCGCCTGCGCCGTGTCGATCATGTCGTACCCGGCGGACATGGTGGCCAGCATCCCCACACCGGGGAGGCGGTCGAGCAGCCCGGCCCCCACGGGCGCGTAACCGACGATCAGCGCGACGGCGTCACGCGCGACCGCGGCGATCGCGTCCGGGTCGCGACTGCCGACGACGCGCGTGTCGAATCCCGCGTCGGCCAGCAGCCGTGCGCCCGGACCGACATCGAGTTCCTCGGGGTCCGTGAACACCACCAGGGGCCGGCTCATCCCATCCTCCTCAAGTTCCTCGGAGCGCCGCGCAATAATGATTCGTTCGCAACACTCGCCCAGAACCTACGTTTCATCCGGCAAAATTGTCCAGAGATGGTGATGCGATCGCCCAAGACGCACACCATCCGGGTCCGACCCCCGCACCCCGGTGGTCGACAATGGACCCCACCCCGGGTGCTCCCGCCCGGACAGTCGAGCCGAGGGGAAGCGCTCAGGTGGATCTGGACCACACCGATCTGGCCGTCGTCCGGGAACTGCAGACGGACGGCCGCCTGACGTACGAGACGCTGGCGCAGCGCGTCGGCCTCTCCCGGCCCGCCACCCGCGCCCGGGTGCAGCGGCTGCTCGCGGGCGGCGGCGTGCGAGTGGTGGCCGTCGTCCATCCCGCCGTACGGGAGCTGACCGCATCGGCCCACCTGTCGATCGGCGTGAGCGGCCCGGCCGAACCGGTGGCCCGTGCGATCGCCGCCATGCCACAGGCGCCGTTCGTCACGCTCACCGCGGGCAGCCGCGCGGTCATGGCGGAGCTGCGCACCAAGGGACTGCCCGAGCTGGACCGGGCTGTGGAGTCCATCCGCTCGCTGAAGGGTGTGGACGTGGTGGATCCATTGATCTCCCTGGAGCACCTCAAGGACCCGTATCTGCTGGCGGGCCGGCCCGAGGTGCCGGAGCTGGACGAGTCGGACCGGCTGATCCTGGACGAGCTGGAACGCGACGGGCGGCTGCCCTTCGCGGAACTCGCCGAGCGCGTGGGCCTCTCACCCGGCGCCGCCCGCGCCCGCACGCTGCGCCTGCTCGACGGCGGTGTCGCCAAGGTGCTCGCACTGGTGCGGCCGGAGCTGCTGGGGCTGGGCCTTCTGTGCGGTTTCGCCGTACGGCTGGACGGCGAGCGGGATGCGGTTGCGCGACGCATGGCCACCTGGGACCGGGTCTCGTTCCTCTCCGCCTGCATGGGGCGCGCGGAGCTCGTCGGGACGATCAGCGCGGAGTCCCTCACGGCCGTGCGCGACACGCTGGAGGACATGCGGGCCTGCGCGGGCGTGCGCGCAGTGGAGAGCTGGATCCATCTGGAACTGATCAAGGAGCGCTACGACCTGACCAACCACACGCCCTGACGAGAAACTCCGCCCCACTGCGACCGCGCCGGACGATACGTAAGCCAAACACGCCATCACATTCCGAAAGATTTGTGAGTACGGGGCCTAGGCAAGGCATCGTCTGCTGCATATCACCCATGCGAACGAATCAGCCGTTGCGACCTCTCGGTGCGTACGGCTCCTCATGGACGTCCCCCGGTCGAAAGCAGGCCCCCTCATGCACTGCCCCCTCTACAACGCCGACCGCACGCTCCTGGTGACCGGCGCGGCCGTCGCCGCACCCGGCACCTCCGTACGCGCCGAGGCGCTGGCCGTCCGTGGCGGCCGGGTCGTCCACGTCGGCACCGCCGAAGACGCCCGCGCCGCGCTCGGCGGCCGGCCCGACGACGCCCTCGACCTCGACCTCGACCTCGATAAGGGCCTGCGGCCACGCCGTGTCCTCGATCGCCGGACGACCCTACGTCTCCAGGCCCGTCCGGCGGTCGAGGACACAACGGCAACCGGACAGCCCTTAGCATCGGCCGCATGGCGATGTTCGTGCACCTGACACCCACGGCGAATGCCGCCCGCATCCGACGTTCCGGGATACGGGCCGCCAGCCATGGCCGCGACGGATCGCGGGGCCTCTTCTGCTTCCCCGTCCTTCCGTCGTACACCCTCACCCACCAGTGGCTGCGCGAACTTGCCCGGCACGGCGGCCCGCGCGGCCTCGTCGCCGTACACATCCGCCTGCCCGACGACGAGCGCGTCACCGTCGGCCGCTACAACGACCATCCCGCACAGGGCCCCACGGCCACCACGGCAGGCGACACCGTACGCCGCATCGCCGACCTGGACGACCCGCGCGGCTGGGAGGTGTTCGTCCCCAGAGCCGTCACCAAGGGCGAAGTGCACCGCCTCCGCGCCGTCAAGCAGGTCACCGGCTGGCGGTACTTCCCCGACTCCAACGGCAGGACACCCTGCACCTGTTACGGATGCAGAGTGCGCGGCGAGTACGGCTCACAGCGCCTGCGCCGACGCCGACCGCACCCCCTCGACGGACCGGCCCCCACGACCCCCGTCCTCCTGAGACAGCTCGCCGCAGCCGGCACCCCCGGCGACCCCACGAAGCTCTGCGAGACGCTGCACTGGTTCGGTCTGCGCCGACGAGGGCCGGTCGACCGGCTGACCCACCTCGCCGACCATCCGGACCCACAGGTCCGCGTCGCGCTGGTCGAAGCAGTGGCCGGCTGGTCGACACCGGGAGTCAAGGAACTCCTCCACCGGCTCTCCCAGGACCCGCACGCAGACGTCCGGGAGGCCGTCGAGTTCACCGAGCCGGAGTAGCGGCCCCGCCCGAACTCCCGCCACACGACCTGCTGGCGCCGGGGCCGGGCCGCCGATTGTCAGTGGCGGCATCTAAGGTCACCGACATGGCGACGCTCCCGAACCCGCTCCCGTCACTGGCCACTTCCGGGCTCCGACTCCCGCCCGGCACCCTGGTCGACACCACGAATGACGGCCCGTGGCACGAACCCCTGCTCTGGTACGCGGACGGGCCCGCGACCTCGGACACCTGGCCCCGGCTGCTCGCCGAGGGCAGGGCGGTCGGGCTGCTCCCCGTCCTCCTGGACGCCGGAACACGCGGCGAGTGGCCCGAGAGGTGGGAGCTCAGTCCCGGCATGACGTCGTACCCGGGGGACCACCACGCGGAGGACGTACTGGGCGAGTTCTGGGAGGAGTACGCGGAGGACGAGCTGGAAGGGACGGCCATCGAACCGTTCGGCCCGAAGTGGCCGGGCCTCGCGCCCACCCCGCCGGTGAGCGGCCCCGTCGACGCGGAGGAACGGGCCGCCGAGATCGCCGCACTGCTCACCGACGCGGACGGCCGGATGCCGGGAGCCCGGGTGGCGCTGGTCCCCGCGCGGCGCAGCGCGGACATACCGGCGGCGATCGGCTGGACGGGACCGCTGAACTACGAGAACGACGTGGCGCGGCTCTGCGCGGTACTCCGGTCCTGGGAGGACCGCTTCGGCATACGCGTGGTGGCGCTCGGCTTCGACCATCTGATCGTCTCGGTGGCCGCCCCGCCGACCACTCTCGACGAAGCAGTAGCGGTCGCCGCCGAGCACTTCGCGTTCTGCCCGGACAACATCGCCCACAACACCCCGGACACCCTGCGCGCCTACGCGGACCAGTACGTTCTGGGCGAGGATTCCTGGTCGTTCTGGTGGGACTGAGCGAGTGGTGCCGCCACTACCCGCTCACCAGGGCTCCCGGCTGCCCGAACCCACCCTCCAGCTCCCCGACTTCATGAGCGTGTCGAAGACCGCAGTTGCCGTGGCCGCCCGGAGGGGCGGACCACGCACCGAACCGGTCACCCGGTCCTTGGGGCAGGGGCCGAGGAATGCAACCGCCTCTCACGGGGAAACGCACACATCATGGATCGGACAGACAACCTCATCGAGCAGTTCCGCGCGCTGCCCGCCGAAAGCGACGAAAAGCGCGAACTCATCGCCGCAATGGGCGACATGCTCGCCGATCGCCCGGACCATCCGGCCGCCGTGCCCTTCCTCGCCTCGGTGACCGCCGACTCGGAGGAATACGACCTCGCACGGGTCGAAGCCACCATGGTCCTGCGCCTGCGGCCGCCGACCGAGGCCGATTTCCGGCTCCGCGCGGGCCGGGCACTGCTGACTGTGCTGCGCGGCCCCGACGAGAACCTGGTGCGCCAGTACGCGGCCATGGCACTCGGGCCCTACGCCGACGATCCGGAGGTCCACGAGGTGCTGGCCGCCGCCGTCATGGACGACTTCGACCGGCTCGTACGGGACAACGCCCTGGCGGCGCTCGACGAGGCAGGCCCCAGCGACAAGCGGATCGAGCTGCTGCACCAGCTGTCCGCGGACGCCGCGCTGGGCCACGAGGCGGTCCGCATCCTCTCGTCCTGGGGCCTGGAACCCGCGGCCTGAGGCGACGCGGGCTCCAGGTGCCGCTGCTACGAACGGCGCAGCCGCTCGGCGACCTCCGTCGCCCAGTACGTCAGGATCATCTGCGCACCCGCGCGCCGGATCCCGGTCAGGCTCTCCATGATCGCCGCGTCGCGGTCGATCCAGCCCTTCTCGGCGGCGGCCTCGATCATCGCGTACTCACCACTGATCTGGTACGCGGCGACCGGCACGTCCACCGAGTCGGCGACCTTCGCCAGGATGTCCAGATACGGTCCGGCCGGCTTGACCATGACCATGTCGGCGCCCTCGTCGAGGTCGAGCGCCAGCTCGCGCAGGGACTCACGGGCGTTCGCCGGGTCCTGCTGATACGTCTTGCGGTCGCCCTTCAGCGACGAGCCGACCGCTTCACGGAACGGTCCGTAGAACGCCGACGAGTACTTCACCGTGTAGGCGAGGATCGACACTTCCTCGTGCCCGGTCTGGTCGAGCGCGTCGCGGATCACGCCGACCTGGCCGTCCATCATGCCGCTCGGGCCGACCACATGGGCGCCCGCATCGGCCTGGACCTGGGCCATCTCGGCGTACCGCTCCAGGGTGGCGTCGTTGTCGACGCGGCCGTCGGCGGTCAGGACGCCGCAGTGACCGTGGTCCGTGTACTCGTCGAGGCACAGGTCCGACATGACGACGAGATCGTCACCGACCTCTTCGCGCACCGCGCGCAGACCGACCTGGAGGATGCCGTCCGGGTCGGTGCCCGCGGTTCCCCGGGCGTCCTTCTTCTCGTCCACCGGAACGCCGAAGAGCATGATCCCGGAGACCCCGGCCGAGACCGCGTCGACGGCGGCCTTCCGGAGGGTGTCCAGGGTGTGCTGCTGGACACCGGGCATGGCCGAGATGGCGACGGGCGCCGTGATGCCCTCGCGTACGAACGCGGGCAGGATCAGGTTCGCCGGGTCGAGCCGTGTCTCGGCGACCATCCGCCGCATCGCCGGGGTCGTCCGCAGCCGCCGGGGGCGGGAGCCGGGGAAGTTTCCGTACACAGTCATCCTTCGACGATAGACCCGTACACATCACCGTCTTACCGACACCTGTGCCGGTAAAACGAACGGGGGAACGGGCAGGGGCCCGGCTGCGAGACAGCCGGGCCCCTGAACACCCTGAACGGACCGGTCAGGTCGTCGTACGACGCCTCCGCGCCCCAGGACGCCGCTCGCTCGGCCGCGTCACCGGGTCCCCGGCCTCCTTCGCCGCGTCCCGGCGCTGCGCGCCGAAGTCGGCGAGCGCCGCGGCCAGCTTGTGCACCGACGGCTCCGGCGACAGCACGTCCACCCGCAGGCCGTGCTCCTCGGCGGTCTTCGCCGTGGCAGGGCCGATACACGCGATGACGGTCACGTTGTGCGGCTTGCCCGCGATGCCGACCAGGTTCCGGACGGTCGACGACGAGGTGAAGAGCACCGCGTCGAAACCGCCACCCTTGATGGCCTCACGGGTGTCGGACGGCGGCGGCGAGGCGCGGACCGTGCGGTACGCGGTGACGTCGTCGACCTCCCAGCCCAGCTCGATGAGCCCGGCGACCAGCGTCTCCGTGGCGATGTCGGCGCGCGGCAGGAAGACGCGGTCGATCGGGTCGAAGACCGGGTCGTACGGCGGCCAGTCCTCCAGCAGCCCGGCGGCGGACTGCTCACCGGACGGCACCAGGTCCGGCTTCACGCCGAAGTCGATCAGCGCGGCGGCGGTCTGCTCGCCGACCGCCGCGACCTTGATCCCGGCGAAGGCACGGGCGTCGAGCCCGTACTCCTCGAACTTCTCCCGGACGGCCTTGACCGCATTGACGCTGGTGAAGGCGATCCACTCGTACCGGCCCGTGACGAGGCCCTTGACCGCACGCTCCATCTGCTGGGGCGTACGCGGCGGCTCGACGGCGATCGTCGGGACCTCGTGCGGCACGGCGCCGTACGAACGCAGCTGGTCGGAGAGCGACGCCGCCTGCTCCTTCGTACGCGGCACGAGCACCTTCCAGCCGAAGAGCGGCTTGGACTCGAACCACGAGAGCTGGTCGCGCTGGGCGGCTGAGCTGCGCTCACCGACCACGGCTATGACCGGCTGGTGCCCGTCCGGCGACGGCAGCACCTTCGCCTGCTTGAGCACCTGGGCGATCGTCCCGAGGGTCGCCGTCCAGGTGCGCTGCCGGGTCGTCGTACCGGCGACCGTGACGGTGAGCGGGGTGTCGGGCTTGCGGCCCGCCGAGACCAGCTCGCCCGCGGTGGCCGCGACCGAATCCAGCGTCGTCGAGACGACAGCTGTGGCGTCGCTCGCGCCGATCTCGGTCCAGCAGCGGTCCGAGGCGGTGCGGGCGTCGACGAACCGGACGTCGGCGCCCTGCGCGTCACGCAGCGGCACACCGGCGTACGCGGGCACGCCCACGGCGTTCGCGACGCCCGGGACGACCTCGAAGGGGATGCCGGCGGCGGCGCAGGCGAGCATCTCCGCGCCCGCGGACCCGTCCAGGCCGGGGTCGCCGGAGACGGCACGGACGACCCGCCTGCCGCCCTTCGCGGCCTCCATGACAAGATTGGCCGCGTCCCTGAGAACGGGCACACCGGCGGCTGTTGACGACACGTCAACAACCGCCAGCTCAGGCGTGCTTACGCCTGCCCGCGCATGGCCGCGAACAACGCCGAGCACGTCGGGCTCGGCGACAAGGACGTCCGCGCTCGCGAGCGCCTCGACAGCGCGCAGAGTCAGCAGTCCCGGGTCGCCGGGACCGGCGCCGAGGAAGGTGACGTGCCCTGCGGACAGGACCGGAAAGTCGGATGCGGCGGGGCCGGTGGGGCTCAAAGTGCTCGCTCCCCCATAAGACCGGCCGCACCCTTGGCAAGCATCTCGACCGCGAGCTCGCGACCGAGGGCCGCCGCGTCGTCGTGCGACGTGGGGACGGGACCGGTGATGGACATCTGTACCAGCGAGGCGCCGTCGGTGGAACCGACGACACCGCGCAGGCGCAGTTCGTTGACAGCCTGTCCGTCGACCAGGAGGTCGGCCAGCGCACCCACAGGTGCGGAACAGCCGGCCTCCAGGGCGGCGAGCAGGGAACGCTCGGCGGTCACGGCGACCCGGGTGTACGGGTCGTCGAGCTCGGCGAGCGCGGCGGCGAGGTCCGCGCTGGTTGCAGCGCATTCGATCGCCAGTGCTCCCTGACCGGGAGCGGGCAGAACGGTGTCGACCGGCAGGAAGTCGGTCACCTCACCGATCCGGCCGAGGCGGCTGAGCCCGGCCGCGGCGAGAACCACCGCGTCCAGTTCACCGCTTCGTACAAATCCGATACGCGTATCGACGTTGCCACGGATCGGCACGGTCTCGATGTCGAGGCCATGGCTGCGGGCGTACGCGTTGAGCTGCGCCATGCGGCGCGGCGAGCCGGTGCCTATGCGGGCACCGGACGGCAGCTGCTCGAAGGTCAGCCCGTCCCGCGCCACCAGCACGTCGCGCGGGTCCTCGCGCCGCGGTACGGCAGCCAGCACGAGACCCTCGGGCTGTGCGGTCGGCAGGTCCTTGAGCGAGTGGACGGCGAAGTCCACCTCGCCTCGCAGCAGCGCCTCACGCAGCGCCGCGACGAACACGCCGGTGCCGCCGATCTGCGCGAGATGCTCCTTGGAGGTGTCTCCGTACGTGGTGACCTCGACGAGCTCGACGGCGCGCCCGGTCACCTCGCTGACCGCGTCGGCGACCAGGCCGGACTGCGCCATGGCGAGCTTGCTGCGCCGGGTGCCCAGCCGGAGCGGCGCGCCGGTCTGCGCGCGGGGTGAGTTGTCGGTCATGACCGCCCTCGATTCGGGTCGTTCAGGTCTGCCCGGGAGACGGCGGCGACCGTCTGCGGGTCGAGGTCGAAGAGTTCCCGCAGCGCGTCGGCGTACCCGGCGCCGCCGGGCTCACTGGCGAGCTGCTTGACCCGCACGGTGGGCGCGTGCAGGAGCTTGTCGACGACGCGGCGCACGGTCTGCGTGATCTCGGCGCGCTGCTTCTCGTCCAGGTCGGGGAGGCGTCCGTCGAGCCGCGCGATCTCGCCGGCCACCACATCGGCGGCCATGGTGCGCAGGGCGACCACGGTCGGGGTGATGTGGGCGGCGCGCTGGGCGGCACCGAACGCGGCGACCTCGTCCGCGACGATGGTGCGCACCTGGTCCACATCGGCGGCCATCGGAGCGTCCGCGGACGCCTCGGCGAGCGACTCGATGTCGATGAGGCGCACACCGTCGAGGCGGGCCGCCGCGCCGTCGATGTCGCGGGGCATGGCGAGGTCGAGCAGGGCGAGCCGGACGGGTCCGGTGGACTGCGCGGGCACGGTGGCCCGGCGCACGGCCTGTGCCTGCGCCGTCGTGGTGGCGGAACCGTTCTCCACCCACGCGGCGTGCTGGTCCAGGTCGGCGGCGGGCTCGGCGGGCGCCTCGACTGCGGTGGTGGCCGCGTCGAACGGCAGGCCGAGCGCACCGGCGACGGTCTCACCGGTCAGGACGAGTCCCGTCGCACCGGTACAGGACACGACGACATCGGCACGTGTCAGTTCGTCGGAGACCGCGGCCATCTCGACGGCCCGGGCGGTCACTCCCGTGCCACCGGCCTGGCCCAGGATCTCGACGAGCCGGTCGGCGCGGGCCCGGGTCCGGTTGGCGACGACGATCTCGGCGACACCGGTACGGGCCAGCGTGGCGGCGGCCAGCGACGACATCGAGCCGGCGCCGATCACCAGAGCACGCTTGCCCCTGGCCCAGTCGGCGGTGTCGGCGCCGCCCGCGAGCTGCTGCAGGCCGAAGGTGACGAGCGACTGCCCGGCGCGATCGATCCCGGTCTCGCTGTGCGCGCGCTTGCCGACCCGCAGCGACTGCTGGAACAGGTCGTTCAGCAGCCGGCCCGCGGTGTGGCTCTCCTGCCCCAGCGCCAGCGCGTCCTTGATCTGGCCCAGGATCTGGCCCTCGCCGACGACCATGGAGTCCAACCCGCACGCCACCGAGAAGAGATGGTGGACGGCCCGGTCCTCGTAGTGCACATAGAGATACGGAGTGAGCTCGTCCAGCCCGACCCCGCTGTGCTGCGCGAGGAGCGTGGACAGCTCGGCGACGCCCGCGTGGAACTTGTCCACGTCGGCGTACAGCTCGATGCGGTTACACGTGGCGAGGACGGCGGCCTCGGCCGCGGGCTCCGCGGCCAGGGCGTCCTGCAGCAGCTTGAACTGCGTCTCGGCAGCCAGCGACGCCCGTTCCAGTACGGAGACCGGGGCGCTGCGGTGGCTCAGCCCTACGACAAGGAGACTCATGCCGGCATCACGGCGGGCATGTCCCCGTCGGGTCCCTTCCGGTTGCTGCTCGCGGCGGCGCGCACGGGCGGCGCGGCCTGGTCGACGCCGTCCCCGGCCGCGGCTTCCTCACCGGCCTTGCGCTGCTCGTGGAAGGCGAGGATCTGGAGTTCGATCGAGAGGTCGACCTTGCGGACGTCGACGCCGTCGGGCACGGAGAGCACCGTCGGCGCGAAGTTCAGGATGGAGGTGACGCCCGCGGCGACCAGGCGGTCGCAGACCTGCTGGGCGGCACCGGCCGGGGTGGAGATGACACCGATCGACACGCCGTTGTCGCTGACGATCTTCTCCAGCTCGTCGGCGTGCTGGACGGGGATCCCGGCGACGGGCGTACCAGCCATCGCGGGGTCCGCGTCGATCAGTGCGGCGACCCGGAAACCGCGGGAGGCGAAGCCGCCGTAGTTGGCGAGCGCGGCGCCGAGATTACCGATACCGACGATGACGACCGGCCAGTCCTGGGTGAGCCCGAGCTCGCGGGAGATCTGGTAGACGAGATACTCGACGTCGTACCCGACGCCACGCGTTCCGTAGGAGCCGAGGTAGCTGAAGTCCTTGCGCAGCTTGGCAGAGTTGACTCCCGCCGCCGCGGCGAGTTCCTCGGACGAGACCGTGGGGACCGAGCGCTCGGAGAGCGCGGTCAGTGCGCGGAGATACAGCGGAAGCCGGGCGACGGTGGCCTCGGGAATTCCTCGGCTACGGGTCGCCGGTCGGTGAGTTCGGCCAGTTGCCACGGTGCTCCTGCGGGATGAGCGGGGCTGCAGGCGGCCATATGTTCCAAGACCGCCCCGTCGAATGCAGGCTATGTCTTTGTGAACGCGTGCACAAAGATGGTGTCCGTTTTGTCCGGTCAAAGTGACCGGGGTCACGCACATCCGTCGCGCGATCCCGGAACCTTGGATCGCATCAGCCCGTTGCAGGCCCGAAGGGGGCAAGACGGTACACACTCCTCACGACTACGCCCCCGAGACCACTCAAAACGCCCACGATGGTAACCGGGTTTCACTCAGGAAAGCAGCGCGCTGCGCAGCCTCGCCGGATCCACCCGCCAGAACGTGTGCTGTTCGTTATCAATGAGGACGACCGGAATCTGCTCCCAGTACTCCCGGTGCAGCCCCTCGTCCTGAGTGATGTCCTTCTCCTCCCAGGACGCGCCGGTCTCCTCACAGACCTCCCGCACCACCAGCCTCGCATCGTCACAGAGGTGACACCCCGGCTTCCCGACCAGGGTCACCACCCGGTCCGCGGGCTTCTTCTTCGTACGACGCAGCAAGGCACTCATGTCTTCATTCTGCGCCGACCGCCCGCCCTTTCCGGAACTCATAGGGCACTGATCCGGTACGCCCCGAATCGCCCGTTTAACAATTCGGCCGCCGAGAGTTCACGCCACCGCATCCCGGCAGGTCGGGAAGGGCTCAACAGACTGGCTATGCTCACGACATGGCCGCTCTTGGATGGCTCACACCACGTAGGCGTTCCGCGACAGCACGGAGCGTGCTGGCAGGCGAGGCAGCAGCCGAGGCAGCGCGGAAGTCGTCACTCCACGCCGAACAGCCCGCCGAACGATCCACCGACGAGAACCCCGCCACGACCACGGAGCCGGAACCGGCCTTCCCGGTCGTCGGCGACGAACGGGCTGCCGCCTTCTTCGACCTGGATAACACAGTCATGCAGGGCGCGGCGATCTTCCACTTCGGCCGCGGGCTGTACAAACGGAAGTTCTTCCAGCGCCGCGAGCTGACCCGGTTCGCCTGGCAGCAGGCCTGGTTCAGGCTGGCCGGCGTGGAGGACCCGGAACACATGCAGGACGCCCGTGACAGCGCCCTGTCCATCGTCAAGGGCCACCGCGTCTCCGAGTTGATGTCCATCGGCGAGGAGATCTACGACGAGTACATGGCCGACCGCATCTGGCCAGGCACCCGCGCCCTCGCCCAGGCCCACCTCGACGCCGGACAGAAGGTCTGGCTGGTCACCGCCGCCCCGGTGGAGACCGCCACGATCATCGCCCGCCGCCTCGGACTGACCGGCGCGCTCGGCACGGTCGCCGAGTCCGTCGACGGCATCTACACCGGCCGCCTGGTCGGCGAGCCACTGCACGGGCCCGCGAAGGCCGAGGCGGTCCGCGCCCTGGCCGCCGCCGAGGGCCTCGACCTCGCCCGCTGCGCGGCGTACAGCGATTCGCACAACGACATCCCGATGCTGTCCCTGGTCGGCCACCCCTACGCGATCAACCCGGACACAAAGCTCCGCAAGCACGCCCGGGCCCTCGACTGGCGGCTGCGCGACTACCGCACGGGCCGCAAGGCGGCGAAGGTCGGCATCCCGGCCGCGGCCGGTGTCGGCGCCCTCGCGGGCGGCACCGCGGCCGCCGTCGCCCTGCACCGCCGCCGCCGCTGACCGCACGCGGACCTTCCCCCGCGCAGGGGGCCGAGCCACGCCCGGCTCCCTGCCGCCAATCGGGACCCCCTACCCGCTGACCTCTCCGGCCAGTCGGATTGCGCGCACCCGACCACAACCCGTTGCGGCCGCAGGCAGATCACGAAGTAATCCGATCAATAAACGGTCACGATGTGCTACTTGATGCGCCTCATAGTCGCTACAGAAGCGACGGAACCGGTGATTTGAGCAACTGGGTGTAGCACTGCCTGTACGAAGCGTTATTCTCCTCAGACGCATTCCGGAACCCACCACTCACTACGACGAGTGACGGTTTCGCACTGCACGTGATGGAAGCTCTGCCTCTGGGAGTCCCGTGTACCCACACGTCGGGGTTGACGCCTCGGGCCTGGCTACGCTGCGCGCAACGGTCGCCGACCGCTTGCGCGGCTTCGTCCCCACCGCGTACGCCGTACCCGCTTTTGCCGCCCCTGCACCTGTCGGCCCTTGCTATGCCCTGGCCGAACGCGGTGCAGCGGTCGGAAGACGCAGCAACCGCGGCGCAACGACCACGTCCACCGTTCGTCGGCCGACCGCCGACAGCGACAGCGCGCGCATGATGGATCTCGTCGAGCGCGCACAGGCCGGTGAGGCTGACGCCTTCGGCCGTCTCTACGACCAGTACAGCGACACCGTGTACCGGTACATCTACTACCGCGTGGGCGGCAAGGCGACGGCGGAGGACCTCACCAGCGAGACCTTCCTGCGCGCCCTGCGCCGCATCTCCACGTTCACCTGGCAGGGCCGCGATTTCGGCGCCTGGCTGGTCACGATCGCCCGCAACCTGGTCGCCGACCACTTCAAGTCCAGTCGTTTCCGACTGGAAGTGACCACCGGCGAAATGCTCGACGCCAACGAGGTCGAGCGCAGCCCCGAGGACTCCGTCCTGGAGTCCCTCTCCAACGCCGCACTGCTGCAAGCCGTGCGCCGACTCAACCCCCAGCAGCAGGAGTGTGTGACGCTGCGCTTCCTGCAGGGCCTCTCGGTCGCCGAGACGGCCCGCGTGATGGGAAAGAACGAAGGCGCGATCAAAACCTTGCAGTACCGCGCCGTCCGCACGCTCGCCCGACTCCTGCCGGACGACGCCCGCTGAACACGCTCTGCGACACACCCCTCACGCACTGGTCCGATCATCTTTCGTGCGTAACCCATGTGCCGCGCCACTCGTTGTGCCGGTTACAGGCCCCCTGTCGTCACTCCATGTCCGCCGACACTCACTCTTTCGTGTGGAAGCGCTCAAGGTGTGCAACCTTCCGGACCCCCAGGGGAGTCGACCGTCATGACGAGAGGAGGTGCCGCCAGTGATCGCAAACGTTTCGGCACACCGGCGGGCGAACGCCTTCGCCCAGGCCCTGGAGGAGCAGGAGCTCCAGGGTGCGGCGGCCGTACAGCCCGAGGACCCGGCCGAACCGGCCGACCACGGACCGCTGTTGGCCCTGGCGAACGGCCTCGGTGAGCTGCCGAGGCCGAAGTTGGATCCCGAGGTCAAAGTGGTGCAGCGAGCCCAGCTCGTCGCCGCCATGGAGGCCATGTTTGCCGAGGGCGGCGCTTCCACGGGCCCTACGGTGCCCGAGCAACGAGGCAGGGGGGCCCACCGGGCCTCCCCGCTCAGGAAGTTGCGCCCCCGCTCCCGCTGGACGAAGGGCATCGCGGCCGGCGGTCTCACCGTCGGTGTGGCCGCGGGAGCCTTCGGCGGAGTGGCCGCTGCCAGTTCCGAAGCCCTGCCTGGTGATTCGCTGTACGGGCTGAAGCGCGGCATGGAGGACATCCATTTGGGCATGGCCGACGGCGACGCCGACCGGGGCGAGGTCTACCTCGACCAGGCGTCGACCCGGCTGAGCGAGGCCCGCAGGCTGATGGAACGCGGCCGCGCGGGTGATCTGGACCACGAATCACTCGGCGAGATCAGGCGCACGCTCAACGGCATGACGCACGACGCCACCGAGGGCCACCGGCTGCTCCACGCCGCGTACCAACGCGACGGGGCACTGGGACCCATCCAGACCCTGGACTCCTTCTCCCGCTCCCACCGCGGAAGTTGGAGCACCCTGCGCGACCGTCTGCCGGTCCAGCTGACGGACGTGGGGGACGAGGTGAGCTCTGTCTTCGAAGCCATAGACGAAGAGGTCGCACCGCTGCAGTCCCTGCTCCCCCGCAGCCCGGACCGGAGCACCGACTCCCAGGAGTCCGGCTCCTCGCAGCAGACCGACGAGTCGCCCGGCACGGACGACCCGGCCCCCTTCTCCCCCGAGGTCTCACAGGGCCAGACGGGCAGCAGCGGTACCCCGGATCCGTCCGGATCCGCCTCCACCCCGGAGGACAGCCTGATCGCAGGCGGCACGGACGGCTTCCTGGACACACCGTCCCCGGGCACCACCCCGCCCACAACGGGCAGGGACAACACCCCGCCCACCCCGGACGTGACGCTGCCGCCCCTGCTCCCCGGCCTGCTCCCGGGCCTGGGATTCAACAGCGAGGACGAAGACCAGTGACTGCCCGGCGGACGGATTCCCCCAAGCCCGTCCGCCGGTCGCTCAACACTTCCGGCGGTTGAGGACACCCGCCGTCAGAAGAACACCGACCTCCGCTGCACCAACAGCTTGTACAGCGTGTGCTGAATCTGCTCCCGTACCTGATCCGTCAGGTTGAACATCAGCATCGGATCCTCCGCCGCCTCCACCGGATACCCCTCCGTGGGAATCGGCTCCCCGAATTGAATCGTCCACTTCGTCGGCAACGGCACCGCCCCCAACGGCCCCAGCCAAGGAAACGTGGGCGTGATCGGGAAGTACGGAACCCCCAGCACCCGCGCCAGCGTCTTCGCGTTGCCGATCATCGGGTAGATCTCCTCCGCCCCCACGATCGAGCACGGCACAATCGGCACCCCGGCCCGCAACGCCGTCGACACGAAGCCGCCTCGCCCGAACCGCTGCAGCTTGTACCGCTCGCCGAACGGCTTCCCGATGCCCTTGAAGCCCTCCGGCATCACACCGACGACCTCGCCCTGCCTGAGCAGCCGCTCCGCGTCCTCCGCACAGGCCAGCGTGTGCCCGGCCTTCCTGGCCAGCTCGTTCACCACCGGCAGCACGAAGACCAGATCCGCAGCGAGCAGCCGCAGATGCCGGCCCGCCGGATGGTTGTCGTGCACGGCGACCTGGAGCATCAGCCCGTCCAGCGGCAACGTCCCCGAGTGGTTGGCCACGATCAGCGCCCCGCCGTCCGACGGGATGTTCTCGATGCCCCTCACCTCGACCCGGAAGTACTTCTCGTACATCGGCCGCAGCATCGACATCAGAACCTGATCGGTGAGTTCCTCGTCGTACCCGAACTCGTCGACCTCGTACTCGCCGGTGACCCGCCGACGAAGAAACGCGAGCCCACCCGCGATCCGCCGGTCCCAGCTGCCGCGCCGAACCTCGTCCTGCACACCCTCCACGGGCTCCCCGCCCCCCTGCACCGTCTCCTGGACCGGCGCGGCGTCCAACTGCCCGGGCAGGGCGCTCAGGGCCGCGGTGCCCACTGCGGGGCCCGCCCCGGACCGCCGCCGCGCCGACCGCGGCGCGCCACCCGACCGTGAACGGTCGTCGTCGAACGGAATGACCTTGGCATCCGCCATCGTCGGTGCGCTCCTCTATCTCGCGCTGTGGGTCGGTTGTGTGTCGTCGGTCCCGGTGATCCCCGGGACCTCGCCTGTCCCACCGGCGAACGGCATCGCCGCCAGCCGGTCGACGGCCCTGCCGACCATCTCGGGCGGCAGCAGGCCGGGGGCCTGGTTCCGCGCGAAGTCCGCGAACGTCTCCGCGGTGGTGAATCCCGGGTGGAAGCCCAGCGTCTCGCGCATCTGCACGGTGGAGACCACCCTGCCGTGCGTGAGCAGCCGGATCTGCTCCGGTGAGAAGTCCGTCATGCCGACCGTGCGGAGCGCCTGGCCCACCCAGGTGACGGCGGGCAGGGGCACCGGCATCGTCGGCCGCCCGAGCCGCCGCGAACACTGCGACAGCAGCAGCACCCCGTCGCCCGCGATATTGAAGGTGCCACTGTTCAGCGTCCCGCGCCGTGGTTCGTGCGAGGCGATCCTCAGTACGTCGATGACGTCGTCCTCGTGGACGAACTGGAGCCGGGGGTCGTACCCGAACACGGTCGGCAGGACGGGTAGCGACAGATAGTCGGCGAGCGGCGAGTCCGCGTCCGGCCCCAGGATGTTCGCGAACCTCAGCACGCACACGGCGACGTCCGGCCTGCGGCGCGCGAAGCCCCGCACGTACCCCTCGACCTCCACCGCGTCCTTCGCGAAGCCGCCGCTCGGTAGGGACTTGGGCGGGGTGGTCTCGGTGAAGACCGCCGGATCACGCGGTGCGGAGCCGTACACACCCGTACTGGACTTGATCACCAAACGCCGCACCGTCGGCGACTTCTGGCAGGCACCGAGCAGCTGCATGGTGCCGATGACATTGGTCTCCTTGACCGTGGTGCGGCCACCGGCCCCGAGCGCCTTGCCGCTGACGTCCAGATGCACGACCGTGTCGACGGTGTGCTCGGCGAGGACTCTGGCGATCGCGGGCTGGCGGATGTCCGCGCGGACGAAGTCGGCATCACCCAATTGGTGCCCGGGCGCGATCGCGTCGACGGCGATCACCCGGTCCACCTCAGGGTCACGCTGGATGCGCCGCACGAATCGGCCGCCCAGCTGCCGGGCCGCTCCCGTGACGAGCACGACCTTCCCCAAGATCAGCGCCTTCCGTCGAAGAGGTTTCCCCTGGCCGTCACCGTAGCGGGTGGATGTTGCCCTGTGATGACTGCGCGGCGGCGTTCTGCCGAGTCTTTGGCCCAAATATGTGCAAGGCCGCCCGCACAACGCACCGCAGCCCTCCCACCATGTCGGCGGGAGGGCTGCGGATTCACGAACTGCGTTCGCTTACTTCTTGTTGCGACGCTGAACGCGCGTGCGCTTGAGCAGCTTGCGGTGCTTCTTCTTGGCCATCCGCTTGCGCCGCTTCTTGATAACAGAGCCCACGACTACCCTCGCTCACTTCTCTTCACTGGTGCGGGGCGTCTGGGCCCACACGA
This sequence comes from Streptomyces sp. NPDC051664, assembly GCF_044453545.1. Classification (NCBI taxonomy): domain Bacteria; kingdom Bacillati; phylum Actinomycetota; class Actinomycetes; order Kitasatosporales; family Streptomycetaceae; genus Streptomyces; species Streptomyces sp. NPDC051664. The sequence goes on along the minus strand of NZ_JBITCU010000051.1, from coordinate 4,540 downwards.
CCTACGTCGGCCTAGCCTACCCGCCACCGGGTGAGGGACGTAATCCGAGGTGAACCTCAGGCCGACTCCACCCCCACGAAGGACACGCGGAGATACTCGTGAACCGCTTGCTCCGGGACCCGGAAGGACCTGCCCACCCGGATCGCCGGCAGATGACCACTGTGCACCAAGCGGTACACGGTCATCTTCGACACCCGCATGACCGAGGCGACTTCCGCCACGGTCAGAAACTTGACCTCGTTGAGAGGCCTCTCGCTGCCAGCAGCCATGACCCACCTGTACCTTCCGCACGAGACGCGCACCGGCTTCCCCTCCGGTGACTCTTCGTCGTTGTGCGCTCACTCCCCAGATTAGGGGCGGGTGATGCGAGTGGGGAAGAGGAGGGACCATCGGCCGCCTACTGTGACAGACACGCCCGATTGAGCACATAGCGAGTGAGTGGCCGGTAGTGGGCGGACCGAACGGCGTCATCAAGCGGAACGGCGACCGACACCTGCCCCTCGGCCTCGCCGACGAACAGCGCGGGATCGTCCGTGTCCGCCAGGCCGATCGCCTCGATACCCAGCTGACCTGCCCCGCAGACCCATCCGTGGTCCCCGACGACCAGCTCGGGCAGCCGCCCGTGGGCAGCCACCGCGGCCTCCAGCGCCACCCGAACCGGCAGCGGCGAGTGGGTATGTGCGCCCGGCTCACCACCGCGGACCCGCACGCCGGGCTCGCGCACCAGGGCGACTCCCCGTACGTAATCAAGGTTGTAGGTGCGTACGCCGAACCGGGTCGTTATGTCGATACATCGCCCCTGCGCGGGGGTGAGTACGGCGCAGCCGGCCGCCGACAAAGCGTCTGCCAACGTGGCGTAGAAGCTGAGCAGCCGGTGCGGATGGCCCGTCCCGAAAAGTACCGGTGCCCGCCGGGCCGCCACATCCGACAACCGCTTGGCAAACGCGTCCAGACCAGCCAAAGTGCGCTCCGGGTCGATCACATCAGGACCCGAAACATGAGCAGGATCGTCCGAGACCCCGCACTTGTCGGCCATCAGCCGAAGCAGATCGCACTCCTCCCACCCCCATTCGGGATTGAGCCCGAGCAGCACCCGCGGATCCCTCGCCGCGAACAGCCGATAGCTCCGCAGGCTCACCTCCCGTGAGGTGGCCACGGGCCCGGCCAGCCGGGCCGCCAGCAGATGCGCACGCAGCGCTCCGGTGCTCAACACCCTGCCGATGCTCCCCCAACCACCCGGACGGGGGGACAGAAGCCCGACTACGCCCCACAGTTGGCGTAACCATTGCTCAGTTGGCGCAACCCTTCTTCACGTCAGCAAGGAATCGGCCGCACCGGGACCGTCCCCGCCCGTTTCAGGCCAGCAGCCCCCGCAACGGGAACGCCGCCCGCCTGGTCGCGAGCACCGCCTGGTCGAGCCGGTCCGCCGGGTCGTACCCGCCCTCCCACGACTGCCACGAAGGCGTACGTCCATCCGTCATCCGGGCCGGCCCCAACTGCCGCGTCCGGGCATAGACCTCGTCCCGCCACGAAGCAGGAATCATCGACTCCGGGTCCACCGGCGCATGCGCGGCGATCCCCACCAGGTGCGTCCAGGACCGCGGCACCACGTCGACGACCGCGTACCCCCCGCCGCCGAGCGCCACCCACCGCCCGCCCTCCACGTACTCATGGGCGAGCTCGTGACACGACTCCATGACCGACCGCTGCGCGTCCAGCGACACCGCCAGATGGGCGAGCGGGTCCTCGAAGTGCGTGTCGGCACCGTGCTGGGTCACCAGCACCTGCGGCCGGAAGTCCGCCAGCAACTCCGGCACCACCGCATGGAACGCCCGCAGCCACCCCGCGTCCCCCGTACCGGCAGGGAGCGCCACATTCACGGCGGCGCCCTCCCCCGCACCGGCACCGGTCTCCTCCGGCCAGCCGGTCTGCGGAAAGAGCGTCCGCGGATGCTCGTGCAGCGACACCGTCAGAACCCGCGGGTCCTCCCAGAACGCGGCCTGCACCCCGTCGCCGTGGTGCACATCCACATCGATGTACGCCACCCGCTCCGCACCCAGCTCCAGCAGCCGGGCAATGGCCAGCGCCGGATCGTTGTAGATGCAGAACCCCGAAGCACCGCCGGGCATCGCATGGTGCAGCCCGCCCGCGAAGTTCACCGCGTGCGCCGTGGCCCCGCGCCACACCGCCTCGGCCGCGGCCACCGACTGCCCGGCGATCAACGCCGACACCTCGTGCATCCCCACGAACGCGGGATCGTCCATCGTCCCGAGCCCATAGCTCTGATCGGCCGCCTTGGGGTCCGCCGAGGCCGCACGCACAGCCGCCACGTAGTCCTCACGGTGCACGAGCCTCAGCGTGGAGTCCCCGGCCGGCTTGGCGGCCACCACATCCACCGCACTGTCGAGCCCATAGGCCCGCACCAGACCCATCGTCAGGGCCAGTCTGACGGGGTCCATCGGATGACCGTTCCCGAAGTCGTATCCCGTTACTGCGTCATCCCACATCAACTGTGCGCGGCCGCTCATGCCCGCCACCGTATCGGGCGGGCTCCGGACCGAACGACTTGGCGTACACGAGCGTCGCCAGCACCAGCACCATCGGGACGAGCATCGCGCCCCGGTAGCTCCACGCGTCCCCCAGCGCCCCGACCAAGGGCGACCCCACCAGGAACCCCACATAGTTGAAGACGTTCAGCCGCGCGATCGCCGTATCGCTCGTACCGGGGAACATCCGCCCCGCAGCCGCGAACGTCTGAGGCACGATCACACAGAGCCCCAGCCCCAGCATGGTGAACCCGAGCATCCCGATCCACGCGCCGGAAGCAACCGCCACCACCCCGAAACCGGCCGCGGCCAGCACACTCCCGAACCGCACGACAGGCACGGCCCCGAACCGCCGCACCCCGAAGTCCCCCACAGCCCGCCCCAGCAGCGTCGTCACCATGTAGACGTTGTACGGAACCGTCGACAGCTGCTCCGAGCTCCCCAGCACGTCCTGCAGATACTTCGCGCTCCAGTTGGAGACCGTCGAGTCCCCGATGTACGCGAAGCTCATCACCAGACAGAGCGGCATCAGCAGCTTGAACGAGACCGAGACCCCCGAGGAGGCCTCTTCCCGCTGCCCGTCGGCGTCCGTCTTCTTCTCGACGCCCTCGACGTACCACCGGCTCCCGATGAACGCGGCCGGCAGCAGCACGACGACCGCCGGAAGATACGAGACCAGCAGCGTCAGATCCCAGTGCGCTCCGGCCCACGCCATCGACGCCCCGGCGATCCCGCCCAGGCTGTACGCGGCATGGAACCCGAGCATGATGCTGCGCCCGTACGCCCGCTGGAGGCTGACCCCCATCATGTTCATGGAAGCGTCGAGTGCCCCGACGGACAGCCCGAACACACCGAGCGCCACGGCCACTTGCCACAGCTCGCTGCCGGCTCCGACACCGAGAAGCGCCAGCAGTACGACGGGCTGCGCCCACCTGAGCACGACCCGGGGCCGTACCCGCGCGACCACCTTCTCGGTGACCACGCTGCCCACGCCGGCCAGGATGGGCACGGCGGCAAGGAACACGGGCAACAGACCGTCGGATATCCCGTACCGGTCCTGAATGGCAGGAATACGCGTCACGAGCAGGGCAAAGGTGACCCCCTGCACGAAGAAGCTCAACGCCAAGGAGGCCCTACCGTGCCGCAACCGCGCATCCTTCATGGCCGCAGCGTAGGGCCCTGGCCTACCCGTGGGTAGATGGATCAGGCGAGCAATTCCCGCAGTTGAGCCATGTCGGAGAAGCAGCCGGACACCCCGGCGAGCCGGTCGGCGGGCATCATCGACGTGAACCCGTACACATCCATCCCCGCGGCCCGGGCCGCCTCCACACCGAGCGGGCTGTCCTCGATGACGACACACCTCTCGGGCGGGACGCCCATCCGCTCTGCGGCATGGATGAACAGGTCGGGCGCCGGCTTCCCGCGCCCCACGTCCTCCGCGCTGAAGATCCACTCCTCCTCGAACCACTGGTCGAGCCCGGTCTTCCGGTGCCCGACCCGGATCCGCTCGTGGTTCCCGGACGAGGCGACGCAGTACGGAACCCCGTCGGCGACGAGCTTCCCCAGCACGTCGGCGACCCCTTCGACCGGCTGCAACTCTTGCTGGAACGCGGCGAAGATCCGGGAGTGGAGCGTCTCGTCGAAGTCCGCGGGCAGCTTCTCCCCGGTCCTCTCCTCGACGATGTCGTGGATCCGGTGCACGGCGGACCCCATGTAGTCACGGAGCGATTCCTCGTACGAGGTGGGGTGACCGAGCTCGGTCAGGTAGCCGGAGAGGATGGTGTTGGAGATCGGCTCACTGTCGACGAGCACACCATCGTTGTCGAAGATGACCAGTTCGTAGCGCATGGTTCGAGCCTAGACGCTCAGAACGCAGAAAAGCCCCGTGCCACAAGGGCACGGGGCTTTCCCGGAATAATTGTTCGGCGGCGTCCTACTCTCCCACAGGGTCCCCCCTGCAGTACCATCGGCGCTGAAAGGCTTAGCTTCCGGGT
>NZ_JBITCU010000050.1:0-35411 GCF_044453545.1 Streptomyces sp. NPDC051664 | reverse complement strand
GCGCCCCCCAGCCTCCCCCCCCTCCCCCCCCCCCGCCCCCCCCCCGGGGGGGGCCCGCCCCCCCCCCCCCCCCCCCCCACCCCACCCACCACCCCCCCCCCCCCCCCCCCCCCCCCCCCCCCCCCCCCCCCCCCCCCCAAAACCCCCCCCCCCCCCCCCCCCCCCCCCCCCCCCCCCCCCCCCGCGGGGGGCCCCCCCCCCCCCCCCCCCCCCCCCCCCCCCCCCCCCCACTCACGTATGTCCCGGGGCTACCAGGCGGTGGTGGCCGCCGACGCCTTCTCGGCCGGCAGCAGCAGCCACAGCGCCAGATAGAGCAGGAACTGCGGGCCGGGCAGCAGACACGAGACGAGGAAGATCACGCGCATGGTCCCCGCGGACGTGCCGAAGCGCCGTGCCAGCGCTGCGCACACTCCGCCGATCATGCGTCCGTCACGGGGGCGGGCAAGTGCGGCCATGGTGGGCTCCTTCGCGAACCGTTGCCGAGGAGCAGCTCCGTCGTGCTCCCCGTGTATCCATGGTGGCCCGGCGAACAGGGGCAAAGCGTCGCTCTACGGTGCGATACCGACCCTGGAAATCGTCGGGGTCGACCCCTGAGGCGTCTCGTCCCTGGGTCGCGGAATCAGGCGTACCCGGTCCTGCCCGCGACGGCGCAGCCGCTTCCGGCACACCGGCACGACCAGCAGATGGGCGAGCCCCACACCCACGGTGTTCAGCAGCAGCGAGTCGACATCGACGACCTGACCCGGCACCCCGGTCTGCGCCAGCTCGATCGCCAGCGAGATCAGCGACCCGGCGGCGACGGTACGGGCCAGTGAGGCCCACGGGGACACATGGAGCCGTCCCCCGGCCATGGGCAGCAGCACCCCCAGCGGCGCCAGCAGCAGCAACCCCTCACCGATCCGGTGCGCGGCCTCGGCCGGGCCGAGGGACAGGTCAGTCCTTATACCGGCGAAGGGACGAAGATTGGCGGCCGTCATCCACGGCACATCCAGCGGGCGCAGAGTCAGCCACCCGACAAGCAGCAGATGCGCGAGGAGGAGAAACACCCCGACCGCGCGGAAGCGGATGACGGCTTGGCCGCCCGAACCTTGACGCACGCCCCCCAAGACGCGGCTACCGGCAGGATCGGTTCCGCCCCGCCCCAGGATGACTCGAAGACCACACAACAGCTCGGGGCCGGCCCTCAGGACAGCTTGGCCGCACCGAGCGTCGGCACGGCCTCCGGCCGGGCCTTCGTCTCCGAGGTGCACAGATAGGCGCGCGGCGCGTAATTCCCCGGCCCGCCGAGCAGCACCGTGCCGTCCGAGGCCAGCGACTCGCTCTCCGCGTACGTGCACACGATCTGTGCCAGAGCTTCCGACGGCAGGTCCTCGGGCTGCTCGCTGAGCCTTAGCACGGCCGCCGGATCGTCCCCGCGGGCCCCGCTGATCTGCAGGGTCGCCGGTACGTCCGTGGAGAATCCGGCCTGCCGCTCATCGGCGGCCGGCTCCTCCTGAAGCTCGTCGAGGAGCGCCTGCGCGACCCGGATCCGGTCGGACTTCGCCTCGTGGATCTGTACCGAACGGTCCACCGTGACCAGCTGCGAGGCACAGACCAGATAGATCTGCACAGGGATCCCCTGCATCGCCTGTGTGCTGACGTCCTCCGCGGACATCGAGCACGGCACCCGGGACGGCGCGGCCCCGGCGTCGACCGGCACCGAAGTGGTCCTGATCCCGCACCCGGCAGCCAGCACGGCGCAGGCGACGGCGGCGGCCAGTGCTCCGGCCGCGCGGCGCGCCCGCCGCGTACCACGATTGCTGAGCCTCACGTCGCGTCCCCCTCCTCGGCCCGGGCCTCGGCTCCTCGGTCCCGCGCGGTGCCGGTGAGCTCTTCGGCATCGCGCGGCAGACGCAGCACGAACACCGCGCCGTCGCCGTCCGGCGAGTTCGCGGCCGTGATGTCACCGCCGTGGATGTGCGCGTTCTCCATGGCGATCGACAGACCGAGCCCGCTGCCCTCCGAACGCGGCCGGGAGGCACTGGCCTTGTAGAAGCGGTCGAAGACGTGCGGCAGGACGTCCTCCGGGATGCCGGGGCCGTGGTCGCGCACCTCGATGACGAGTTCGTCGCCGTCGGTCCGTACGGCGACGCGTACCGGCGATCCGCCGTGCTTCAGCGCGTTGCCGATCAGATTCGCCAGGATCACATCGAGCCTGCGCGGATCGAGGCGGACCATCATGCCGCGCTCGGCGTCCAGATCCACCGCGTCCAGCCAGGCGCGGGCGTCGATGCAGGCGGTGACCTGGTCGGCGACATCGACCGTGTCGAGGACGAGCCGGGCCGTACCCGCGTCGAAGCGGGTGACCTCCATCAGGTTCTCCACCAGGTCGTTCAGCCGCCTGGTCTCGCTGACCACCAGATGCACGGCGGGCGCGATCATCGGGTCGAGGCTGTCGGCCTCGTCCTCCAGCACCTCGGCGACCGCGGTGATCGCGGTGAGCGGGGTGCGCAGTTCGTGCGACATGTCGGCGACGAACCGGCGGCTGGACTCCTCCCGCGCGCTCATGTCCGCGACCTTCTTCTCCAGAGAAATCGCGGCTCTGTTGAACGTACGGGAAAGATCGGCGAGTTCATCGGTGCCGGAGACCACGAGCCGGGTGTCGAGCTTGCCCTCACCGAGCTTGCGTGCCGCGTCACCGAGCCGCTGCACCGGCCGCAGCACCGTCGTCGCGGCGGCCTGCGCGAGCAGCGCCGAGCCGACCAGGGCAAGTCCGGTGGCGATCCCCAGCGACCACGCGAGGGAGTTGAGATCCTGCCGTTCCTGGTCGAGCGACTTCAGCATGTAGCCGGTCGGACCACCACCGATGATCCTCGTGCCGGCTACCAGGTACGGCGTACCGCGGATCGAGGTGCGTTGCCAGAACAGGTGGTACGGGTAGGTGTTGCCCGCCTCCGCCGGCTGCTTCCTGTTGACCTGCTGCTGCAACGAGAGCGGCACGTTGTCGAGCGTGAACGTGTCCAGGTTGGAGTTGCCCACGATCGGCTTGTCGCCGTCGCGCTTGTCGACGAGCAACACGCTGTAGCCGGGACTGCTGCTCGCCATCTGCACGGCGGCGTTCTGCAGATCGTCCTTGGTGGGGTGCAACGGCAGCGACGCCGCCCGGTTCTGCATCTCCTGCCGGAAGTCCCCGAGCGCCGCGTCCTGCGTACGCGTCAGCACGGCCTCGCGGTTGAGCCAGTACGCGATCCCCGACGCGGACACCGCGGCGGTCAGCGCCACCAGCGCGAACACGACGACGAGCCGCAGCCGCAGACTGGTCCAGCGAAGACCGGCGAGCAGGCTGCGCTTGGCAGCAGCGGTCACTGCGGCGAGTCCAGCCGGTAGCCCACGCCCCGCACGGTACGGATCAGGGTCGGCGAGGACGGTACGTCCTCCACCTTGGCGCGAAGCCGCTGCACACAGGCGTCGACGAGCCGGGAGTCACCGAGGTAGTCGTGCTCCCACACCAGCCGCAGCAACTGCTGTCGCGACAGGGCCTGTCCGGGTCTGCGGCTCAGCTCCAGCAGGAGCCGCAGTTCGGTCGGCGTGAGCTGCAGGTCCTCCCCGTTCTTGGTCACCGTCATCGCGGAACGGTCGATGACCACATTGCCGAACGTCGCCGAGTCGGTGGACTCGCGCTCGCCGCGGCGCAGCACCGCACGGATCCGGGCGTCGAGCACCCGGCCCTGCACGGGCTTGACCACATAGTCGTCGGCGCCGGACTCCAGTCCGACGACGACGTCGATGTCGTCGCTGCGCGCCGTCAGCAGAATGATCGGCAGCTGGTCGGTGCGCCGGATGCGCCGGCACACCTCGAAACCGTCGATGCCGGGCAGCATCACATCCAGCACGATCAGGTCCGGCCGCTGCTCGCGCAGCAGTTTCAGGCCGTCCTCTCCCGTCGCCGCGGTGGCCACACGGTGGCCCTGGCGTGACAACGAGAGTTCGAGGGCCGTGCGGATGGCGTCGTCGTCCTCGATCAGCAACAGGAAAGGCACGGGGGTCATTCTGGCCCATGGGAGAGCCTCAGTTCGACCGTTGGAGGCCTCTCATTCGGACGGCACGCCGGTCGGAGGGCCTGTGACAGGTCTGTGACAGTCGGCGGACAGCGCCATGAAACTGCCCGGGCAAGCTCATTGGCAGATGGAACGGACGGACTCCACCGACGGGGGGCGCGGGATGAACGCACTGCACAGCACCACCTCAAGCGCAGTTGTCACGCGTCTCCACGACGTCGGCAGGGGCACCGAGAAGTCCGGCGCCGCGGGGCGGGGGTGTGTTCGTGGCGCCGGGCGTCAGCACACGTCGTACATGACGGTGGTCGACGCATCTGCGGGAGCCAACTTGGGAGCGGTGTACGGGGAAGGCCCGGGGGAGCGGAAGCCCCTGGCGGAGACCACGGACGCCGAAGCGGCGTTCACGGCCTACGTCCAGGAGCGCCGCGCCTCCCTGTACGCAACCGCCTACCACCTGACCGGTGACCGGTTCGAGGCCGAGGACCTGCTGCAGAGCGCCCTCTTCTCGACGTACCGGGCATGGGACCGGATCAGCGACAAGGCGGCGGTCGGCGGGTATCTGCGCCGCACCATGACCAATCTGCACATCAGCGCCTGGCGTCGGCGCAAGCTGAACGAGTACCCGACCGAGGAGCTGCCGGAGACGGCGGGCGACACGGACGCGATGCGCGGTACGGAACTGCGCGCCGTGCTCTGGCAGGCGCTGGCGCGGCTGCCGGAACTCCAGCGCACGATGCTGGTCCTGCGGTACTACGAGGGGCGCACGGATCCGGAGATCGCGTCGATCCTCGACATCAGTGTCGGCACGGTGAAGTCGAGCATCTGGCGGTCGCTGCGACGGCTGCGCGAGGACGAGGTGCTGAGCTTCGGCCGTGACGAGGAGGAGTCCTTCGGCGAGCTGGTGGCCTGAAGGCAGCGGGGGGAACCGGGGGAAAGGGAACTGCCGCTTCGGGGGAAGCGGTGGGTTCACGGGGGAACACAGCAGGGTCGGACGGGCCGGGGGGTCCTGTCCGGCCCTGAGGTGCGTCCGGGGCGGCGGGCGCCGGGGGTGGCGTCCTTGCGGGGCCATGCCCCCGACCCCGACCCTCAAGCGCCGAAGGTGCTGAGAGGCTGCTCGGAGGCGGCCGGAACTCAGGCTGCGGGACGCGTGAACTCCCGCAGTGAGCCCTCAGGCCACCCCGCGTGCCGCGGGGGCCCGGCGGCACCGCCCCGCCGCAGCCGCGGCCAACCGCCCCAGCGCCTCCCGCTTCCCGCAGGGATACGCCCCCAGCGCCGTCTGGCGCGCCACGATCCGTCGTTCCGCCCGCATCAGGCGCCATCCCCGCCGCAGCAGGAACGGCACCGACTTCCGGCCCTCGCGCAGATCCCGCAGCAGCCTGCGGCGGAACGTCGTCGTCGGGCGGCCGCGCAGGCACAGGGCGTCCGCGAGGACACCCAGGTCCTGGCACCGCTCCACTATCTCCGCCGCGAAGACGCCCTCGGCCACGAACAGCGGCGTGCGCTCGATGTGGAGTGCCTCGCGGTCGACCCGGGAGCTGGTGGAGATGTCGTACACCGGGACGTTCGTACGTCCCGTGCGGCACAGCTCCGTGATGGCGGCGACCGCCGCGTCCGCGTCCCAGGACTGTGCGGAGTCCCAGTCGATGTCCGAACTGCCCGGGACCAGCGGCAGCGTGGGGTCGTCGCCCTCCTTGTAGAAGTCGTCCAGGCGCAGCACCGGAAGGTCGGTGCGGGCGGCGAGGGACGACTTGCCGGAGCCGGAGGGGCCCGCGAGCAGCACGACGCGGGTCGGGATCGATTGGGGACTCACGGGACACCAGTGTGAGGCATCGACCCGCGCAGGGAACCCCCCGGTGCCCGTGTTGGTATCCAGCATCACACCTCAACTACGCTAAGTGTCCAGATGATTACTCGATCGGTTCGATCAGGTGGGAACTCCATGGCACGTCATGCACTTTCCAGGTCCCGGCGCCGTGCGCTGCTGCGCGCAGGTCTGACCGTCACCGCGGTGGGCGCCGCGCTCGGTGCGGGGGGTGCGGCGGCCCAGGCGGCGCCGCTGCCCGTCGTGCCGGCCTCGGGCGCCGACAGCAGCCTCGGTGAGGTCGGCGAGGCGACCGGCGGCGCGACCGGGGCGCTCGGATACGCGGTCTCGCCCATCACGCAGTTGCAGCTCGACCCGCTGGCCAACACGGGCGTGGACCCGCTGGCGAACGGGGTGGGCACGCAGGTCGCCGACTTCAAGCCGCTCTCCACGGGCGTCGCCACCGATCCGCTGACCAGTGGTGGCGCACTGAAGGACCTGCCGGTGGTGGGGCAGGTCACCGGGCTGCTGCACGGCTGATCCCGGCGCACAGGGCTGCGGCCCGCTCCTCCGCGGTGTTCCGGAGGGGCGGGCCGCAGCCGCGTCGGTCAGTAGGAGGAACCCGAGACGCCGAGCGCGCCCGTGGGGTGCCAGACCGTCTTGGTCTCCAGGAAGGCCGTCAGGCGCCGGGTGCCCGGGTCGGCCGACCAGTCCTCTCTGTCCACAGCCTGTGGATGAGTGGCGCCCTGCGCCTCCTTCTCGGGGCGGTGGCGGGAGACGGGTGGGCGGAGAACTCGCTTCAGGTTGTCCGCCGCCGCGATCTCCAGTTCCTTCGCCAGTTCGGCGTCGGCGCCGGTGAGGTCGATCGCGTTGACGTCCTGGTGGGCCGCGAGCGGGGCCGCGAGCTCCGCAGTCTTCCCGGACAGGATGTTCACCACACCGCCCGGCAGGTCGGAGGTGGCCAGCACCTCGCCCAGGGACAGCGCCGGCAGCGGGGCGTCGGCGGACGCGATGACGACGGCCGTGTTGCCGGTCGCGATCACCGGGGCGACGACCGAGACCAGGCCCAGGAAGGACGACTCCTGCGGGGCGACGACCGTGACCACACCGGTCGGCTCGGGCGTGGACAGGTTGAAGAAGGGGCCCGCGACCGGGTTCGCCCCGCCCACGATCTGGCCGATCTTGTCGGTCCACCCCGCGTACCAGACCCAGCGGTCGACGGCCGCGTCCACGACGGCCGCCGCCTTGGACTTCGACAGCCCCTCCGCGTCCGCCACTTCGCGTACGAACTGCCCCTTGCGGCCCTCCAGCATCTCCGCGATGCGGTAGAGGATCTGGCCGCGGTTGTACGCCGTGGCGCCCGACCATCCGCCGAACGCCTTGCGGGCGGCCACGACCGCGTCACGCGCGTCCTTGCGGGACGACTGCGGGGCGTTCGCCAGCCACTTGCCCTTGGAGTCCGTCACCTCGTACACCCGGCCGCTCTCGGAGCGGGGGAACTTGCCCCCGACGTACAGCTTGTAGGTCTTGAAGACGCTCAGTCGGTCAGTGTGCTCAACTGCATTCATCAACGCTCGCCCTCCGGGCTCGACGGGGCGAGGTACGCCTCCAGGCCGTGACGGCCGCCTTCGCGTCCGAAGCCCGACTCCTTGTAGCCGCCGAACGGCGAGGTCGGGTCGAACTTGTTGAACGTGTTGGCCCAGACGACGCCTGCGCGGAGCTTGTTCGCCACCGCGAGGATGCGGGAGCCCTTCTCCGTCCAGATGCCGGCCGACAGGCCGTACTGGCTGTTGTTGGCCTTGGCGACCGCCTCGTCCGGCGTACGGAACGACAGGACGGACAGCACCGGGCCGAAGATCTCGTCGCGGGCGATGGTGTGCGCCTGGGTGACGTTCGTGAACAGCGTCGGGGCGAACCAGTAGCCGGACGACGGGAGGTCACAGGGGGCGGACCAGCGTTCGGCGCCCTCCGCCTCGCCCGTCTCGACCAGCGCCGTGATCCGGGAGAGCTGCTCCTGGGAGTTGATCGCGCCGATGTCGGTGTTCTTGTCCAGCGGGTCGCCGAGGCGCAGCGTGGACAGCCGGCGCTTCAGGGAGTCCAGCAGCTCGTCCTGGATCGACTCCTGGACGAGGAGGCGCGAGCCCGCGCAGCAGACCTGGCCCTGGTTGAAGAAGATGCCGGTGACGATGCCCTCGACGGCCTGGTCGATCGGGGCGTCGTCGAAGACGATGTTCGCGCCCTTGCCGCCCAGCTCCAGGGTGACCTTCTTGTCCGTGCCCGCGACCTGGCGGGCGATGGCCTTGCCGACCGCCGTCGAGCCGGTGAAGGCGACCTTGTCGACGTCAGGGTGCTCGACGAGGGCCGCGCCCGCGTCCCCGTACCCGGTGAGGATGTTCACGACACCCTTGGGCAGGCCCGCCTGGCGGCAGATGTCCGCGAAGAACAGCGCGGAGAGCGGGGTCGTCTCGGCGGGCTTGAGGACCACCGTGTTGCCGGTGGCGAGCGCCGGGGCGATCTTCCAGGCCAGCATCAGCAGCGGGAAGTTCCACGGGATGACCTGGCCCGCGACGCCGAGCGGGCGGGGATTCGGGCCGTAGCCGGCGTGGTCGAGCTTGTCGGCCCAGCCCGCGTAGTAGAAGAAGTGCGCCGCGACCAGCGGGAGGTCCGCGTCGCGGGTCTCCTTGATCGGCTTGCCGTTGTCGAGGGTTTCGAGGACGGCGAGCTCGCGGCTGCGCTCCTGGATGATCCGGGCGATCCGGAAGAGGTACTTGGCGCGCTCGGAGCCGGGCAGCGCCGACCACTTCCCGAACGCCTTGCGGGCCGCCTTCACGGCCCGGTCGACATCCGCGGCGCCGGCCTGCGCGACCTCGGAGAGGACCTCCTCGGACGACGGGGAGACCGTCTTGAAGACCTTGCCGTCGGCCGCGTCGGTGAACTCGCCGTCGATGAACAGCCCGTACGAGGGAGCGATGTCGACGACCGACCGCGACTCAGGGGCGGGTGCGTACTCGAATGCAGATGCCATGAGGATCAGTCCACCGTCACGTAATCGGGGCCGGAGTAACGGCCGGTGCTGAGCTTCTGGCGCTGCATCAGCAGGTCGTTGAGCAGGCTGGAGGCGCCGAAACGGAACCAGTGGTTGTCCAGCCAGTCCTCGCCGACGGTCTCGTTGACCAGGACGAGGAACTTGATCGCGTCCTTCGAGGTGCGGATGCCGCCGGCCGGCTTCACACCGATCTGCACCCCGGTCTGCTGCCGGAAGTCGCGCACGGCCTCCAGCATCAGCAGGGTGTTCGCGGGCGTGGCGTTCGTCCCGACCTTGCCGGTCGACGTCTTGATGAAGTCCGCGCCCGCCAGCATCCCGAGCCAGGAGGCGCGGCGGATGTTGTCGTACGTGGACAGCTCGCCGGTCTCGAAGATGACTTTGAGGCGGGCGTCGGTGCCGTCGGCACGGGCGCACTCGGCCTTCACGGCGAGGATCTCCTCGTACACCTTGAGATAACGGCCGGAGAGGAAGGCGCCCCGGTCGATCACCATGTCGATCTCGTCGGCCCCGGCCGCCACGGCGTCGCGGACATCCGCGAGCTTGATGTCGAGCGCGGCGCGTCCGGCCGGGAAGGCCGTCGCGACGGACGCCACCTTCACGCCGGTACCTGCCAGCGCGGCGGCGGCCGTCGCCGCCATGTCGGGATAGACGCAGACCGCGGCGGTGCGCGGGGTGGTGCGGTCGGTCGGGTCGGGGTTGACGGCCTTGGCGGCGAGGGCCCGGACCTTGCCCGGGGTGTCCGCGCCTTCCAGCGTCGTCAGGTCGATCATCGAGATGGCGAGGTCGATCGCGTACGCCTTGGCCGTCGTCTTGATCGAACGGGTGCCGAGGGACGCGGCGCGCGCTTCGAGGCCGACGGCGTCGACGCCGGGCAGCCCGTGCAGGAAGCGGCGCAGCGCGCTGTCGGACGCGGTCACGTCGGAGAGGGGGGTACCTCCCACGCGTTCGGCCGTGGTGGAGGGTGCAGTGGTGGGCATGGTCACCAGAGGAGCATATCTACGCGCGTAGCGGCCTGTACAGGGGGACCCGCATTCCGGGTTTGCGAGGGTGCCGGGCCGGTGGGTGGGTGGCCGCCCCGGCGGGGCCCCCGCGCATCAGGCAGAATCGGGGCCATGACGAGCCCCACGCCCCCAGCCGAGCCGACCTATGCCGACCGGACGTTCCGGTCGCCCGCCGGGCTGGTGGGCGGTGTGCTGCTGCTCCTCCTCGTCGGGTGGATCGGCGGCGACGCCGTGTTCCGGGGTGCGGGCCGGGCGCCGTGGCTGGCGCTCGCCGGGCTGCTGACGGCCGTGCCGTTGATCGTTGCGTTCACGCTGCGGCCGGTCGTGTTCGCGAACGAGGAGCGCATCCGGATCCGTAACCCGTTCCGGACGATCGCGATGCCGTGGACGGCGGTCGCGGATGTGCGGGCCGGGTACTCCAGTGAACTGTTCACGCAGGACGGCACGAAGTTCCAGCTGTGGGCGGTGCCGGTGTCGCTGCGGCAGCGGAAGAAAGTGGCGCGGCAGCAGACGCGGAAGGCGCAGGACGATCCGTACGGGCGGACGTCCGTGCACGCGGATGTGCGGGACACGGGCGCGCGGATCGCTGCGGCCGACCAGGCGGTGCGGGACCTGCGGGAGATGGCCGAGCGGGCGGGGGACGGCGGTGCCGGGGCGGTTGTCGTCCGGTGGGCGTACGAGGTGATCGCGCCGGCGGTCGTGGGTGCGGCGGCGCTTGTCGTTTTGTTCGCGGTCGGCTGAGGGCGCGGGTTGCGCGGCTGCTGTCGTGCTCTGACGTCGATCTCCCCCAATGCCTCGAAGGCGTGGGGGAGTTGCCCTCGAACGGACTTGATTTCCGGATTGTGCCGTCCACGAACGGACTTGGCCGGGTATACGCCGCGGTCCAGTGGGCGGTACCCGACCTGGGCACCGAGGACGGCTACGAGATGCGTGCGGCCGTCCTCGGCCATGACGTCTGCGGATCCAGCAGTTCGCCACGCTCCCGGTGGGCGCCGTGGTCACGGTGGAGACCCCGCGCCAGGTGCTGCG
Organism: Streptomyces sp. NPDC051664; assembly: GCF_044453545.1. Classification (NCBI taxonomy): domain Bacteria; kingdom Bacillati; phylum Actinomycetota; class Actinomycetes; order Kitasatosporales; family Streptomycetaceae; genus Streptomyces; species Streptomyces sp. NPDC051664. The sequence goes on along the minus strand of NZ_JBITCU010000050.1, from coordinate 24,497 downwards.
CCACAAGGTCTACGCCCGCCAACTCACCCCTGGCCGCGGCGCCCCCGCCCACGGCCTCTACTGGGGCGAGCCGACGCTTCGGTGCTGTGTGGGACCGGACACCGGCTTCACGTACCTGATGCGTGAATGACGGCGCCCGCTCCCGCTCGGACGCTCAGATGCCGGCGGCCGCCGACAGGTCCCGCTTGATCCCGGTGAGCAGCTCGGCGCCCTTCGCGCGGGCGGCGGGCAGCTCGTCCGCCGAACCGACCGGCACCACGACCTCCAGGTAGCACTTCAGCTTCGGCTCGGTCCCGCTCGGGCGGACGATCACCCGGGCGCCCGTCAGGTGGTAGCGCAGCCCGTCGGTGGGCGGCAGCAGCTCGGTGCCCTCCGACAGGTCCTCGGCCGAGGTGACGGCGAGGCCCGCGAGCGCGGTCGGCGGGGTGTCGCGCAGCCGCCGCATGGCGTCCGCGATGACCGACAGGTCCTCCACCCGGACGGACAGCTGGTCGGTGGCGTGCAGCCCGTGCTCGACCGCGATGTCGTCGAGGAGGTCGAGGAGCGTGCGGCCCTGCTCCTTGAGCACGGAGGCCAGCTCGGCGACGAGCAGGGCGGCCGTGATGCCGTCCTTGTCGCGTACGCCGTCGGGGTCGACGCAGTAGCCGAGCGCCTCCTCGTACCCGTACCGCAGGCCGTCGACGCGGGCGATCCACTTGAAGCCGGTCAGCGTCTCCTCGTAGCCGTTGCCCGCCTTCTCGGCGATCCGGCCGAGCAGCGACGACGACACGATCGACTCGGCGAAGACGCCGTTGGCACCACGGGCGACCAGATGCGCGGCGAGCAGCGCGCCGACCTCGTCGCCGCGCAGCATGCGCCAGCCGCCGTCCACGGTGGCGTCCGGCACGGCCACGGCGCACCGGTCGGCGTCCGGGTCGTTGGCGATGACGAGGTCCGGATTCGCGCGCCGGGCGGTGGCGAAGGCGAGATCCATCGCGCCGGGCTCTTCCGGGTTGGGGAAGGCGACGGTGGGGAACGCCGGGTCGGGCTCGGCCTGCTCGGCGACGAGCACGGGCGTGGGGAAGCCGGCGCGGGCGAAGGCGGCGGTCAGGACGGACGTGCCGACACCGTGCATGGCGGTGTACACCGCCCGGGCGGTGCGCGGGGACCCGGTGGCGAGCACCGCGTCCGTACGGGCCAGATAGGCGTCCAGGACCTCGTCGCCGAGGATCTCCCAGCCGCTCTCCGGCCGGTCGACGCCGGCCAGCGGGCCGACCGCGGCGATCGCGTCGGCGATCTCGCCGTCGGCCGGGGGCACGATCTGCGAGCCGTCGCCGAGATAGACCTTGTAGCCGTTGTCGCGCGGCGGATTGTGGCTGGCGGTCACCTCGACGCCCGCGACGGCGCCCAGGTGCCGTATGGCGAATGCCAGCACGGGGGTGGGGAGCGGGCGGGGGAGTACCGCCGCGCGCAGGCCCGCGCCGGTCATCACGGCCGCGGTGTCGCGGGCGAAGTCGGCGGACTTGTAGCGGGCGTCGTACCCGATGACGACCAGGCCGCCGGTCTGCCCCTGCGCTTTCAGATAGGCGGCGAGCCCGGCGGCGGCGCGGATGACGACGGAGCGGTTCATCCGCATCGGCCCGGCCCCCAGCTCACCGCGGAGCCCGGCGGTACCGAACTGCAGCGTGCCGGCGAACCGTGCGGCGAGTGCGTCGAGATCCTCGGCGTCGATGAGCTTGGCGAGCTCGTCGCGGGTCTCGGGGTCGGGGTCCTCGGCGAGCCAGGTCCTGGCCTGCGCGATGAGCTCCTGCTGCACGGTGTCCGCCTTTCGGGGGTGGGGTGGGTTACCGGGGGCACTGCCCCCGGACCCCCGCTCCTCGATCGCCGGAGAGGCTTGCTTCTCAGCCTCGCCGGCGTGTGAGGCGCGGGGCCTGGGGCGGAGCCCCAGTTCGGGAAGGGGCGGGCAGGGGGAAACCGCCCGCACAGGCGCGACGCCCGCTCAGATGCGGTCCAGCACCCGCGCCAGCAACGACCCCATCCGGGTGGCCGAGTCCCGCCCCGCCTGCAGCACCTCTTCATGGTTGAGCGGCTCCCCGCTCAACCCGGCAGCCAGATTCGTGACGAGCGAGATGCCCAGGACCTCCGCCCCGGCCTCCCGTGCGGCGATCGCCTCGAGCACGGTCGACATGCCCACCAGGTCGCCGCCCATGACCCGCACCATGTTGATCTCGGCCGGAGTCTCGTAGTGCGGGCCGGGGAACTGCACGTACACGCCTTCTTCGAGCGTCTCGTCGATCTCCTTGCACAGCGCGCGCAGCCGCGGCGAGTACAGGTCGGTCAGGTCGACGAAGTTGGCGCCGATGATCGGCGAGGCCGCGGTCAGGTTGATGTGGTCGCTGATCAGGACCGGCTGTCCGGGGCGCATGCCTTCGCGCAGACCGCCGCAGCCGTTCGTCAGCACGACGGTCTTGCAGCCCGCGGCGACGGCGGTACGGACGCCGTGCGCGACGGCGGCTACGCCACGGCCCTCGTAGAAGTGTGTGCGGCCGAGGAAGACCAGGGCGCGCTTGTCGCCGATCCGGTACGAGCGGATCGTGCCGCCGTGGCCCTCGACGGCCGGCGCCGGGAAGCCGGGCAGTTCGGTCACCGGGAACTCGGCCTCCGGCGCGCCGAGCGCGTCGCCCGCAGGTGCCCAGCCGGAACCCATCACGAGCGCGACGTCGTGGGTCTCGGCGCCGGTCAGCTCGCGCAGTCGGGCGGCGGCGTCGGCAGCGGCGGCGTGCGGGTCGCCCTGGATGTTGTCCGGAATAACAGATGCGTTCACGCGGATGAGCGTAACCGGTGAATCCCTACGCGCGTAGATGCCCATGCAGAGAGTCTCCACACGCCTCTTCGTACTTTCACACAAAACGTGGGGAAAAGTGTGCGGCTCAGCAGGGGCGCTTGCGCAGCTCCATCACGTAGTCGTGCGGCGCGCCCGCCGACTCGGCGGCGTCCGCCAGCTCGCCCAGATACCGGGCGGACGGCAGCCCGCCCTCGTACGCGTTAAGCACGTACATCCAGGCCGGCTCCTCGCCGTCCAGGGTGTGCACCCGCACCCGCATCCGCCGGTAGATGTCGAGGCCGACACCCTCCCACCGGTCCATGGAGTCCTCGTCCATCGGCGCCAGGTCGTACAGCGCCACGAAGACCTGCGAGCGCGGCGCCTCCACCACCGTGGCCAGCGCGCCTTCCCAGCCCATCTGCTCCCCGCCGAAGGTCAGACGCCAGCCGTTGAGCCAGCCGGTGCCGCGCAGCGGGGAATGCGGTGCGCGGCGGGTCATCAGCCGCGCGTCGAGGTTGCCGGCGTACGCGGCGTAGAGCGACATGTGATCGAGGGTACGGGAGGTGGCCCGGCGAGCGGCGATTCCTGTGACGAAGACCCCGGCAAGGGGCCTGTCGCGGACCGGGCCGAGGGCTCGGCCGACGGCTCACACGGGGGCCCTTCTCCCGTATGGAGGGCCCCGGGGCGAAGCATCTTGGCGCGTGCGGGACAATGGAGTACGTACTGCATTCCCCCGGGGTGATCCCCCGGACCCCCGGCCGGGGCGGCAGACGGCCGCGGGATGACATACGCGAGGCGGACTTTTCGTGACCCGGATCGTGATCATCGGCGGCGGACCCGGCGGGTACGAGGCGGCACTGGTCGGCGCCCAGCTCGGCGCCGAGGTGACCGTCGTCGACTGCGACGGCCTCGGCGGCGCGTCGGTACTCACCGACTGCGTGCCCTCGAAGACCCTGATCGCGACGGCAGAGGTGATGACCACCTTCGACTCTTCGTACGAGGAGTTGGGGATCATCGTCGCCGACGACACGCCGCACATCGAGCAGGCGGCGCGGGTGGTCGGCGTCGACCTCGGCAAGGTCAACCGACGCGTGAAGCGCCTGGCGCTCGCCCAGTCCCACGACATCACCGCCTCCGTCACCCGTGCGGGTGCACGCGTGATGCGCGGCCGGGGCAGGCTGGATGGCCTCCAGGCCGCCGACGGCTCCCGCAAGGTCGTGGTGACCGCGGCCGACGGTACGGAGGAGACGCTCACCGCCGACGCCGTGCTGATCGCGACCGGCGGTCACCCCCGGGAGATTCCGGACGCGCTCCCCGACGGCGAGCGCATCCTGAACTGGACCCAGGTCTACGACCTCGACGAGCTCCCCGAGGAGCTCATCGTGGTCGGCTCCGGTGTCACCGGTGCCGAGTTCGCCGGCGCCTACCAGGCGCTGGGCTCGCGCGTCACCCTCGTCTCGTCCCGCGACCGGGTGCTGCCCGGCGAGGACCCGGACGCGGCCGCCGTGCTGGAGGACGTCTTCCGGCGCCGCGGCATGAACGTCATGGCCCGCTCGCGCGCCCAGGCGGCGAAGAGGGTCGACGACCGGGTCGAGGTCACGCTCTCCGACGGCCGCGTGATCACCGGTTCGCACTGTCTGATGGCGGTCGGCGCGATCCCGAACAGCGCCGGGATGGGCCTGGAGGAGGCCGGGGTCCGGCTCAAGGAGTCCGGCCACATCTGGACCGACAAGGTCTCCCGTACCAGCGCCCCCGGCGTGTACGCAGCCGGTGACGTCACCGGCATCTTCGCGCTCGCCTCGGTCGCCGCGATGCAGGGCCGGATCGCGATGTACCACTTCCTCGGTGACGCGGTCGCCCCGCTGAACCTGAAGACGGTCTCCTCGAACGTCTTCACCGACCCGGAGATCGCCACCGTCGGCTACACCCAGGCGGACGTCGACGCGGGCGCGATCGACGCGCGCGTGGTGAAGCTGCCGCTGCTGCGCAACCCGCGCGCCAAGATGCAGGGCATCCGGGACGGCTTCGTCAAGATCCTTTGCCGGCCCGGCACCGGCATCGTGGTCGGCGGCTGTGTCGTCGCACCGCGGGCCAGCGAGCTGATCCACCCCATCTCGATCGCGGTCGACAACAATCTGACGGTGGAACAGATCGCAAACGCTTTCACCGTGTACCCGTCCCTGTCGGGATCGATCGCAGAAGTGGCACGTCAGTTGCACACCCGGAAGCGCGCCGGCGAGGCCTAGAGAACCCGGCATTCCCTGGCAACCCCCGGCAACTCGGGCGGATGGGATGCCGATGTCCGGTCGGTAGGGAACAACAAAGGGGCCGCCTATACCACTTGGCGGCCCCTTGTATGTACAACTTCTGTTTTTCGGCGCAAACTGCTGAAAACCCTCGCGCAGTCACGTTACTGTCAGTTTCGTGTTCGCTGCAGAACGTCGTCAGTTGATCCTCGAAATGGTGCGCGCCAACGGGGCAGTATCGCTCCGCGAGCTCGCCCGCGTCGTCCAGACCTCCGAAGTGACCGTACGGCGGGACGTGCGGGCACTGGAGGCAGAAGGACTCCTCGACCGCCGGCATGGCGGTGCGGTACTGCCGGGCGGTTTTACGCGGGAGTCCGGCTTTCCGCAGAAATCCCATCTCGCCACCGCCGAGAAGACGGCCATCGCCGACCTGGCCGCGGGCCTCGTCGAAGAGGGCGAGGCCATCGTCGTCGGTGCCGGCACGACCACGCAGGAGCTGGCCCGTCGGCTCGCGCGGATCCCCGGCCTGACCGTCGTCACCAACTCACTGCTGGTCGCCCAGGCGTTGGCCCATGCCAACCGGGTGGAAGTGGTGATGACCGGTGGCACCCTGCGCGGCTCCAACTACGCCCTGGTGGGCAGTGGTGCGGAACAGTCGCTCCAGGGCCTGCGGGTGTCGCGCGCGTTCCTGTCCGGGAGCGGGCTCACCGCGGAGCGGGGGCTGTCCACGTCCAACATGCTCTCGGCGAGCGTGGACCGGGCGTTGGTGCAGGCCGCCTCGGAGGTGGTGGTCCTCGCGGACCACACCAAGCTCGGCTCCGACACCATGTTCCAGACGGTGCCGACGGACCTGATCACCCGCCTGGTGACGGACGAACCCGCGGGCCATGACGACCGGGCCGCCACCGAACTGCAGGCCCTGGCGGACCAGGGTGTACAGATCGCGGTGGCTGGTGGGGGGACGGGCCCCGCCGGGGCGGACTCCCTCTCTCCGGGCCGCCAGGCGCGCCGGGACATGCCGCTTCCCGGCCAGCGTCGCACGCACGGTGGACCCGGTTCGCAACGGCGCAGTGCGGCCGCGTCCTTGACGGACCAGCCCCCGGGCGACCGAGCCCGCGTGGCGGACCTGCGCCGCCGCTGAGGGCTGTCCCGTAATCCCTGGTGGATCGGCGCGCGGCGTCGCATACGGTGCATCGCAAGGCGGAGGGGTGTCCTCGTACTGGGCGAATGCGGGCGTTCCGGCAACGCGGCGACATGCCGCAGGTGTCGTCGTGCGCCCGCCAGGAATGACGGGGCAGCCCCTTGGGCCTTCGAGAGTCGGGGGCGCAGCCCCCGGCTTTCGGCCCCGCCTCAACCCCCGGCTGCCCGCGGCCCCTTCAGCCCCTGCAGCGTCAGCGTCAGCAGGCGGCCCGCCAACGCCGGGTCCTCCGGCGCCTGCTCCGCCGCCAACGCGATCGCATTCGTCAGCTGCATCAAGTCACCGATCGACACATCCGCCCGTACCGTGCCACTCGTCTGCGCCCGGGCCAGTAGCCGCGCCCCCGCTTCGCGCAGCGGCACATTGCAGTCGGACAGCGCCGAAGTCTCGTCCCGCGAAGTCGACATGAGCGCCTGCGCCAGCCCTCGGTACTCACCCGCATGAGTGATGATCGCACCCAGCCACTCCACCAGACCGCCGCACGGATTCTCCGCCTCAGCCAACTCGTGGGAGCGGGTGAGGAGTGATCCCAGGGCCTCCTGGAAGACCGCGCTCATCAGCGCGTGCCGGTTCGGGAAGTGCCGGTACAGCGTGCCGATCCCCACGCCTGCCCGGCGCGCGATGTCCTCCAGCGACGCGTCCGTGCCGTGTTCCGCGAACGCCGTACGGGCTTCGCCGAGCAGCCGGTCGTAGTTGCGGCGCGCGTCGGCGCGCATGGGCCGGCCCGGCGTCTGTGCCGTGCTCATCGCCATTGCGCAGTCCTCCCTTTTTCCGCCCCCGGGTCCAGGATGCCATCGCGCAACCGGACGGCCTCTCCTCCTGCCGGGCCGCCGAACGGCCGAGGCCCCTGCGGAGTCGGTGGTACGACTCCGCAGGGGCCTCGCCGGAACTTCGTGCGCGATCAGTCCTTGATCTCGCAGATGACGGCGCCCGACGAGACCGAGCTGCCGACCTCGGCGGCGAGTCCCTTCACCGTGCCGGCGCGGTGTGCGTTGAGAGGCTGCTCCATCTTCATGGCCTCCAGGACGACGATCAGGTCGCCTTCCTGGACCTCCTGGCCCTCCTCGACGGCGATCTTGACGATCGTGCCCTGCATCGGGGACGCGAGGGTGTCGCCGGAGACCGCGGAGCCGCTCTTCTTCGCCGCGCGCCGCTTGGGCTTGGCACCTGCCGCGAGTCCGGTACGGGCCAGGCTCATGCCCAGCGACGACGGCAGGGAGACCTCGAGGCGCTTTCCGCCGACCTCGACGACGACCGTCTCGCGGCCGGCCTCTTCGTCCGCCTCCATGTCGGCGGGGGCGGCGAAGGGCTTGATCTCGTTGACGAACTCGGTCTCGATCCAGCGGGTGTGGATGCGGAACGGGGCGCTGGTGAACGCCGGGTCGGCGACGACCGCGCGGTGGAACGGGATCGCGGTGGCCATGCCCTCGACATTGAACTCGGCCAGCGCACGCGCCGCCCGCTGCAACGCCTGCTCACGGGTGGCGCCGGTCACGATGAGCTTCGCCAGCAGCGAGTCCCACGCCGGACCGATCACCGAACCCGACTCGACACCCGCGTCCAGGCGGACACCGGGGCCGGTCGGCGGGGCGAACACGGTCACCGTGCCCGGAGCGGGCAGGAATCCGCGGCCCGGGTCCTCACCGTTGATCCGGAACTCGAACGAGTGCCCGCGTACCGCCGGGTCGTCGTAACCGAGCTTCTCGCCGTCCGCGATCCGGAACATCTCACGGACCAGGTCGATGCCCGTGACCTCCTCGGTCACCGGGTGCTCGACCTGCAGACGGGTGTTGACCTCCAGGAACGAGATCGTGCCGTCCGTGCCGACCAGGAACTCCACGGTCCCCGCACCGACGTACCCGGCCTCCTTCAGGATCGCCTTCGACGCCGCGTACAGCTCCGCGTTCTGCGCCTGGGAAAGGAAGGGCGCCGGGGCCTCCTCGACCAGCTTCTGGTGCCGGCGCTGCAGCGAGCAGTCACGGGTGGAGACGACCACCACGTTGCCGTGGGAGTCGGCCAGGCACTGGGTCTCGACGTGGCGCGGCTTGTCGAGGTAGCGCTCCACGAAGCACTCCCCGCGCCCGAACGCCGCGACGGCCTCACGGACCGCGGAGTCGTACAGCTCCGGGATCTCCTCCAGCGTCCGCGCGACCTTCAGCCCGCGACCGCCACCACCGAACGCGGCCTTGATCGCGATCGGCAGCCCGTGCTCCTTCGCGAACGCCACGACCTCCGCCGAACCCGACACCGGGTCCGGGGTCCCGGCGACCAGCGGCGCACCGGCGCGCTGCGCGATGTGCCGCGCGGCGACCTTGTCACCCAGATCGCGGATCGCCTGCGGAGGCGGACCGATCCAGGTCAGTCCCGCGTCCAGCACCGCCTGGGCGAACTCGGCGTTCTCCGACAGGAACCCGTAACCCGGGTGGACCGAGTCGGCCCCCGAGTCCTTGGCCGCCTGCAGCACCTTCGCCATGTCCAGATAACTGGCGGCCGGGGTGTCACCGCCCAGAGCGAATGCCTCGTCGGCCGCACGCACATGCAGAGCGTCCCGGTCCGGGTCCGCGTAGACCGCCACGCTCCCGATCCCGGCATCCCGGCACGCCCGAGCAACACGGACAGCAATTTCGCCACGGTTGGCGATGAGCACCTTGCGCACGATGGCTCCCTCCTTGAAACAAGCTGAGTTTAGGGACTACCGACACGGCCTTACGACCCGTCCCCATTGGTGAGCTTGCCCACACGGAGCGTGATTCGAGGCTTGCTCGAGGCGCGAAATCCCTTGTGGCACCACGGTACGCCGGGATTCATGACCGCACAGTAGCCACGAGGTGTGGTCCAGGTCTCTGTTCGATCGAGGGGCGGCTTCCGTTGTTTCTTTGTGGAGTACCTACTAACGAGCGAGTGTTTCTTTGCCCGACGCACGAGGGGCGCGACAAGCGGGGTGCGTAAACAGTGTGTGCGGAGGGCATCGGGGCGAGTGGGACGAGTGAACGTGGTCGGAACCCTTGTCCGAATGATTACCCGTTAGTAGGGTCCGCGCTACCGCACTTACTACAGGTAACAAGGGGTGAGCGCCGTGGTGCGCAGACCGGTGGCGTTCGTGGCCGCGATCGTGCTGTTCGGGGAGGCCGCGGGAATGGTGCTCGTCAACGGCATCATGGCCACGGTCGTCGACAACCAGGAGATGTCACTCGCCGGGCTGGATCCGGCCGCCATGTCCGCCGGGGCGTGGGTGATGGGCGGTGTCGCCGGGCTGTACCTGGTGCTGTGCGGCCTGGTCCTGCTGCTGACCGGCATCCGCGACCGGGCTCCCGGGCGTGTCGGCCGGGCCGCCCTGATCAGCTGCGCCGTCGTGCACGGGGTGCTGGGCGCGCTGACGGTGGGCCTGATCGGCTGGGCCGCGTTCGTGTTCATGATGGTCGTGCTCGGCCTGATCGTGCTCACGCTGGTCGCCTACGGGAACGGGAGCGGAACCGATAGCCCGAACGAGAAGGGTGGGGGCGCCGAAGAGGGTGCTCCGGCGCCCGCGTAACCCGTTCGTGGGTATCAGACCCACAAGTCGGTGACGGAGAGTCCCAGTTCGCCGAGGAGCCGGCGCAGCAGCGGCAGCGAGAGCCCGATGACGTTGCCGTGGTCGCCCTCGATGGAGTCGACGAACGGGGCCGAACGGCCGTCCAGGGTGAAGGCGCCCGCGACATGGAGGGGCTCGCCCGAGGCGACGTAGGCAGCGATCTCGGCGTCGGTCGGTTCGCCGAAACGGACGACGGTGGACGCGGTCGCGGAGACGGTGCGGCCGGTCGCGGTGTCGATCACACTGTGGCCGGTCTGCAGGATCCCGGCCCGGCCGCGCATGGACTTCCAGCGGGCGGTGGCCTCCTCGCTGTCGGCCGGCTTGCCGAGCGCCTCGCCGTCGAGTTCAAGGACCGAGTCGCATCCGATGACCAGGGCACCCGCGACCGCGGGGCGAGCGGCCACGGTGGCGGCCTTGGCCTCGGCGAGCACCAGCGCCAGCTCGGCCGGTGTGGGGGCGGACAGCGCGTCCTCGTCCACACCGCTGACGATCGCCTCCGGCGCGAACCCGGCCTGGCGCAGCAGGCTGAGGCGGGCGGGTGAGGCGGAGGCGAGTACGAGACGGCGCTGATCAGTCATACCGGCCATCGTAGAAGGGCCCGGCGCGGCGGGGGACCACGCGTCCGCAGGACGGGCGGATGCCGAAGGGCGCCTCGTCAGCGTGTGCCCAGCACGACCATCGCGACCACCATGGCGAGCGCAAGCACCAGCCACACGCGCCGCATCATGTCCTGGGCGTCGCGCAGCTCTTTGGGGGGCTTGTTCTCGGGATCGGACCACAGCATGGTCCCGATCCTGCTGCGGCGGCCGCCGCAGCGCCTGAGTACGGGTACTCAGCCGCCCTGATGCCTACGGACCGGATCGCTGCGTGGCGACACAGCGGAGGCCCGGACCCACCAGGCGAATTCCAGGGGGTCCAGGCCTTCGAGGACGCTGCGCGAACGGACGGCCGGGCCGCCGAGCGCTAAACGGGCCAGTACGTCCGTGCCCAGGCCCGCGGGCCCGGCCGAGGCCGGTCCTGCCGGGCGATCCGGCCCGGGTCGGACCACTGCTCGGGCAGCGCGGGCGCGCCGGACGACACAGCGGCCGTCGCCGCGGCGCGCGCCTGGACAACCGCCAGCGCGGCAGCCAGCTCCTCCGGGTTCGGGTTGCCCCGTACGACCTTGATCATGGTCAGGACCCTTTCTAGAGAGGGATGTTGCCGTGCTTCTTCGGTGGCAGTGATTCCCGCTTCGTGCGCAGCTGACGCAGGCCCTTCACCACGTGTGCCCGGGTGTCGGACGGCATGATCACCGCGTCGACGTAGCCGCGCTCGGCCGCCACGTACGGGTTGAGCAGCGTGTCCTCGTAGTCGGCGATCAGCTCGGCGCGGGTCGCCTCCGCCTCGTCGGGGTCCGTGACGGCCGCGATGGTGCGGCGGTGCAGGATGTTCACCGCGCCCTGCGCGCCCATCACGGCGATCTGGGCGGTCGGCCAGGCGACGTTGATGTCCGCGCCCAGGTGCTTGGAGCCCATGACGTCGTACGCGCCGCCGAACGCCTTGCGGGTGATCACGGTGATCAGCGGGACGGTCGCCTCGGCGTAGGCGTAGATCAGCTTGGCGCCACGGCGGATGATGCCGCCGTACTCCTGGTCCACACCGGGCAGGAAGCCGGGGACGTCGACGAAGGTCAGCACCGGCACGTTGAAGGCGTCGCAGGTGCGGACGAAGCGTGCGGCCTTCTCGCTCGCGTTGATGTCCAGGCAGCCCGCGAACTGCATCGGCTGATTGGCGACGATGCCGACGGGGTAGCCCTCGACACGCCCGAAGCCGGTGATGATGTTCGGCGCGAACAGGGCCTGCGTCTCCAGGAACTCGCCGTCGTCGAGCACATGCTCGATCGCGGTGTGCATGTCGTACGGCTGGTTCGCCGAGTCCGGGATGAGGGTGTCGAGCTCACGGTCCTCGTCGGTGGTCGCGAGATCCGCCTCCTCCGGGAAGGCGGGCGCCTCGGAGAGGTTGTTCGACGGGAGGTACGACAGCAGCGACTTGACGTACTCGATGGCGTCCTTCTCGTCGCCCGCCACGTGGTGCGCCACACCCGAGGTGGTGTTGTGCGTACGGGCTCCGCCCAGCTCCTCGAAGCCGACGTCCTCACCGGTGACGGTCTTGATGACGTCGGGGCCGGTGATGAACATGTGCGAGGTCTGGTCGACCATGACCGTGAAGTCGGTGATCGCGGGGGAGTAGACCGCGCCGCCCGCGCACGGTCCGACGATCAGCGAGATCTGCGGGACGACACCCGAGGCGTGCACGTTGCGGCGGAAGATCTCGGCGAACAGGCCGAGCGCCGCGACACCTTCCTGGATACGGGCGCCGCCGCCGTCGTTGATGCCGATGACCGGGCAGCCGGTCTTCAGCGCGAAGTCCATCACCTTGACGATTTTCTCACCGTAGACCTCACCCAGCGACCCGCCGAAGATGGTGAAGTCCTGCGAGTACACGCAGACGGGGCGGCCGTCGACCGTGCCGTAGCCGGTGACGACACCGTCTCCGTACGGGCGGTTCTTCTCGATGCCGAAGTTGGTGGAGCGGTGCCGGGCGAACTCGTCGAGCTCCACGAAGGAACCCTCGTCGAGCAGGAGATCCACCCGCTCGCGGGCGGTCAACTTGCCCTTGGCGTGCTGCTTTTCGACTGCGCGTGCGGAACCGGCGTGCGTGGCCTCGTCGATACGGCGCTGCAGGTCCGCGATCTTGCCCGCGGTGGTGTGGATGTCGATCTCTTCCGGCTCGGACATCGGGTGGCGGCTCCCTGCCTGGTCACGGGGACGACTGACTGGTGGGTTCTGCGGCTGCGTGCGAGGCCGCGTGCGCGGTGCGTGCGCGACGACGGCCGGTCCGGCAGCTGCCGATCAGGTTCTGTATGGCTACTGATCCGTAGCGTATCGGCGCGGATACCGTTCGGCAGTGCGTCGTTTGCCACACCTAGGGTGGCTTGCATGACACCTTCGGATGCGTCACCGAACCGCTGGTCGGACCTGGACCGGCCGCCCCTGAACGTCCCCGCGCTGCGCCGCGGGCTGCTGCGGCCGGGCGGGCTGTGGACCTCGCTCGACGTCGTGGACGTCACCGGATCCACCAACATGGACCTCGCGGCGCGAGCGGCGGAGCTCACCGAGGGCGCGGTTCTGGTCGCCGAGGAGCAGACTGCGGGCCGCGGCCGCCTCGACCGGACCTGGACGGCGCCCGCCCGCTCGGGCCTGTTCTTCTCCGTCTACCTGACCCCCGGCGACGACGTGCCGGTCCACCGGTGGGGCTGGCTGCCGCTGCTCGCCGGGGTCGCGACCGCGGCCGGGCTGTCGCGGGCCGCGGGCGTCGACACGGCACTGAAGTGGCCCAACGACCTGCTGGTCACCGTGGCGGGCGAGGAACGCAAGGCGGGCGGCATCCTCGCCGAGCGCGCCGGGGACGGCGTCGTCATCGGCATCGGCATCAACGTCTCCCTCCGCGCGACCGAACTGCCCGTCCCGACAGCAGCCTCGCTCGCCCTGGCCGGCGCGGTCTCCACCGACCGGGAGACGCTGCTGCGCGGCGTACTGCGCTCGCTGGACCACTGGTACGTCGAGTGGCGCGCGGCGGGCGGGGACGCGGCGCGGAGCGGCCTGCAGGCGGCGTACGCGGCGGGCTGCGCGACGCTGGGCAGGACGGTACGGGCCCAGTTGCCCGGCGACCGGTCGCTCGTCGGAGAGGCGGTGGCGATCGACGGTGACGGCCGCCTGATCCTGTCCACGGCCGACGGCTTGCAGGAACCGGTGTCGGCGGGCGACATCGTGCACCTGCGGGATGTGGAAGGCGGCCTCACCTAGAGCCACGCCGGGGGCCCGCCGGGCCCCCGCCTCACCACTGAACGTTTCCCGGGTGCGACCAGCCCAGCACCCGCGGAACCCCCCCAGCCCGTGCACCCCGCGTACCGGGCTCGTGCCCGGCTGTTCCCCAGGGTGCTCAGGCCGCCGCCGGACGGAAACCTTCACAGGCCCTGCACCCCGCGTACCGGGCTCCTGCCCGGCTGTTCCCCGGGCGCTCGGTTCCCTGCCCCGTGGAAGCCCGCCACAGGCCGTATGCCCGCGCACCGGCCCGCGCTCCGGTTTGTTTCCCCGGGCGCTCGGATCCCCGCCCCGAGGAGCCCCTCACAGGCCGTACGCCCCGCGTGCAGGGCTCGCGCCCGGCTGTTCCTCCGGGCGTTCAGTCCGTCCCGTGGAAGCCCTCCACAGGCCCTGCGCCCGCGTACCGGGCCGCGACCCCCGTCGTCCCCCGGGTGCCCTTGGACCTTCACCCCGTGGAAACCACCCACCGGAGAGCACCTCCCACGGCCCCTGCCCCCGGCCGCCCCCGTACCGGGATGCCTTCGGACCTTCACCCCGTGGAAGCCCTCACAGGCCCTGCGCCCGCGTACCGGGCCGCGACCCCCGTCGTCCCCCGGGTGCCCTTGGACCTCCACCCCCGTGGAAACCCCCCACCGGAGAGCACCCCCCACGGCCCCTGCCCCCGGCCGACCCCGTACCGGGATGCCCTAAGGACGTGAGGTAGCGCACATCTGCCGTATCGTTGAGGCGATCCACCGACAGATCGGCAGGGCAGTGCGCAGGGAACGGGCAGGAGGCGGCTGGTGACCGTCGACGACACGACCTCCGGCGCGGGCGCGGAGCCCCCACCGGAACCCTCGGTCCACGCGACACCGCATCACGAAGTCGATCACACGGTCGAACCGACCGACGACCCCCTCGCGATCCGGCTGGAACAGCTGATCCTGGGCGCGGAGCGTCGCTACACCCCGTTCCAGGCGGCCCGTACCGCCGGAGTCTCGATGGACCTGGCGTCCCGGTTCTGGCGCGCCATGGGGTTCGCCGACATCGGGCAGGCCAAGGCGCTCACCGAGGCGGACGTGCTGGCGCTGCGGCGGCTCGCGGGACTCGTCGAGGCCGGGCTGCTCAGCGAGCCGATGGCGGTGCAGGTCGCCCGGTCCACCGGGCAGACCACCGCCCGGCTGGCGGAGTGGCAGATCGATTCCTTCCTGGAGGGTCTGACCGAGCCGCCCGAGCCCGGCATGACCCGCACCGAGGTCACGTACCCGCTGGTGGAGCTGCTCCTGCCGGAGCTGGAGGAGTTCCTCATCTACGTCTGGCGGCGTCAGCTCGCCGCCGCGACCGGCCGCGTGGTGCAGGCCGCGGACGACGACGAGATGGTCGACCGCAGGCTGGCCGTCGGCTTCGCGGACCTGGTCGGTTTCACCCGGCTCACCCGCCGGCTGGAGGAGGAGGAGCTGGGCGAGCTCGTCGAGGCGTTCGAGACGACCTCCGCCGACTTGGTCGCCGCGCACGGCGGCCGGCTCATCAAGACCCTCGGTGACGAGGTTCTCTTCGCCGCCGACGACGCGGGCACGGCGGCCGAGATCGCGCTGCGCCTGATAGAGGCGATGACCCAGGACGAGACGATGCCCGCTCTGCGGGTCGGTATCGCGTTCGGCACGGTCACGACCCGGATGGGCGATGTCTTCGGTACGACGGTGAACCTCGCCAGCCGGCTCACGTCGATAGCGCCGAAGGACGCCGTACTGGTGGACGGCGCCTTCGCCGAGGAGCTGACGCGCACGGGCGATGCCCCGGCCTCCGAGGCGCAGGCGGCGGAGGAGGCCGCGGCCGCCGAGAAGGAGCGCGCGGAGGGTGTGGAACCGCTGGTCGTGCCGAAGTACCGGTACGGGCTGCAGCCGATGTGGCAGCGGCCGGTGCGCGGACTCGGCGTGGTGGAACCGTGGCTGCTGGCGCGACGAGGCGCCTCCTGACGCCTGCCCCTGTCCGGGGCGCGGCCTAGGGCCTCTCGTTCGGATCATGCTGGGCTCGCGGGGTCCGGCACGCACATCTGCCGCGTTGTCGTCGGTCTTCCCCGAGCTCTCGGCTTCGCTCGAGCAGGGGAGACCTCATTCGCTCCGCGTGGGCTCCTTCCTCCGCCTTGCGGCTGCACGCACCACGGTGACATCAGCTGCTCCGCGGCGGGCCGCTCCCTGATCCAGCCCGATCCAAACGAAAGACCTAGGATCCTCCGGTAACGCTCGTTAACCGGAGGGGTGCAGCCATGACCGTCACGTCCGAGCAGCGGTTCGGGGAGTTCGTCGTCGTACGGGTCCATGAGGGCCAGGAGCATGTCGCCGAACTGGTCCTGGACCGGCCCAAGGCCATGAACGCCGTGTCCACGGACATGGCCCGCTCGATCGCCGCCGCCTGCGCCGCGCTCGCCGCCGACCAGGACGTACGGGTCACCGTCCTCACCTCCAGCCATGAGCGCGCCTTCTGCGTGGGCGCGGATCTCAAGGAGCGGAACTCGTTCACCGACGCCGAGCTTGTCCGTCAGCGGCCCACCGCCCGCGCCGCCTACACCGGCGTGCTCGACCTGCCGATGCCGACGGTCGCCGCCGTGCACGGGTTCGCGCTCGGCGGCGGCTTCGAGCTGGCGCTGTCCTGCGATCTGATCGTCGCCGACCGTACGGCCGTGGTGGGCCTGCCCGAGGTCTCGGTCGGTGTCATCCCGGGCGGTGGCGGTACGCAGTTGCTGCCGCGCCGGATCGGTGCGGCACGCGCTGCCGAGCTGGTCTTCACCGCCCGGCGGGTGGAGGCGGCCGAGGCGCGGGAGCTGGGACTGGTCGACGAGCTGGTGGAGGCGGGGCAGGACCGGGCGCAGGCGCTGGCGCTCGCCGGGCGGATCGCCGCCAATTCGCCGGTGGGCCTGCGCGCCGCGAAGCGTGCGCTGCGGGTCGGGCACGGACTCGATCTGCGGGCCGGTCTGGAAGTGGAGGACGCGGCCTGGCGATCGGTGGCCTTCTCCGGGGACCGGGCGGAGGGCGTGGCCGCGTTCAACGAGAAGCGGAAGCCGAACTGGCCCGGCGAGTGACCGTGCGTTACCGCTCCGACGAGCAGTGCGGACTTTCTATGCCTCAAACTGATCAAGACTTCGCAAATCTACATAAGATGTAGCGATGGGTGGTGATGATGCCCGGCTGCGGGCCGTGGTTTCGCTTGCACAGGCAATGGCGGCGGCGCACACCCCGCCGGAGTCCTGGCGGGCGGCCGCGCTGGGGGCGTGCCAGGCGTTGGGCGGCAGCTTCGCCGCGCTCTCCGTGTGGGAGCGGGGGCCGGGGCGGCTGCGGGTGCTGGTGAACGCGGGTGAACGGGCCGAGGGGGAGGAGGAGTTCCCCGACGACGAGACGTATCCGGTGCATCAGTTCCCGGAGATCACCGAGTTCCTGCATGAGCGGTGGGCGGGGGGCGGCGAGCCGGACGCCTGGGTGGAGACCGCCGACGGGCCGGTCGGCGACGCCGGGGACGGCGAAGCCGATTCGGCGGTGGCGGGCGCGCACGGGTACGGGCGTGTCTACCGCCATCAGCGCGTGGCGGCCCTGCGGCGGCGCCGGCGCGGCTGCTGTGTGGTCGCGCCGATCGTCCTGCACGGGCGGGCCTGGGGCGAGCTCTATGTGGCGCGCCCGGTGGGGGAGCCGGTGTTCGGGCGGGAGGACGCCGACTTCGCGACCGTGCTGGCCGCCGTCGTCGCCGCCGGTATCTCCCAGACGGAGCGCCTCGAAGAGGTCCGCAAGCTCGCCTTCACCGACCCGCTGACCGGGCTCGCCAACCGCCGGGCCGTCGACGCGCGGCTCGACGAGGCGGTGGAGCTGCACCGCGCCGACGGCACGGTGGTCAGTCTGGTCGTCTGCGATCTGAACGGTCTGAAGGGGGTCAACGACTCCCTGGGCCACGCGGTCGGCGACCGGCTGCTGGAACGTTTCGGCTCGGTGCTGTCCCGGTGCGGCGCGATGCTGCCCGGCGCCCTCGCCGCCCGGCTCGGCGGTGATGAGTTCTGCCTGCTGGCGGTGGGCCCCGGTGCGGACGAGGTGATCGAGGTGGCCACGGAACTCTGCGTCCGGGCTGCCGAGTTGGAGCAGGGCGACGGGGTCGCCTGCGGCATTGCGTCGACCGGTGACCCGATCGGGCCGGTGACCTCGGCCCGGCGGCTGTTCCGTCTGGCGGACGCGGCCCAGTACCGGGCGAAGGCGGCCCGCTCCGCGAAACCGGTGGTGGCGGGGCGCGACGGCGAGGTCATCCGGCTGGCCGACTCGCCGCCGAAGTCCGCCCACGACCGCCGGCGGCTGCGCGGGAGCCGGCCCTGAGGGCTGTCCCGTAGGGGGCGTCCGGCGGAGTCTTCGAACGGGCCGGTAAGGGGTCAACCGTACGACCACTAGTGACATGAAGGGATTCAATCCGTACGCTTCTGAATATGGATATGCACACAGTCGTGGTGGGGACGTCCGGTACCACCGCAGAGGACGTCATCGCCGTGGCCCGCGCGGGCGCCCGCGTCGAGCTCTCCGCAGCCGCCGTGAGCGCGCTTGCCGCCGCCCGCGAGATCGTGGAAGCGCTGGCCGCCAAGCCCGAGCCGGTCTACGGCGTCTCCACCGGCTTCGGCGCACTCGCCAGCCGCCACATCAGCCCCGAGCTGCGGGCCCAGCTCCAGCGCAACATCGTCCGCTCGCACGCGGCCGGCATGGGCCCGCGCGTCGAGCGCGAGGTCGTACGGGCGCTGATGTTCCTGCGCCTGAAGACGGTCTGCTCGGGCCGCACCGGTGTACGCCCCGAGGTCGCGCAGACCATGGCCGACGTACTGAACGCCGGCATCACCCCCGTCGTGCACGAGTACGGCTCGCTCGGCTGCTCCGGCGACCTGGCGCCGCTCTCGCACTGCGCCCTGACGCTGATGGGCGAGGGCGACGCAGAGGGCCCCGACGGCATCGTGCGCCCGGCCGGCGAGCTGCTCGCCGCGCACGGCATCACCCCCGTCGAACTGCGCGAGAAGGAGGGCCTCGCCCTCCTCAACGGCACGGACGGCATGCTCGGCATGCTCGTGATGGCCCTCGCCGACCTGCGCAGCCTCTACACCTCCGCCGACATCACCGCCGCGCTCAGCCTGGAGGCGCTGCTCGGCACGGACAAGGTCCTCGCGCCGGAGCTGCACGCCATCCGGCCGCACCCGGGCCAGGGCGCGAGCGCCGACAACATGCTGCGGGTGCTCGCCGGTTCAGGCCTCACCGGCCACCACCAGGACGACGCGCCGCGTGTCCAGGACGCCTACTCCGTGCGCTGCGCGCCCCAGGTCAACGGCGCCGGGCGCGACACCCTCGCGTACGCCGGGATCGTCGCCGACCGTGAGCTGGCCTCCGCCGTCGACAACCCCGTCGTCCTCCCGGACGGCCGGGTCGAGTCCAACGGCAACTTCCACGGCGCCCCGGTGGCGTACGTGCTCGACTTCCTGGCGATCGTCTCCGCCGACCTCGGCTCGATCACCGAGCGCCGCACGGACCGGCTGCTGGACAAGAACCGCTCGCACGGTCTGCCGCCGTTCCTCGCCGACGACGCCGGTGTCGACTCGGGTCTGATGATCGCCCAGTACACGCAGGCCGCCCTGGTCAGCGAGATGAAGCGGCTCGCGGTCCCGGCGTCGGCGGACTCGATCCCGTCCTCCGCGATGCAGGAGGACCACGTCTCCATGGGCTGGTCGGCGGCGCGCAAGCTCCGTACCGCCGTCGAGAACCTCGGCCGGATCGTCGCCGTCGAGCTGTACGCGGCGACCCGCGCCATAGAACTGCGCGCCGCCCAGGGGCTCACCCCGGCGCCCGCGTCCCTGGCCGCCATCGAGGCGCTGCGGGCGGCGGGCGTCGAGGGTCCGGGACCGGACCGCTTCCTGTCGCCCGATCTGGCTGCGGCGGAGGCGTTCGTGCGGGGCGGGAAGCTGGTCGCGGCCGTGGAGCCGGTGACCGGGGCGCTGGCCTAGGACGGGTGGCGCGGCCTGCTGCGCGCTTCGTTCCTCATCGCCGGACGGACCGGAATTTCAGGCCCGTCCGGCGATCGAGGACAACGCGGTGGTGCGGCGTGTGGAGTACGTGACGAAGCCCGCGCCGATCCCCAGGAAGGCGGTGCCACCGATCAGATACGCAGTGGTGTCGAACCCGGTGCCGGTTTCGGCCAGTGCCGGCCCGGCCGCCTTGTCCTCGGTGCTCGCGCCGGCAGGTCTGCTCGGCGCGCCACCGGTCGCGTCGTCCGTCGCGTTCGCCGAGGGGACGAACCACAGAGCGCACAGCAGTGTGCCCGCGGCGGTGGCGGTCAGGAGTGGGCGACGAGCTATGGCCACGGATTCGATCCCCCTTGTGACAGCCATGAGTTAGCCGTGTGCGCCGATGCTAATGAAAGCAGCGGGTCGCAGGAAAGTCGTGACTGCCGGTAGCTCTACGCTCCGTCGTATGAGCACTTCTGAGACCTCACGTTTTGTTCGCCTTCGCGTGGACATGGTGCTGGAGATCACCGACGCGGAAGCCCTCAGCGGCACCGCACTGGAGAGCATCGCGGCAGAGTACGGCGAGCCGGACGGCGAGTACGCCGAGGAACGCATGCAGGCCGAGTCCGCGGTACGGGAGGACGGGGCTGAGGCCCTCGCCTCCCTCGTGGACCCGTTCGATCTCGTCGGTGAGGTGCCGGGGGTCGAGCTGGCCCAGGCGTCCTGGAGCAGCGAGATCGTCGACTACGACCCCGAGGACCCGGGCGACTGGGACCTCGACGACGAGCGTGACGGCGAGGAGGGGGACGACGACGTTGCGCCGTAGCGGGCGATGAAGGCACCGGCCCCGGCCCGCCGGCGGC
Organism: Streptomyces sp. NPDC051664; assembly: GCF_044453545.1. Classification (NCBI taxonomy): domain Bacteria; kingdom Bacillati; phylum Actinomycetota; class Actinomycetes; order Kitasatosporales; family Streptomycetaceae; genus Streptomyces; species Streptomyces sp. NPDC051664. Next base: position 3,967 of record NZ_JBITCU010000050.1, on the reverse strand, counting down.
CCGGGGCCGGTGCGTGCCGGTCCCGGGAACCACAGGTGCCACGGCTGCGTCGATGAGTGGTGTTCCCCACATCTGAGGCGGATGTGGAACGGAGGGCCCTCGCCAGGTGTTCTTGGAACATTGATGGGGACCTGTCTCAGGACGGCTCCGGCATCGATGTGATCCGTCCCAGGACGGTTCCGCTCGGGGTTATGGGGGATTCGGCAACGATGGAGAAGCGTGTGATGACGGACAGCAAGCGGCGCAAGGGCCTGATGGCCGCGTCCGCCCTGCTCGGCGGCGTACTCGTGCTCACTGCCTGCAGCGAAGGTGCGAGCTCGGGCAGCGACGAGAGCTCGAAGAAGTCTCAGGCGGCGGCAGTCGACAAGGCGGCGGCCGAGGACGCGTCCCAGGCGCAGATAGCGATCGCGCCGAAGAACGGCGCGACCAACGCCAGCATCAACAACGCCGCGAAGGTCACCGTCACCAAGGGCAAGCTGACCCAGGTCACCATGACCACGTCGGCCGGTGCGGGCGTCCCGGGCACCCTGGCCGCCGACGGCACCAGCTGGCAGCCGAACGCGCAGCTGGAACGCTCGACCACGTACAAGATCAACGCGACGGCCCAGGACACCAAGGGCCGCGAGGCGCACGAGAACGCGTCGTTCACCACCGTGTCGCCCGCCAACAGCTTCATCGGGAACTTCACCCCCGAGGACGGCTCCACGGTCGGCGTCGGCATGCCGGTCTCGATCAACTTCAACAAGCCGATCACGGACCGGAAGGCCGTCCAGGCCGGAATCACCGTGACGTCCAGCAGCGGCCAGCAGGTCGTCGGTCACTGGTTCAACTCGCAGCGTCTCGACCTGCGCCCCGAGCAGTACTGGACGGGCGGCTCCACCGTCACGCTGAAGCTGGCGCTCGACGGCGTCGAGGGCGCGGATGGCGTCTTCGGTGTGCAGCAGAAGACGGTCACCTTCAAGGTCGGCCGCAACCAGGTCTCGACGGTCGACGCGTCGACGCACACCATGACCGTCACCCAGGACGGCAAGACGATCAAGACGATCCCGATCTCTGCCGGTTCCCCCGACAACCCGACGTACAACGGTCAGATGGTCATCTCCGAGAAGTTCAAGGAGACCCGGATGAACGGTGCGACGGTCGGCTTCACCGACGACGACGGCAAGGGCGAGTACGACATCAAGGACGTGCCGCACGCCATGCGGCTGTCCCAGTCGGGCACCTTCATCCACGGCAACTACTGGGGTGCTCCGTCGGTCTTCGGCAGCGCCAACACGAGCCACGGCTGTGTCGGTCTCGCCGATGTGAAGGGTGCGGGCGACGCCAACCAGCCCGCCGCCTGGTTCTACAACAACTCCATGGTCGGCGACGTGGTCATCGTCAAGAACTCCCCCGACAAGACCATCACGCCCGACAACGGCCTCAACGGCTGGAACATGAGCTGGGCCGAATGGCAGGCGGACTCCGCGGCCTGACCCCGCGGGAGGTTCACGCAGCAACTTCGTCACCCCGAAGTCCCGTACGTACACAGGGCGGCGGCACCCGGATCCCTCCGGTGCCGCCGCCCTGCGGCGTTCGTGGCCGTTCTCATCGGGATCTCATGCGGGCCTTAACTCGCCATCACGACCGGTTCATAGCCTCGCGCCATGTTCTTCACCTATCTCCGGCGCGAGCTGCGCCGCCGCAGAAAGGCGGCGCTGGTCGTCGCCTCGGGGCTCGCCCTCGGTATTGCGCTGGTCATCATCGTCAGTTCGGTCTCCTCCGGCATGAGCAAGGCCCAGGACAAGGTCCTGGAATCGCTGTACGGCCTCGGCACGGACATGACGGTCACCAAGGCCGCCGCCGCATCGGGCTCCGGCACCCAGCGGCCCCGGTTCCAGTTCGACGCCAAGGACAACGACGACGACGCGAAGCAGAGTTCGGACCGGGTCATGGTCCAGGGCTTCCAGACCCTGTCCGCCACCACCGTCGACAAGGTCGGCAAGCAGGACGGCGTCGCGGACGCCGTCGGCGGACTCAGCCTGACCGTCCTGAAGGTGGACGGCCAGTTCAAGCGCGGCGAGTTCAAGCAGAACGGGACCGGTGGCACGGCCGGACCCGGCGGCCGGGGCGGCAGCACGCAGCCGCAGGGTGAAGTCAGGGGCGGCGGCGCCTCGTTCGACGTCAACTCGTACACCGTGTACGGGACCGACGTCACCAAGCAGGACCTCGGCCCGCTGACCTCGTCGAAGATCACCAAGGGCCGTACGTTCAAGGACACCGAGACCGACGCGAAGGTGGCGGTCGTCGACGCCTCGTACGCGAAGGAGAAGAAGCTCGCGGTCGGCAAGACCGTGACCGTCTCCGGGACCAAGTACAAGATCGTCGGTGTCTCGACGGCGGACAGCGGCGACGCGGCCGCCAACCTCTACATCCCGCTGAAGCAGGCGCAGACCCTCGCCGACTCCAAGAACAAGGTCACCACGGTCTACGTCAAGGCAGCGGACTCGCAGCAGATCGACCACGTCAAGTCCGCCATCCAGAAGAACATCTCGGGCACGACGGTCACCACCTCCGCAGACCTCGCCGACACGGTCTCCGGCTCCCTTTCCACCGCGTCCGACCTGGCCTCCAGCGTCGGTAAATGGCTGTCGATCGCCGTCCTCATCGCCGCCTTCCTGGTGGCCGGGCTGCTCACCTCCTCCGCGGTCAGCCGCCGGGTGCGGGAGTTCGGCACGCTGAAGGCGCTCGGCTGGAAGAGCGGCCGGGTCACCCGCCAGGTCGTCGGTGAGGCCCTCGTCAACGGCCTGATGGGCGGTGTCCTCGGCATCGCGGTCGGTCTCGCCGGTGCGTACGTCGTGACCGCGATCAGCCCCACGCTCACCGCGCAGCTCGGAGGCTCGGGTGGCGGCGGCGGTGGTGGTGGCATGCTCGGCGGCCCCGGCATGGCAGGACCCGGCCGGCAGGCCGCGGCCAAGTCCCTCGACATCGCGCTCACCGCACCGGTCTCCCTCTCCATCATCCTGATCGCCGTCGCGCTGGCCGTGGCGGGCGGGCTGATCGCGGGTGCCTTCGGCGGCTGGCGGGCATCCCGGCTGCGTCCCGCGGATGCGCTGCGCCGCGTCGAATAGCCCGCCCGGGCGTCCCACCCCCTCTGTCCCAGCAGGAGTTGACCCATGTACACCCTCAGAGACGTCACCAAGCGCTATACCCGCGGCAAGTCCACCGTCGATGCGCTCGCCGGTGTCGATCTGACCATCGAGGACGGCGGCCGGCTCGTCATCCAGGGCCCCACCGGCGGCGGCAAGTCCACACTGCTGCAGATGCTCGGCGGTCTCGACCGGCCCACGAGCGGCAGCGTCGAACTCGACGGTGTGGACCTCGCGAAGCTCAGCGAGGCCAAGCTCACCAAGGTGCGCGCGCAGAACATCGGCTTCGTCTTCCAGAGCTTCAACCTCATCCCGACGCTGACTGCGCAGGAGAACGTCGAAACGGCGCTCGTCCCGCTCGGCGGCAAGGCGTCGGAGCGGCGCAGGCGGGCCGCGGAGGCACTGGACTCCGTCGGACTCGGTGAGCGGCTCGGACACCTCCCCGGTGAGATGTCCGGTGGCCAGCAGCAGCGCGTGGCGATCGCACGGGCCCTGGTCAAGCGGCCGAAGGTGCTGCTCGCCGACGAGCCGACCGGCAACCTCGACGAGTCCATGCGCGACGAGGTCATGGAGGTGCTGGAGACGATGTGGAAGGAGCACGGGCTGACCTTCATCATGGTCACCCACGACAGCGCGATCGCCCGCAGGGCGCCGCGGCTGGCGACCATCCGCAAGGGCCGCGTCACGGTCACGGAGAATGCGGTGGCCTGACGTACGGACCCACCGGCCCCCCTGCGCGGGGGGGGGGGGGGGGGGGGGGGGGGGGGGGGGGGGGGGGGGGGGGGCGGGGGGGGCCGCCCCCCCCCGGGGGGGGGGGCGCGCCCACAAGACCCCCCAGA
>NZ_JBITCU010000049.1:0-36229 GCF_044453545.1 Streptomyces sp. NPDC051664 | reverse complement strand
CGGCGGCCCCTGATCACTGCGGGCCACCCGGTCCGGCCGTCAGCCCCGTCACCAACAGCCCTGGCTTCGGAACTCCACCACCGCACCGTCCTGCGCACTGCAACTGCGTGTACTACTGCCCGGCAGTTCGTCTCTGCCGGGCCTTGCTGATCTCGGCTACGAGAGAAACCATAGCCACACCACCACCCAATGTCTACTCCAGCGGGCATAGATTTCCGCGCACTCGAAGATGAGGTAATTTGCGTCGACCGGTCTATGGATGGTTCAAGCGGCTCCGAAGCTCAGTCCGGCGCCCGGAGTGACGCACAGCCGTGCAGCACGTCGGGCTGAGCGTGACGTCGCCGACTGCGCCGCGGCTACCGTCGGCGGGCACCGGCCAACACTGGGCCGTGACTGACACACCGACCGGGGACGGACGTTTCCGGCTATATCACCCCACAGGTCTGCCGTTGACGGGCGTGGCACAAGGACCTGCGCCGCCCTCGACGATCCCGGCCCGATGATCGAGCAGCTCGTGGAAGCGTGCGTGCAGGCGCCGCGATCCGCAGCCTGGCGCTCCTGCTGCCGCGTCAGTGCCTTGTCGAGGATCTGTTTACTCGTCCCGCGGTCACTCTCGTGCTCGCCCGGCCGGTGGCATCGCCGTGGATGGGCCGCCTGCTCGAATCGGCGCGAGCCCACGACTCGGGCAGGCCGTGGGCCGGCATCGTGACACGGGCGCACGGCAGCGTGCGGCCACGCGTCGACTGTGGTCCTCAGTCCCCTTCGGCAAGCACTGTGGCTCTGCCGGGTTGGCGGGTGGAGGGGCGGGGCACAAGGGTCGGGTAAGCGAAGGCCGGGCATGGACGATCCACAGACCAGGGTGACCCTGATGAACATGATGACCGTCAATGCCACAACCGCCCGTTCCACGGGAGCCGTTGCCGACGCGCGTGACGCGGCTCGGGCCTTCCTCGAAGGCTTGCGGCAGCCGGCCGTGGCCCCTGACGCCGCGGACACCGTGGTCCTGGTCGTGTCCGAGCTCGTCACCAACGCCCTGCGCCACGGCGGGGGCACCTGCACATTGGAACTGACTGCGCACCCCGACACCATCGAGGTGGCCGTCCACGACCCCAGCCGGCATGCGCCGCGCATGCGCACCCCTGACCTGAACGGCGGCACCGGGGGCTTCGGCTGGCCCATGGTCAACCGACTCGCCCGCGCCACCGCGGTCACCCGCCGGGCCTCCGGCGGCAAAACCGTGAGCGCGCATCTTGCCTGGTAGCGCCACCGGTCAAGCAGCCGGATGGCCGGTGAATATAATCTGCCTCATGTCGAAGCCTGACGAGCTGCTCATTGACGTCGCTGCCCTGGTGGAGTCCGGGCAGAGCAATCAGATGTCCCTGACCGTAGTCACCGGTGGTGCTGTCATCACCGGTCGGCTGGCTCCCGAAGCCGTGTGGAGGCTGAGGGTGTCGGAGGTGCTGACGGACTCCGACCGCCTGGGAGAGTTCTCCTCCATCTTCGACGCCCCCACGAAGAAGGACGGGCCGCCCACGCATCTGCACTTCCATGTCGCCCGGATCCTGCAGGGCACGGTGGGCATCCCGGAGACGGGCGGGATGTACCGGGTCGCGATCGAGGACGTCAGCGCCTGGACCGTGGGCGACTTCAGCTATTCCGACCACTGAGCAACCAGTGCGGCGGGAACCCGTCGCACGCAGTGTGGGCCCGACCGGCGCGCCGGTCGGGCCCACTGCCGTTCAGGTGTCGACTCGTGCCTGTTCCGTCGGTCAGACGGATACGGGAGTGCCGAGCATCGCGGAAGCTCGCTGGAGCGAGCTGAGGATGCGCACGGGTGCGGCCTCGGGGAGGGTGCGGCAGGTGAAGCCGAGCTGAGTCATGGCCCGGAGGACCTCGGCGGCGCTGAAGTCACGGCGGTCCTGGCGGGTGACGACCTGGCCGACCTGCTTGCCGGGGTAGCGGCGGCGGCCGATGGTCACGGATTCGCCGGTGCCCGGTTCGGGCTTGATGCCCTTCATCGATTCCAGCACGCCGCTCTTGGTGAGCTCGAAGGGGAAGCGGGCGATGACGCAGCGCATGTGGCCGCACAGGGAGAAGGGGGAAAACGGTCCGACCAGAGTGAGGCGCTTCAGCGAGAGAAGGCGAGGATGCCCAGGGCGCTGCCTTGCTCCTCGACCACCGGCAGGGCACCGAGCCGGAGGCAGTGCATCGCGTGCTCGGCTCCGGCCGCAGTGGTCACGGGTGAGGTGAACGCGCCGTGGTCGCCGAGGATGTCGCGCAGGCGGACACGGTCCGTGTAAGCGGAGCTGTCACAAACGGCAGCCAGTTCGGTCTGGGTGACCAGGCCGGTGCGCTGGCCGTCCTGGTCGCAGACGACCAGTCGACCCGTGCGGGCGGCGGCCATGACGGACAGCGCCACCTCGACGCTCATGTCGTCACAGACCTGCGGTCCGGCCGCGTCCATGGTGTCGGCCACCGTCCTGTGCACGGGAGTGGCGCCCGCCGGGCGGGCTTGCATCTGAACCAGCGTCAAAATGTGCCTCCTGCAGAAGTGGGTCAGTTCCCTGATCACGAACGTTCTAGGCCGCCGCGTCGAAGGAGGACTGCCGTACGGTCACGCGCCGGGCCGCCGAAGCGGGGCTGCGTCGGCCTCGGGAGGCCGCGCTGCGGCTGCGCGGACGCCGCTCGGCCACCGGCGCGGTGATCGTCACGGGAATGCCGGAGGGGGGCTGGGCGCCGGTAATACGGCTGAGTGCCTCTTCCCCGGAGCGGACCTGGGTGGTCTGGGGCACGATGCCGGCGGCTGCCATGAGGCGGGTCATGTCGCGGCGCTGGTTGGGGGTGACCAGGGTGACGACGCTGCCGGACTCGCCGGCCCGCGCGGTGCGGCCGCCGCGGTGCAGGTAGTCCTTGTGGTCGGTCGGCGGGTCGACGTTGACGACGAGGTCGAGGTTGTCGACGTGGATACCGCGCGCCGCGACGTTCGTCGCGACGAGCACGGTGACGTGCCCGGTCTTGAACTGGGACAGGGTCCGGGTCCGCTGCGGCTGCGACTTCCCGCCGTGCAGCGCGGCGGCCCGCACCCCGCTGTTCAGCAGGTCCTGCGTCAGCCGGTCGACGGCGTGCTTGGTGTCCAGGAACATGATCACCCGGCCTTCGCGCGCCGCGATCTCCGTCGTCGTCCGGTGCTTGTCGGCGCCGTGGACGTGCAGGACGTGGTGCTCCATCGTGGTGACCGCGCCTGCGGACGGGTCGACGGAGTGGACCACCGGGTCGGTGAGGTAGCGGCGGACCAGGAGGTCGACGTTGCGGTCGAGGGTGGCGGAGAACAACATGCGCTGGCCCTCGGGGCGGACCTGGTCCAGGAGTGCGGTGACCTGGGGCATGAAGCCCATGTCGGCCATCTGGTCGGCCTCGTCGAGGACGGTGATCGCGACCTGGTTCAGCCGGCAGTCACCCCGGTCGATGAGGTCCTTCAGGCGGCCCGGCGTCGCGACGACGACTTCGGCGCCACCGCGCAGTGCGTTGACCTGCCTGCCGATCGGCATTCCGCCGACGACGGTGGCCAGGCGCAGCCTCACCGAGCGGGCGTAGGGGGTGAGGGCGTCGGTCACCTGTTGTGCCAGCTCACGCGTCGGTACGAGGATCAGGGCCAGCGGCTGGCAGGGCTCGGCGCGCTGTCCGGCGGTGCGGGCCAGCAGGGCCAGGCCGAAGGCGAGGGTCTTGCCTGAGCCGGTGCGCCCGCGACCGAGGACGTCGCGGCCCGCGAGGGTGTTGGGCAGGGTCGCGCCCTGGATCGGGAACGGGATGCGCATGCCTTGTGCGGTGAGCGAGGCCAGCAGCCGCTCGGGCATGTCGAGGTCGGCGAACGCCTCGACGGCGGGCAGCGCTGGGGTGATCGTCTCGGGCAGGGCGAACTCGCCCTGGGCCGCCGCGGGCCGCCGACCCTGGCCGCCCATGCGGCTCGGCCCTCCGGAACGGCGAGGGGCGGGCGAGCCGAAGCGGCTGCCCCGGGGCGAACCGGCGCCGGAGCCAACAGCGGGACCGCCGGTCCGGCTGCGGGTGCGGGAGGAGCGGTTGTTCGTACGTGAGGGGTTCATTCAGAACCTTCCTTGATACGGCACGTATCAAGGAATTCTCGCAGCAGAGGAACAGCGCGGGGAATCACAAGAACGGGCCGAACGAAATGCGAAAGCAGATCTGGCCTGCGGTGACTCCGGCGCAAATGCAGGCAATGAAACGGGTAACGTCATGCGGACGTTAAATCCCGGACGGCTACGGGCGCATCTTTAAAGAGGCCCGCGTTCTTGGAAAAATGTCCGTAGGTGTCGTTGCGGCACAGGGGAAACCCCAGGGAATGACCGTAGGTGGGGCCCGGCCCGCACCCCGAGGGATGCGGGCCCCAGCTACGGAGTGCGCGTCAGCGTCAGGCGGGAACGATGTTCTCGGCCGTCGGGCCCTTCTGGCCCGGCGCGATGTCGAAGGTGACCTTCTGACCTTCGAGCAGCTCACGGAAGCCCTCAGCCGCGATGTTCGAGAAGTGGGCGAACACGTCAGCGCCGCCACCGTCCTGCTCGATGAAGCCGAAACCCTTGGCCGCGTTGAACCACTTCACTGTGCCAGACGCCATGTCATATCTCCTTGTGGGGCAGTACGCCGAGACCCGCAATCCACGGATACCGGGTCGCCGCGATGATGCCCCGCCCGGAAAATGACCGGAAATACAAAACGCTTCCCGCGGCCGAAAAGCCCGGCGGAAGCGTTGAAGTTTTTGGGAACCACGACTGCAACTAGGAGCGACAGTAGCATGCGGTAGTGACCTGTGTACGGTTAATAATTCCGCTCTGTTCGTTGCAGCAAACACACTGTCCGCGCGGCGCATAAAACTCTCGTCTCGCGGTCATAGATATTGGCCCACCCAAAATGCAGCTTTCCAGAAAGGGCGGTCGCTGTTTACGGCTCGGAAGGCACAATTATTGCGGGTGGCACCGCCCTGCAACATCACCCCCATCAGCCCGTACGCCGGTCCCGACGCAGATCAGCGCCGCGCAGCGCTCTCACCAGTGCCCCAGATCCCACCACCGTCGACTGAGACTGAAGGGGGCGATGTCTCGGCCCGGGGCCTCTTCTGGCCCTGGGTGACGTCGAACGTCACGGCCTGGCCTTCCTGGAACTCACGTAAGCCCGCGGGCTGATCGCCCTACGGTGGGCGAACACGTCCGAGCCGCCGCTGTCCGGGCGATGAAGCCGCAGCCCCTCTGCGCGTTAAACCACTTCACAGTTCCCGCGGCCCTTGCCTCACGCCCTCCTGTCGATGAATGCGTCCTACGACATGCGGCAGACGAAGGCGGCCACCCTGGCCCCTCCGCCACAGCAGAACGCCCACGACGAAGGTGTGAGCGAAGGGAACTTCCTGTCAAGGCAGTTGGCACAGAAGCCACGCGTCCGCACGGCCTGTCACAACATGACGCGCCACACTCCCGACAGGCGTGTGCGGTACCGGCGGACACGCACCACCTCAGCCCTCGGTCGTCGGGTTCTCAGATTCGGCGGCGTGGCGGTATTTGGCGTTGATGCGCTGGGCTTCTTCGAGCTGGTCTTCCAGGATCACGATGCGACAGGCGGCCTCGATGGGGGTGCCCTGGTCGACGAGCTCCCGGGCGCGGGCAGCGATGCGCAGCTGGTAACGGGAGTAGCGGCGATGGCCGCCCTCGGAACGCAGCGGGGTGATGAGGCGGGCTTCACCGATGGCGCGGAGGAAGCTCTGTGTGGTGCCGAGCATTTCGGCGGCCCGGCCCATGGTGTAGGCAGGGTAGTCGTCGTCGTCGAGACGGCCGAACGAGTCGTCTGCTGTCATTGCACCTCTCTGTCGAACGCGTGGAGGGGCCCGGATGCCGTATGGCACCCGGGCCCCGAAGGAATTGCTACACCATCTGCCGACCCTGATACTGCGTCGGCCTTCTGTGTCCGCTGACCCGACCTGGAAGTTGTCGGGAGTGCGGGGATCGCGGTTGCTTGACCGGAGACCACCTCACTATCGATGTCCTGCGGTACCCGGGCTCAAGACTTCCACCCGGGCGATCCTGATGGCGCTCGACTCCTCCGTTTCTTCCCTCTGGGATCAATCACTTACCTACCGCTGGTACTGCTCTCAGCGCCACTCTTCGGCAGCCAGCCCCGTCGCCCGTCCTGCGTCTGCTCTGGCTTAGAACCCCACTGCCGAACCTCCCGGTGCGCGCGCCCGCAGCCGACGCCTTCACCGAGGTGCTGCTCACTGACTTCACTGCCGGGTACTGCGAACTGCGCTTACGGGTACTGCGTGAACTGGTACTGCTCACGGCGGCCCCTGATCACTGCGGGCCACCCGGTCCGATCGTCAGTCCCGTCGCCGTCCTGCAACAACCCTGGCTTCGAAACTCCACCACCGCACCGTCCTGCAAACTGCAACTGCGTGTACTGCCGCCCGGCAGTTCGTGTCTGCCAGGCTCCGCGGTCTCTCTGGGCTACGAGAGAAACCATAACCACACCACCACCCAATGTCTACTCCAGCCGACACAGATTTTCGTACGCTAGTCAGAGAGATAGTCGACCTCGACCTCTTCGGCGTCTATCTGCTGACAACCGGCGTCTTCGAGCTGGCCGGCGCCTTCGGCACCCACGTGCCCCGGCATCTTCGGCTGATGCATTTCCTCACAGGCTCGCTCTCCATCCTGCTGGGGTTGATCTGCTTCCGAGGCGCCCTGGAGTCGATCCTGCTGCTCGCCCTGTGGATCGGCTTCAGCTGGCTGCTGCGCGGCACCATGGAGACGGCCGCGGCTGTCTCAGCCCAGGACATGCCGGCCCGAGGCTGGCATGTGGCTTTCGGGATCATCAGCGCTCTGGCGGGCATCGTGCTGATCGTCTCGCCGTTCGCCTCGATCGCGGCACTCACCCTGGTAGTGGGCATCATGGCCATAGTCCTGGGCCTGACCGAGGTGGTCCGCGCCGTCATGATGCGCGTCAAAATGGGCCGTCTTGCTCCGGCCCCCGCCGCCCAGCGGCGCCCCCTGTTCCACCGTCCGCACCCCCAGCACTGATCACCGGAGCCGGATCGGCCGGCCACCGGCGAACAGCGAAAAGCCGCACGGCCGCCCGGCGAGTCGGACAATCTGTGGACCTGCCCGGTACAGCACGACGTTCGGCCATGATCTTCGAGGCTCGCGCGCTCCCGCATTGCCCGTTCTGTCTGGAACCTGCTGCGCGACTCGTCGCCAGCCAGGGCCGCGCCTGGACGGTGAAGCCGTCACCCTGCCGGCTCCCGTGCGGTGCCGGATCAGTTCCGGGACGCTACGGGTACGGCTGCGCGCTACCGACCGCCCTATGGCCCGAGTGGACCTTGCGGCTTTCCCCAAGTCACCCCAGCGGCAAACCCGTTGCTCAACGCATCGACGAACTCCTCACCTTCGCCGGCCTGTTGGCTGGCAACACCACCTCGATCCGCGCCGCGGTCCACCTGACCGGCACCACCGTCAGTAGCCACAACGTGTCCACGTTCCTCGCCGGCCTCACCCGCCACCAGGACGGCGCCGATGTCCTGCACACATTGATCCTGCTCGCCGACCACCTCGATGTGCACGGCGCCCCGATCGACTATGCACGTCGTCGTGCGCTGTTCGCCGCGCGCTCCCCCTTCATCGACGTGCAGACCTGGCTGGATCTGCAGCGGCGGCTGCGATCCAACCCCAGCCTCGACGCCGTACACGCACAACGCTGGCTATTCCACACCCTGACCGGATCATCCGCGCACCTCGCCCACCCGGACATCGCCCCCGCCACCCCCGTTCAACGCCAGCAATACCAGCGCTTTCGCTGGCGGATCCTGCCCCCCGAGGCCAAACTGCTCCACCGCACCGCACAGAACCTCCTCGAGGAGCACACCATCGACGAGCCCGTCCAATGGGCACCGCGGCTCCCCGCCCGCGCACTGCATGACCTCGTGCTCCCCGGGCCCGACACGGACAGCATCAGCGTCGCCCAGCTCCACCAGGCCGTTCCCGGCGGCGACTTCTCCATCGCCCAGCTCGCGCACACCTTGAACACCACCACCGCCCACGTCACCTACCTGCTGTCGAAGCACCCCGTCGACTGGAGCCCACCACGGTTTCGGCGCACCCAGCACACCGCCACCCGCGTCGGGCAGTGGCGCATCTGGTACGAACACGACCGCCTATCGCTGCAAGCCATCGCCGATCGAGAGGAGGCCAGCCTCGCCACCGTCCGCCTCGCACTGCTGAAGAACGGCACCGAGCTCCGCCCTGCCGGGTCTCAGCAGGGCCGCCAGCGAAGGAGGTGAGCTTTCCGGGAGCGGAGACAAGTGGGCCCTTCCGCGGGGCGTCGCCGAGGGCCGATCTCGCCAATTCGGGAAGGGGTTCCGAACCCACTCACAGCGGATTGTCCTTCCAGCGCGCAGAGGCTCCGCCCCGCTACTCGGGGGGTGGAGCCTCGCGGGCATTGCCGTAGGTCGGCCGGGTCCGTGGTTACAGCTGCTTCACGTACGTGTCCTGGTAGGCCGCCCTCCCTCCGAACACGTTGAGGCCGATGTGTCCGCTCGTGTACGTCGTGTCCGTCACGTCGATGCTCCGCTCGCCGTTGAGGAACACCTGGATGCGGTCGCCCTCGGTGAGGATGCGGACGGGGTAGGTCGTGCCGCGGCGGAGCAGGGCCGGGACGCGGGCGAGGGCGGCGCCGTCGTCGAAGAAGCCGTTGGCCTTGGCGACCAGGCGGATCACGCGTAGGTCGGGGTCGATGTTGAGGCAGTAGGCATCGGTGCCGTCGGAGGAGGCGCGCCAGAGGAGGGAGAGGGCGCCGCCCGTGTCCGGGTCGGGGCCGCCGAGCCGGACCAGGGTGGTGAGGTCCAAGTCCGTCGCCGTGTGGGACGAGATCGCGTTGGAGTCCTTGTCGAAGCTTCCGGCGCGGCCCGCGCTGTCCGTCGACCAGCGGCCCGCGGGGGTGATCGTCAAGTTGCCGAGGTCCGAGCGGAATTCACCGCCGGTCGGGGCGGCCACCAGCGGCTTCACACGGTCCACCAGGCGGAAGGTGCTGTCCAGCCTGTGCACCTTGAGCGACTCGATGTGTGCGGTGCCGCCCTTGGCGTAGAAGGCCATGCCGTCGGCGTCCGGGCCGGGGAAGATCAGGCTGGTCACGGCGGCCTGTCCGTCCCCGCCGAATGCCTCGACCGAGGACGAGTCAACGTACACGCGCAGGGTCACGCGGCCGTCGGTCGTCTTCATCGGCGCGACCGTGCGGCCCGTGAAGTACTGCGTGAAGTCACTCAGGCCCGATGCCGAGCGGTCCACGAACAGCTCCTGCGCCTCCGCGTGGTATCCGACCGTCGTGTGCTGGTCGTCGTCGGTCCGGAGCCGGAAGCCGACCTCCGTGGCGGTGCCAAGGGTGATCTCGGCCTCGATCTCGTAGGCGATACCCGTGACACGTGTGAGCGGATTCGCCGAGTCGGGGCCGACGGAGAGGTTCTTGCGGGTCGTGGCAGAGGAGCGCAGGGCGGTCAGCTCGCGGACCGGGCGCTGCACCAGGCGTACGCCGTCGGCGGTGTTCGTGAGTGTCAGTTCGCGGGGGGTGCTCAGCTGGCCGTTCCAGCCGCCGGTCGGGGCGCTGAAGGGGTAGTCCCAGTTGCTCATCCAGCCGAGCCAGACGCGGCGGTCGTCGGGCAGGCCGTAGAAGGACATGGCGGCGTAGTAGTCACGGCCGGAGTCGGCGCGCAGGACCGTGCCGGCCTTCTGGTCGGGAGTGAAGCCGGTGCCGTTCCAGTCACCCGTGAAGTACTGGGCGGCCGAGCCGTTCGTGGCGCGTACGGCACCGGTGCTCAGGGTGAGGACCCACTTCACCTTGTCCTTGTCGCCGTCGACCGGCAGCGGGAAGAAGTCGGGGCACTCCCAGACGCCGGGCGTGGCCCAGTCGCCGTAGCCGAAGGAGCTGACCTGGGTCCAGGTGAGGAGGTCGGTGGAGGTGAAGAAGCGGATGTGGTCGCCGCCGGAGACGACCATCAGCCACTGGTCGTGAGCCTCGTCGCGGATGACCTTCGGGTCGCGGAAGGTCCAGTCGGCGTCGGGGCCGCCCGGGTTCTGCACGGCCGGGGTCGAGCCGCCGTGCAGCTGCCAGGAGCGGCCGTTGTCCTTGCTGTACGCGATGCGCACGCTGGCGTTCCCGCCCGGCTTGTCCGGGTGGTGGCTCGTGTAATAGGCGATCAGGCCCGAGCCGCCGTCGAAGAGACCGGAGGTGTCGTCGGCGTCCACGACCGCGCAGCCGGTCCAGCAGTGGCCGTAGGCGTTCCAGGGCAGAGCGATCGGCAGGGGACGCCAGTGGACGAGGTCGGTGCTGACCGCGTGCGCCCAGCGGCCCTCGTCCTGGTGGAAGAGGTGGTACTCGCCGTCGTGGTGCAGCAGGCCGCAGGGGTCGCTGGTGGAGCCGGTGAGCTGGGAGTAGTGGTACGTGGGGCGGTACGGCTCGGTGAAGTGGTCGGCGGTGCCGCGCACCTCGACGTTCTGGAAGTACGACGTCCCGTGCGCGGCCGCGGTGCCGAAGGTGGCACCCTTGGTGCGGGACACGCGGGTCTTGAGCGCCCGTACGCCGTCCACGTACACCTCGATGGTTCTGCCCGTCGCGCGGGCCTCGACGCGGTAGGTGGCGCCGGCCGTGATGCGCCGGACCGGGCCGGAGGCGGAGGCGAGGCGGGCGCCGGAGGAACGGTCCAGCAGGACGACGGCGTTGCGGCCGGCTTCCAGGCGGGCTTCGTAGCCGCCGGAGCCGTTCGCGGACGCGCGCAGGACGAGGCCGGCCGAGGAGGAGCGGTCGCCGGGTGTGATGTCGGCTCTCGCTACCAGGTCGCCGTCGGTGAAGGGTGCCGTGCGCAGGCCGTTCTCGCCGCGGATGCCGCGCAGGTCGGGGGTCCAGGTGCCGGAGCGGGCCGTCCAGCCCTGGAGGCAGGTGGCGAGGTCGGCCGCGGCGATGTTCTCGAAGGACACCGCTCCGGCCGATGCCGTGACGGCGAGTCGGCCCTTCGTGTGGGTGGAGTCCTGGGCGGTGATGACGGGGCTGTAGCCGTCGGGAGAGAAGAAGTTGGACTGCCAGTGCACGCGCAGTTCGTCGTGTTCGGCTTCGATGCGCAGGCGGTAGACCGTGTCGGCCTTGATGGTGGTCGCGTAGGTGCCGAGGGTGACGTTGCCGTCGATGCGGTAGAGCCTCAGCCTGCCCTGGTCCGCGTCGACTTGGACGCCGTATCCGTGCGTGGCCGTGGCGTCGGTGCGCACCAGCAGTGAGGTGATGGCGGAGGCGTCGTGCAGGAGCAGGTCGGCCTGGAGCGCGGTGTCGTACGTCTGGGTCGTGGTGATGGCGCGGGCGGTGGCTCCCTGGGTTGGGGCCCCGCGCCAGCCCAGCGGACTCGCCGTCCAAGTGCCGCCGCTCGTGGTCCAGCCGGTGAGGTTGGTGGTGACTGAGGAGAGGGAGGGCGGGCCGAAGGTGACCTTGCCGCCCTGCGCGAGCAGGCCCACCGAGCCGGTGTCGTGGCGGTGGTCCTCGGTGTGGAGGAGCCGCTTGCCGTCGACATGTACCGTCAGCTCGGGTCCGTCGACTGCCACTTCGAGGTCATGGGGTCTTGCGGTCCGCGCTCCTGGAAGTGGAGCGGTGGCGAGTGTGTCGCCGCCGGCCAGGTCGTAGAGCCGTATGCGGGAGCGGCCGGGGTCGAGGGCGATCGCGTATCCGGTCGAGCCGTCGAGGGCGGCCCGGAACACCAACGCGCCTACGGAGGAGGAGGATTGGGGCGTTATGCGGGCCGCGTACGTGCCCTTGGCCGCGAGTTGCTGCTCGGACAGGGCGAGGGCGGGCCCGCGACGGCCGGCTGTCGCCTTCTGGCCGCCGTCGGAGGTGCGGGTCCAGGTGCCGGTGACGGGGATGGGGTCGGGAATCGGGGTGGCGGCGGGGGTCGCTCCGGCGGCGCTCGGGGCGGCGGCCTGTGCTGCGGGGAGGATACCTCCGAGAGGCAGCAGGGTGGCGGCGGTTCCTCCGGCGAGCAGGAGGGTACGGCGGGACACGCTCATGGCGGCTCCTGAGGGAGAACAGGGAGGGGGCCACGGCCCGGGGGGACGTCCACCCCGCGGGCCGTGGTCGTGTGTAAGACGGTCACGGCCACAGCGGCCGGGGTCCGTCGGTGAAGGCCGACGCCATTTGCCAGGCGTCGAACCGCTCCAGGGCCACGTCGCCGTCGGCACCGATACCGACGCCGACGGCCTCGTCCGGGCGGGTGGGGTAGACGCGGGCGGTCAGGGCACGCCCGTTGGCGAAGATCTCCAGTGCGGAGTGGTCGACGAGGACGCGCAGGTCGACCCGCCCATCGGGGTCCAACGGCAGTTCGCCGTACCGGGGTTCGGTGTCGACCGTCGGGTCGAGGCTGCTGCTCTCGCGGTGCAGTCGGAGCGTGCCCGCTCCGTCGTGCGACCGGCTCACCTCCACGACCGTGCGTTCCGCGCCGTCCGGTGTCTCTCGGACCACGAGCCGGGCGGTCGCTCCGGTGCCCAGGCGC
Source organism: Streptomyces sp. NPDC051664 (assembly GCF_044453545.1). NCBI lineage: Bacteria > Bacillati > Actinomycetota > Actinomycetes > Kitasatosporales > Streptomycetaceae > Streptomyces > Streptomyces sp. NPDC051664. The sequence continues at coordinate 23,658 of NZ_JBITCU010000049.1, read as the reverse complement.
AGGGTCGTCTCGATGTCCAGCTGCTCCCCGCGCACGGCGGGCAGCCGGCTGTACGGGTCGGCCAGCCGGCCTGGAGCCACCTCTACGCGCTCCCGCCGCAGCTCGGTCAGCTCCGGCACCGGGGCCTGGTGCAGGCCGCCGTCCGTGGCGAGCGTGACGACCCTCGGCAGGGACATCACACCGCACCAGCCGGCCTGCGCGTTCGCCTCGTCCGTCCGGCCCTCCTGGAGCCAGCCGAACATGATGCGGCGGCCGTGCTCGTCGCCGGTGGACTGGGGGGCGTAGAAGTAGCGGCCGCCGTAGTCGAGCCGGTGGAGGCCGGTCGGGGTGAAGGTGTCGCCCTGGTAGCGGCCGGTCCAGTACAGGGGGTGGTGGGTGGTGCCCTCATCCCAGGCGGAGAAGACCAGGACGTCGGCGCCGTCGATGCCGAAGAGGTCGACGCACTCCCACATCGTGCCCGTCCAGTCGAGCTCGCCCCGGTTCTGCGAGGCGTCACCCGTCAGCAGCGGGCCGACGTACCGCCAGCTGCGCAGGTCGTCGGATTCGTACAGGAAGGCCGTTCCGCCGGCGCCCCGGATGCCCGAGCCCACCAGCTGGCGCCACACCTGGCCCTCCTGCCAGACGCAGTGGTCGCGGAAGGCCGTGATGTCGGTGCCCTCGGGCGGGGCGGTGATGACCGGGTTGGCCGGGTCCTTGGTCCAGTACCGCAGGTCGGCCGATCCCCTGGCCACACAGGGGAGTTCATGCTCGCCGTGTCTGCCGGAGTAGACGAGCGTGGGCACTCCCCCGTCGTCCACCAGGACACCGGACCAACAGCCGTCACGGTCCGGGCCGTCCGAGCCTGGCACCAGGGCGACTGGCTCATCGGCCCAGTGCACGAGGTCGATACTGGTGGCGTGGCCCCAGTGGATGCGGTGGTGGGCGGCGGCGAGCGGGTTGTACTGGTAGAAGAGGTGGTAGACGCCGTTCCAGTGACTCAGCCCGTTGGGGTCGTTGAGCCAGCCGCCGGGCGAGGTGAAGTGGAAGCGGGGGCGGTGGGGGTCGCGCAGGGCGCGTTCGGCCAGCCCCTCGGCGGTGGGGGTGCCGGAGGGGAGGGTGAGGTCGTGGGTCATGCGGCGGTGGTCTCCGCTTTCTCGGTGTCGTCGGTGGCCTCGCCGTCCGGCCGGTCGGTGGCCTTGAGGACGCGGCGGGCGATGTCGGAGGTGGGTGCGCGCAGGTGGCAGCGCACCCAGTGGGGTTGTCCGTCGTTCTCGCCGACGATGTGGCGGACGGGGTCGGTGCGGCTGCACGCGCCGTCGTCGCCGTAGGGGCAGGACGTGGGGTTGAGGATCGCCTCGCGGAGCCTGGCGCGCTCGACGGGGTCGTAGCTGCCGGCCCGTTCGGGGTCGGGTACGGCGGACAGCAGTAGGCGGGTGTAGGGGTGGGCGGGGGCGTCCATGACGGCCAGTGCGTCGCCGCCCTCAACGAGTTCGCCGGCGAACATGACCATCGTGGTGTCCGCGAGGTAGCGGGCGGAGCCCAGGTCGTGGGTGATGTAGAGCATGGCGATGTTCCGCTCGTCGCGCAGGCGCCGCATCAGGTTGAGCACGCCGACGCGCACGGAGACGTCCAGCATCGACGTCGGTTCGTCGGCCAGGATCAGGCGCGGCTCCACTGCCAGCGCACGGGCGATGGAGACGCGCTGACGCTGGCCGCCGGAGAGTTCGTGCGGGTAGGACTGGAGCATGTCCTCTGTCAGGCCGACCGTTGCCATCAGCTCGCACAGCGCCTCGCGGGTGGCGGGGCGGCCGTGCACGACGAGGGCCCGGGTGAGGAAGTGCTCGATGCGGTGGACCGGGTTGAGCGAGCCGAAGGGGTCCTGGAACACCATCTGGACCTTGCGGCGGTACGCCCGTGACACCCGGCGCCGCTCGGTGCGCAGGACGTCCTCGCCGTCGAGCAGCACCTGTCCGGCCGAGGGCTGTTCGAGGCGGGCGAGGCAGCGGGCGATGGTGGACTTGCCGCTGCCGGACTCGCCGACCAGGGCGGTGATCCGGCCGGCCGGGAGATCGAAGGAGACGTCGTTGACGGCACGGACGCGGCGCCGGGAGAAGACGGTGCCGACCTGGAAGTCCTTGGTCAGGCCGCGTACGGAGAGCAGGGGTTCGGTCGGTTCGGTCATCGGGAGGCTCCTTCCGGACTGGGGGCCACACTGCGGGCCACCCAGCGGCCGGGCGCGACCTCGCGCAGGTCGGGGATGGTCGTGGAGCAGTCCGAGCGGTCCTCGGGACAGCGGACGTGGAAGCCACAGCTGTCGGCGGTGCGCGGGGCGTCGAACAGGCCGGTGAGTTCGCGGCGCGGGCCGGTAAGCGGCGGGAAGGCGTTCATCAGCGCCTCGGTGTACGGGTGGAGGGGCCCCGCGAACAGGTCCTTGGCGGCGGCGAGTTCCACGATCCGTCCGCCGTACATCACGCCCATGCGGTCCGACAGCTCGACCATCAGGGACATGTCGTGAGTGATGAAGAGGATGGAGAAGCCCAGCTCCCGCTGGAGGTCGCGGATCTGCGCCATGATCTCCTGCTGCACGACCACGTCGAGCGCGGTCGTCGGCTCGTCCATGATCAGCAGCCGGGGGCGGAGCGCGACGGCCATGGCGATGACCACGCGCTGGCGCATACCGCCGGACAGCTGGTGCGGGTACGCCTTCAGCCGCCCCGGGTCGATGCCCACCAGCTCCAGGAGCTCTCCCGCCCGCTCCCGCGCGACTCGCTTCTTCAGCTTCTCGTGGGTGGTGAAGATGTCGACGATCTGCTCGCCGATGGTCAGAACGGGGTTGAGGGAGTTCATCGCCGACTGGAAGACCATCGCGATCTCCCGCCATCGGAAGGCGCGCAGCTCACGTGCGTCCAGGGCGAGGACGTCCCGCCCCTGGAAGCGGATGCTGCCCGCGGTGATCTCCGCCGGGGGTTTCAGCAGCCGCATGACCGCGTTGGCGATGGTCGACTTGCCGCAGCCGGACTCTCCGGCGAGGCCGAAGATCTCTCCGGCGCCGATGGAGAAGGAGACGTCGTCGGCGCCGACCACGGTGCGTCCGTCGCCGCGGTATTCGACGCGCAGGCCGCTCAGTTCAAGTACGGGTTCCATGGCTCAGCCCCTCCTCTCGCGGCGGGCACGGCGGTTGCGCAGCCTCGGGTTGGTGATCTCGTCGACCGCATAGTTGACCAGCGCGAGCGCGAACGCGACGAGCGCGATGCACAGTCCGGAGGGGACGAAGGCCCACCAGGCGCCGGTCATCAACGCGCCGTCGTTGCTGGCCCAGTACAGGTTGGTACCCCAGCTGACGACGCTGCTGTCGCCGAGGCCGAGGAATTCCAGGCCGGCCTGGGCGCCGATGCCGAAGATCACGCAGCCGAGCAGCGTGGTCATCACCACGGACGCCATGTTGGGCAGGATCTCGCGGAACATGATCCGCAGCGGGCGCTCCCCGGTGACGACCGCGGCGGCCACGAAGTCCTTGCCCCGGATCGACTTGGCCTGCGCGCGCAGGACCCGGGCCGAGCCCGCCCAGCCGGTGACGACGAGGACCAGGATCACGGTGGAGGTCCCGGGCGGCAGGAACGCGGCCAGGATGATGAGCAGCGGCAGTCCGGGCAGCAGCAGGAAGATGTTGGTGACCAGGGTCAGCGCGTCGTCCACGGTGCGGCCGAAGTAGGCGGCCGCGAGGCCGACGACGATGGCGACCGCGGTCGCCACCAGCCCCACGGTGAACCCGACGAAGAGCGAGCTGCGCGCGCCCCACAGGGTGAGGGCGAGCACGTCCTGTCCCTTGGCGGTCGTACCGAGCCAGTGTGCGGCCGAAGGGACCTGGCTGCCCGTGGAGTTGATGAGCGACGGTTCACCCGGGACGAGGACGGGAGCGAGCAGAGCAAGGAGAGCGAAGAGAGCGAGCAGCATCAGCCCGGTCATCGCCTTTTTGCTGTCGGTGAGCTGGCGTAGCAGTCCGCGCCGGCGGGAAGGGCGCGCGGGGACTGTCGGCGTGGTGGCCGTTGCGATTTCGATGGCGGTCATGTCGGCAGCCCCCTTCAGCGGACGCGGACGCGCGGGTCGAGGCGGACGTAGACGAGGTCGACGAGGAAGTTCGCAATCAGTACCGCCGCCGTGATCGTCAGGAAGATGCCCTGCATCAGCGGGTAGTCCAGGCCCTGGACGGCCATCAGCAGCTGATAGCCGATGCCGGGGTAGGCGAACACGACCTCGGTGAGCAGGGCGCCGCCGACGACGAAGCCGAGTGCCATGCCGAAGTTGGTAACGGAGGGGAGCAGGGCGTTGCGGGCGGCGTAACGGAACATGATCCGCGAGGGGCTGAGCCCCTTGGCCTCGGCCATGGTGATGTAGTCCTCGGCCGTCGTGGCGATCATGGTGTTGCGCATGCCGAGCATCCAGCCGCCTATGGAGACCAGCACGATGGTCAATGCGGGCAGCACCAGGTGGGTGGCGACGTTGGAGAGGAATTCGCCGTTGAAGCCGGGGGTCAGTCCGACGTCGTAGGCGTGCCGCAGCGGGAACCAGCCCAGGCTCACCCCGAACAGGTACAGCGCGCCCATGGCCAGCCAGAAATAGGGGAACGAGCCGACAAAGATCAGCAGGGGCGGGAAGGCGGAGTCGAGGACGCCGCCGCGTCGCCAGGCGGCGACGATGCCGAGCAGGTTGCCGAGCACGGCGGCGATGACGAGCGCGACGCCACCGAGCAGCAGGGTCCAGCCGATCTGCGAGCCGATCACGTCGGAAACCGGGGTGGGGAAGCGGGTGATGGAGATGCCGAGGTCGCCGGTGAAGACGCTCTTGACGTAAGAGACGTACTGCTCCCAGAGGGGGCGGTCGTCCAAGCCGAAAAGTTTCCGCAACTGGGCTATCTGGTTGGGCTGCATCGTGCCCTGGGCCTGCGCGAACATCCGGGAGACCGGGTCGCCCGGCATGAAGCGCGGGAGAACGAAGTTCAGGGTGATGGAGGCCCAGAAGGCGAGCAGATAGAACCCCAGGTTGCGCAGGATCAGACGCACGGGTCGTGCTCCCTGTCAGTGGGGGTGAACGTGTGGCTCGGTGCGCGGGGGCGGCCTTCCGGGGAGGAGGGCGGCCGCCGGTCCGCAGGCGGCGTCAGCCCTTGACGGGCTTCAGCGAGGTGAGCACGAGGATCGTGCTGCCGTTGCGGTTGCCGAGGGTGGCGTACGGGTTCTTCTCGGTGGGCCAGCCGGTGAAGCGGGCGTCCGTGTACGCGCCCCACTCGGGGCCGGTGAACAGCGGGACGACGGGCGCGTCCTTGTTGTACAGCGCCTGCAGACCGTTCATCTGCTCGCGCTGCGCACTCTCGTCCGTGGCGGCGGCGAAGGCGTCGATGAGCTTGTCGGCCTTCTTGTCGCCGAAGCGGTGGTAGTTTTCCGTGGCCTGCTTGCCGACCGGCTGCACCATCTTGGTCGACATCACGCCGCGGAAGTACTCGTACGGCGTGGCGCCGTTGTTGCTCCACACGATGCCGGTGTCGAAGGTGCCGGTGTTGTACGAGGACGAGACCGCCGACCAGTCGGGCGTCTTCACGATGGCGGCGATGCCGACCTTCGCGAGGTTCTGCTTGATGATGTTGGCGACCGATATCCAGTCGGAGGAGGCGGAGCCGACGGAGATGTCGAGGGTGAAGTTCTTGCCGTTCTTCAGCTTGCGCTTGCCGCCGCTCTCCTTGTAGCCGGCCGCATCCAGGGCCTTGGCCGCCGCGTCGGTGTCGTACTTCGTCCAGGTGCAGGAGGCGGCCAGCGACGTGTCACGCCACTTGTCGTACGTGCGGGCCAGGCCCGTGCAGTCGGCGGGTTCGGCGTAGCCGTTCATCGCGACCTTGGTGATCTGGTCGCGGTCTACCGCCATGCTGAGCGCCTTGCGCACGGCCGGGTCGTCGAAGGGGGCCTTGGTGGTGTTCAGCTGCCAGTTGATCATGGCGCCGGTGGCCGGGAACCAGTAGTGGTTGTTCTTCTTGTCCTTGGCGACGAAGGACTTCTCGATGTCCGGGATGAACGACTGCGTCCAGTCCACCTCGCCGTTGGTGAAGGCGATGTTGGCGCTGTCGTTGCCGGAGAAGGCGAGCATCTGGATGCCGGCGATCTGCTGCTTCGCCGGCTGCCAGTAGTCGGGGTTCTTGCGCAGCTCGTACGACTGGCTCTGGAACTTCTCGATCTTGGTGTAAGGGCCGGTGCCGACCGGGTTCGGGTTGGTGAACTTCGCCGGGTCCTTCACCTTGGACCAGATGTGCTTCGGCAGGATGTAGTGGCCGCTGATCTCGAAGAAGGCGGTCGAGAACGCCTTGTTGAAGGAGAACTTCACCGTGTGGGCGTCGACCGCGGTGACCTTGTCCAGGTAGTCGAAGCCGCCCAGCACCTTCTTCTGGAGCTCGAAGGTGTAGACGACGTCGTCGGCGGTGAGAGCCTGGCCGTCCGACCACTTGACGCCGTCGCGCAACGTGAAGGTGAGGGACTTGCCATCCTTGGCCTGCTCCCACTTGGTGGCCAGCCACGGCGTGTCCTTGGCATCCGCCATGCTGTGCACCGCCAGCGGCTCGTAGACCGCCTGCAGGGTCATAGGGGCGGCCTGCGGGGAGAGCGGGTTGAAGTTGCGCGTGAACGTCGCCAGATCCTCGCGCGGGATGGTGAGCAGCTGGTTGCCGGAGGTGTCACCGGCGCCGGCAGTGCCCGAGCCACCCGTACAGGCGGACAGGACCAGGGCTGCGGCGGCGGTCGCGGTGACCGCTCTCAGGACGGCTCGGGGCCGCCGTGAAGATATGCGGGAAGGTGCCATAATGGAGACTCTTTTCCTCTCTTCAACACACAGGGCGAAGACTGGGATGGGATTCCTCGGCGGGCTGATTAGCGGTCAGACCGACGAGCGTTCGAGCAGCGGGCAGTCGATCGTCACCCGGTGGGTGTCGAGCGGCTGCCCGGCTGCGAGAGCGGCGAGCATGTCAATGCCCTTGGTGCCCATGGCCTCGAAGGGCAGGGCGAGCGTCGTCAGCTTCGGCCGCAGATAGGCGGCGATGAGTTCCTGGTTGTCGAACCCCACCACGGCCACGTCGTGCGGGATGCGCAGTCCACGTTCCTTGATCGCGTCGTACGCGCCCATCGCCATCCGGTCGTTTCCGCAGAACAGCGCGGTCGGCCGGTCACCGGCGGGGCGGTCCAGCAGTTCGCAGGCGGCGGTATAGGCGCTGTCGGCGGTCGCCCAGCCGGGGACGACCAGGGAGGTGTCGGGGGTGATCCCGGCCTCGCGCAGGGCACGTTCGTACCCTTCGCGCCTGCCGATGGCGGCCGGGATCGCCGGGTCGAGGTTGATGAACCCGATGCGGGTGTGACCGGCATCCAGGAGCCGGCGGGTCGCCTTGTATCCGCCCGACACCTCGTCGGGCAGGATGCACGGCAGCTCACCGTCCGCGTCGTAGCAGTTGACGAGCACCGTCGGCACCTCCCGGGCGGCCTTGGGGAGCGTGACGGCGCGGTGCCAGGTCGTGGCGTACAGCAGCCCTTCCACCCGGTGCTCCAGCATCTGGTCGAGCGCGGCGGCCTCCTGGGCGGGATCGCCCTCGCTCGCGGCGATCAGCAGGAACCTCCGGTCACCCCAGGCGCGGCTCTGCGCGCCCGTGATCACCTCCCCCGCGAACGGGCCGGTCACGATCTCGGTGATCAGCCCGAACCACCCGCTGCGGTTCGCGGCCAGCGCCCGCGCCCCGGCGTTGGGCCGGTAGCCGAGCTCGTCGATCGCCTCCAGGATCCGCCGACGGGTCTCGTCAGGGATGGAGGCACCGGGCTTGTCGTTCAGGACGAAGGAGACCGTGGTCCGCGAGACACCCGCATGGCGGGCCACATCGCTCATGGTCACGCGATGCGTCCTGTTCGTGGCCACTTCCAGTCCCTTTCGGCTAGCCGGAGACGAGACACCGCCTCCAGTTTCGCGCTTTAATAACGCGTGTTACTTCCTTGTGGCAGGGAAGTTACGTCCGTCTTGAGCGGCATGTCAATACCTGCGCAATGGGCTGCATCAGGCCACCGTCCCGGTGCCCTTCGCCACCCGCGCTCTTCCTGAGAGAGGCAGACAGTCACCATGGCCCGACCCCAGGCCCCCGTCAGTGTCACCGTCCTCGGCGAGTGCGTCGCCGACGCCTTCACCGACCCCGCCCGGTCCAGCTCCGATGAACTCGCACTGCGGGCCCTGCCCGGTGGCGGCCCCGCCAACACCGCCGTCGCTCTCGCCCGGCTCGGCACCCCCACCCGCTTCCTCGGCCGGTTCTCCCACGACGTCTTCGGCACCCTCTTCCGTGCCCGCCTCAGCGCCTCCGGCATCGATCTGACCGGCAGCGTGACCGCTCCCGAGCCCAGCACCCTCGCCGTCGCCGACCTCGACGACTCCGGCCAGGCCACCTACACCTTCTACGCCGACAGCGCCGCCGACTGGCAGTGGACCACCGACGAACTCGCCGCCACCCAGCAGGACGACGCGGCCTGCCTGCACACGGGCTCCCTGGCACTCATACGCCAACCCGGCGGCACCCGCATCGAGGACCACCTCGCCCAGGCACGCGAGCACGTCACCGTGTCCATCGACCCCAACGTCCGCCCCCTGCTCGTACCCCCCGCCGCCTACCGCGAACGGCTCCCCCACTGGTGCGCCCTCGCCGACATCCTTCGCCTCAGCGAGGACGACCTCGCGCTGCTCCTGCCCGGTGCTGGCGCCGAGGAGGCGTGCGACACCTGGCACGCCGCCGGCGCGCGCCTCGTCGTCATCACCTTGGGCGGACGGGGCGCCCTCGCCTCCCTCGACGGTCTCCGCGTCACCGTCGCGGCCCCGGCCATCGACGTCGTCGACACCGTCGGCGCCGGGGACTCCTTCACCGCGGGCCTGCTCCACCGGCTCGCCGCCCTCGGCCACCTCGGCGGCCGACTCGACGCACTGAGCCTCGAAGACCTGACCGACGCCTGCTCCTTCGCCACTCGCGTCGCCGCCCTGACCTGCTCAGTCCCCGGCGCGAACCCGCCTCTGGCGGATGCAGTGGGGCTGAAAGCCGGGGTGGATGGGCTCCTGCCCCATGCCTGAACGCGGCATGCCCGTTCCCGCAGCCATGTGCGGGAACGGGGGCGCCGAATCCAAACTCCCGGCACCCCGTACGCGCTGTTGCCGCGGCGTCGCCGGTGTTGCGAGGCCGGAGCGCCGGGGAGCCGAGCGGTGCTTGAGATCAGGCGCGGCTATCGGTGAGGTCGGCGAGGAGCGCGGTGATGACGGGGCCCGCAGCGGCCATGGCGACCGAGCCGGAGGCGAGCAACCACTGGACCGGGAAAGGACTTACGTCGCCCATCTGCCCGGACATGCCATGCGGATCGCCGTCCTCTGCCCAGGCTAGGAAAGCGCCACCATCCTGAGACAAAAGCACCCGTCCGCCGCGTGAGACGGTCCGGAGAACAACTGGTCAGCGCGATGCTCTCTGCCGCAAGTCGCGAGAACCTACATCAACGAACCCAGTCGTCGTCTCAAGGAAGCGAGGCGACTGGCCTCCCGTCTCATTCAACACAGTCGCCCCAGGTCGGGGTCTGCTCGACTCGCTTTCCAGTCAACGGCCACTGGGTGTGGCGAAAGCCCTGTTGGGCGTGCGCGGTGTGGGACAGGATCAGACTCATGGATCCTGCTGTGACGGCTGCTCTCATTACCGCCCCTGTAGCTATCACCGCGGCTGGTGCTGCCTTCGCTGCCGGGCTAGTGCAGGGGCGGGGGGCTCAACGAGGGCCGGTAGACGCAGTGCGCCGACAGCATCAGCGCGACGCCTATGCGAGTCTTCTGGCCGCATTGCATGTCTACGAGCGTGAGGCTGAGGTTGGGGCTTGCGAAAAGTTGGCTCGGGCCGAGTTACAGGCAGCTGGGGTGAGTTACACCCCGGAGGACCTAAACAGGCGCACGCTGGAGTTGGTAGCGGATGTCCCGATCAAAGAGGTTCTGGCGCGTGCCGCTGTCGTCGAACTAGGGGTGCTGGTAAGAATCCTGTCACCAGCCGCAAACGGCGGTGATCAGTCCTCTGACCTGGAGGGCCGGGGCAGTTCTGCCTAGAGGGGCCCGAACCCGTTTCCGACGCCGGCACCGAGGCAATGTTGGCCGTTTGTGATGTCCACTACAGCGCGGCCGCGACGAGAACAGGTATCGATGCCGCCATGCGCAACGTCCTGTCTGAGCACGACAAGGTCTATCCGGCTCTCAAGAAGTTCACTGAGGCAGCGAGCGCGGAGCTCAACAGAGCGGGGTAGGCGTTGTCGCCGCGCATTGAGCGGATCGTCTTCTCTGTGTCCACGGTCTGCTGGCGGGCGGAGGACGGCCCGGCCTCCTTGCCCAGGCCAGTGTGTCAGTCGCCTCACTTCCTTGAGACGACGACTGGGTTCGTTGCCACCGGACAACTGCTGTCCCTCGTCATTCAAGCGAGGCGTTTGACAGCGAACCCAGTCGCGTCCGCCTCACTGTCGCCGCCCTGTCATTCGGCTGCACGCAGCTCCCCCTTGTCAGTGAGCATTTTCAGCGTTGCCTCGCCAGGGTGAGGACGGTCTTGGCGACTGACGTCATGCGGTTGGGGCTGATCCGGGGTCCTCGGAAGATCCGCCAGGACTTCAGCAGTGCCATGCCCTGTTCGACGGGTGCCCGGGAGGAGGCCAGCGCCCGGTGGGTCGTCTGCTGTGGGGGTCAACTGCCCGCCGGGCGGCCGTCTGCGCCCGGTGGTGACCCAGGGGCTGGCGCCCTGGTAGGCGCGGTCGGCCAGAACGGCCACGCCCTGGCGTTCGCAGATCCGGATGATCCTGTGGTGCGGGCCGCGGTCAGGTCATGGCACCGGCCTGGCAAGGCCGGCGAGATCCACAGCACCCGCACAGCCGGGTCGGTCACGACCTGCACGTTCACGCCGTGGCGACGGTGCTTGTGCGAGTAGTCGGCCCGGCCGTCGCCCACCCGGTCGCACTCGGCGAGCGTCCCGTCGAGCAGTGCGTACTCCGGTACGTGCTCGCGCAGGACCTTGAGCAGGCCGGGCGCCCGCGCGGCCAGGAGATCGATCACCGCGGCCGTGTAGGCGTGGGCGGTGCCGACCGAGATGCCGAACCCGGCCGCTATCTGGGCCAGGGTGTCGTGCTTGCGCAGGTACAAAAGACCGACAAGCGCGCGTTGGGCGGCAAAAGCTTGCAGCGGCGGTCACCCTCGCGGGTGACGATGAGCATGGTGACCCACTCGACCAGCGCATGAGGCAGGTCGAGTGCGGCAGGATAGGGGACCAACGAGGCACCTGCGCTGGTGAGTTGAGACTTCGAACACCTCCCTCAACGGCACGGGTGCCTCGTGCCGTTGCCCCCTCGCCGCCGTCACCCCATCGGTGACCACGCTGAAAACGCTCATTCGCTCGCGGCCGTAATCCCGGGGCGTGGCGTGGCGTGCAACTCGGCGAGGATCGTGATCGACGTACGGACCATCCCGATGGCCAGGGGCGGGGTCAGCACGGCATGGGTGAGATCCCCGTGCGCGTACCTGTTCCGGATCGGCCGCCCGCAGCTATCGAGGAGGTCGTACTGCTCCTCGGTGAGGAGTCCGTCAGCGCGGGCATTCCCGAGGTGGCCGGCCAGGGTGCCCTTGCCGTAGCGGTCGGCGAGCGCGGTCTCGATGGCGATGACGGAGGTCGCAGCGCCGATCATCATGAACCGCGCCCACGGCGTCACGGTGACCGTCGTCGCCCGTGACCTCGCAAGCAGCTGGTGTTCCGACCGATCCGCCACGCCTGGCGCGTCGAGGTCGTCCACGGCCGGCTGGGACGCGCCCGCCGACTGGCGACCCGGCGTACAGGCCGACTCGTCTGCCGCCACCTGCGGCGACGATGGTCGGAGACTTGCCGCCCAGTTCCAGCGTGACGGGGACGAGGTTCTCGCTCGCCGCCTTCATCACGGCTCGTCCGACCTCGGTGCTGCCGGTGAAGACGGATCGCGTACTGCTTGTCGTTGATGATTGAGGTGTAGTCCTTGCTCGTCGGTCCGGGTCCTCGTCGGTGAGGGCGTTGTGGGAGCTCGACGCCCGCGTCGCCCTGACCCTCACCGGCCCCGGCGGCGGGACCTGGTGGATCGACGAGGCAGGCGGCGGCCTGGCTCCGTCCAACGGCGCGGTCGCCGCGCACGTCACCGCCCCCGCGCTGACGTTCCCCCAGGCGCTACCCGCAGTCCTGGAGCATCGGCGCACCACGACCGACACGAACGCTCGAGCGTCACTGGAGCGTCAAGAATGCTCGCCGATGCCCGGGACTGTCACCGATGCCGTTCTTGCTTTGCGGTGAACTCGCAGGTCAGACCGCCTCCGCAGCCACGTCGACCGCTCCACCCGTTGCTTGTCCGGAAACAGGTCGGGCAGGCCGACGACATGCGAAGAACCGCAGGTCAGAGGCCCTTCTCAGCAGGCTCCAGAATCGCCACGCACTCCACGTGGTGCGTCATCGGGAACAGGTCGAACGCCCGCAGCGTCCGCACCTTGTAACCGCCCTCCCGGAAGTACGCCAGGTCGCGCGCGAGTGCCGCCGGGTCGCAGGCGACGTAGGCGATGCGGCGGGCGCCGAGGCCGGCGAGGTGCTTCACCGTCTGCTTGCCCGCGCCCGCGCGCGGCGGGTCGAGGACGATCAGGTCGCACTCGGTGATGCCGGTGCGGGGCAGGATCTGGTCGACCTTGCCGTGCTCGATGCGGACCCGGTCGAGGTCCTGGAGGTTGTGGCGGGCGTCCTCGACGGCGCGCTTGCCGGACTCGATGCCGAGGACCGCGCCCTTCTCGCCGATGCGCTGGCCGATGGCGCCGGCGAACAGGCCGACGCCGCAGTAGAGGTCGAGGGCCATGTCGTTCTTGCGGGGCAGGAGGCCCTGCATGACCGCGCGGACGAGGGTGTTGGCAGCCTGCGGGTGGACCTGCCAGAAGCCGCCCGAGCCGACGCGGTACGTGCGGTCGTCGGCGCGTTCGCGGACGAAGCCGCGGCCGTGGACCCGGTGGATGCCGCCGTCGCGTTCGTCGACGCGCAGGACGGAGACCGGCTTGTCGAGCTCGACGAGCGGCAGCCGGGCGCCGGGCTTCGGGGTGAGGATGACCTGACGGTCGTTGGAACCGGTGGCGGTGATGGCTTCCACCGAGGCCATGCCGGTCCAGTCGCGCTTCTCGATGCCGAGTTCCGAGACGCCGGGCGCCGCGATCATGCAGTGCTCGACCGGCTCGACGTCGTGCGAGCGGTGCTTGCGCAGACCGGCGCGGCCGTCCTCGTCGATGGCGTACTGGACGCGGGTACGCCAGGCAGGCACCTCGCCCTTCGGGAGCTTGTCGCCCTCGGCCGGCATGACCGTGCCGTCCCAGCCGGCCTCTTCGGGGGTGAGCCCGGCGAGGCGCTGGAGCTGTTCGGCGATGACTTCGCCCTTGAGCCGACGCTGGGCGCCGGGCTTGGCGTGCTGCCAGTCGCAGCCGCCGCACTTTCCGGGGCCGGCGTACGGGCAGGGCGCCTCGACGCGGTCCTTGGACGGTTCGATGATCGTGACGGCGTCGGCGCGCAGGAAGCGGGAGTCCTTGTCGCCGTCGGTGATCCGGGCGATGACCTTTTCACCGGGGAGCGTGTGCCGTACGAAGAGGACCTGGCCCTCCGAGGTACGGGCGATGCAGTGGCCGCCGTGTGCGACGGGGCCCACCTCGACCTCGTACTCCTCGCCGATCAGTGAGTCCCCGGTCTGCGAGTCCTCGGCCGGCGACGAGGTGGATTCGTTCTGCATGAGGGGGTGGCTCCAGGGATCAAAGGGAAACGGCCGGACAACAGCCCACCAGTCTACGTGGGTGTCGTCCGGCCGCTTACCACAAGCGTGTCAGCTCTTGCTGCTGGGCTCCTTGGCCCTGCGCTCCACGGGACCCCGGCGGACCGATCCAGGAGCGTTCCATTCGGCGCGCTTCCTGGCGCGCTTCTTGGCGGCCTCGGAGGATTCCAGCTGGTACGGGACCGACGTCACCATCACGCCGGGTGTGAACAGCAGCCGCCCCTTGAGGCGCAGGGCGCTCTGGTTGTGCAGCAGATGCTCGTACCAGTGCCCGACCACGTACTCCGGGATGTAGACACTGACCACGTCGCGCGGGCTCTCCCGGCGCAGGCCCTTCACGTAGTCGATGACCGGCCGGGTCACCTCGCGGTACGGGGAGTCGAGGATCTTCAGCGGGATGTTGATGCCGCGCCGCTCCCAGTCCGCCTTGAGCGCCTTGGTCTCGGCCGGGTCGACGCTGATGGACAGCGCCTCCAGATGGTCGGAGCGGATCAGCTTGGCGTACGCGAGCGCGCGCAGCGTGGGCCGGTGCAGCTTGGAGACCAGGACGATCGAGTGGACCCGGGAAGGCTTCATGCTGTCGTCGGACGGGGCCTCGTCGGCGGCGATCTCCTCGGCGACGCGGTCGTAGTGCTTTCGAATCGCGGTCATCGTCCCGTAGAAGATCACCATGCCGAGCAGCGCGACCCAGGCGCCGTGGGTGAACTTGGTGGCGAGTACGACGACGAGCACCAGGCCGGTGAAGAACGCGCCGAAGGTGTTGATCGCGCGGGAGCGGATCATGTGGCGCCGCTTGGCCGGGTCCTTCTCGGTCCTCAGATGACGGTTCCAGTGCCGGACCATGCCGGTCTGGCTGAGGGTGAAGGAGACGAACACACCGACGATGTACAGCTGGATCAGCCGGGTCGAGTCGGCGCCGTAGATCCAGGTGAGCAGGATGGCCGCGCCGGCCAGCAGCACGATGCCGTTGGAGAAGGCGAGCCGGTCGCCGCGGGTGTGCAGCTGGCGGGGCAGGTACCGGTCCTGGGCGAGGATCGAGCCGAGCAGCGGGAAGCCGTTGTACGCGGTGTTGGCGGCCAGGAAGAGCACGAGCGCGGTGGCCGCGGCGAGGATGATGAAGAGGAACGAGCCGTCACCGAAGACGGCGGCCGCGACCTGGGAGATCACCGGGTCCTGGACGAAGCTCGAACCGACGGCGGCGCCGTTGTGGATCAGGTCCTGGGCCGGATTCTCGGCCATCTTCACATCGGTGGCCATGGCCAGGCCGATGATGCCGCAGAACATCGTGACGGCCAGCAGGCCCATCATGGCGAGCGTGGTCGCGGCGTTCTTGCTCTTCGGCTTGCGGAAAGCGGGGACACCGTTGCTGATCGCCTCGACGCCGGTCAGCGCCGCACAGCCGGAGGAGAACGCCCGCAGCAGCAGGAAGACGAGGGCGAACCCGGCCAGGCCCTGGTGCTCGGGTTTGATCTCGTAGTCCGAGGTCGGGGCGTGCATGGTGTCGCCGAGAACAAGACCGCGGAACGCGCCCCAAGCGATCATGACGAAGACGCCGGCCACGAAGAGATACGTGGGGATGGCGAAGAGCTTGCCGGACTCCTTGACGCCACGCAGGTTCATCAGGGTCAGCAGCACGATGGCCGCGATCGCGCAGAGCGTCTTGTGCTCGACGACGAACGGGATGGCGGAGCCGAGGTTCTCCACTCCGGAGGCGATCGACACGGCGACGGTCAGGACGTAGTCCACCAGCAGGGCGCTGGCGACGGTCAGACCGGCCTTGGGACCGAGATTGGTGGTGGCGACCTCGTAGTCGCCGCCGCCGCTCGGGTAGGCATGCACGTTCTGCCGGTACGAGGCGACGACCGTGAACATCAGGACCACGACAGCGGCCGCGATCCACGGGCTGAAGTGGTACGCCGACACGCCCGCGATGGACAGCACGAGGAGGACTTCTCCTGGTGCGTACGCCACCGAGGACAGCGGGTCGGATGCGAAGACGGGGAGGGCGATGCGCTTGGGGAGGAGCGTTTCCCCCAGCTTGTCGCTGCGCAACGCCCGGCCGATCAGGATCCGTTTGGGCACGTCGGTCAGTTTGGACACGCTGAGGATCGTAAGGGTTCCGTATGGAGGCCGCCCACACACCACCCCTGCGGTCCTGCAATCTCCTGCACTCAGCCGGAATCGCCACGGAATCCTTAACGGAATCCTTGCACTCCCCCCTTATCGCATGAGCGCGCTGTAACCGTTCCGTTCCGGTTGGCCACGGGGACGGGTGTGGCGGACGGTGGCGTTCCAGTGGATCTCCCTTCCCGCTGTTCCGTCACCCGTTCCTCTTTACCGCGCCTTTGCAGCTACGGCCGCGGCGAAAGCACACTCGAATGAGGCAACGCGTCGGTGGCCGCATAAGCTCATCCCGGGCAACGCCGGAAAACGTTGCCCCGTTGTTTGCCCGGCAAGCCGAGGAAAGAGTGTGAGCAGGGTGTTTTCGCAGGTCAGCCGGACGACCAGGACTGCGAGGTAGGCGCAAGGTGCACATCGTCATCATGGGCTGCGGGCGAGTAGGAGCCGCTCTCGCGCAGACCCTGGAGCAGCAGGGGCACACGGTCGCCGTGATCGACCAGGACCCCACGGCGTTCCGCCGTCTCGGGTCGGGATTCGGTGGCCGACGCGTCACCGGCGTCGGTTTCGACCAGGACACCCTCCGTGAGGCGGGTATCGAGGAGGCCGGCGCGTTCGCCGCGGTGAGCAGCGGCGACAACTCGAACATCATCGCCGCCCGGGTGGCCCGCGAGATGTTCGGCATCGAGAACGTCGCGGCGCGGATCTACGACCCGCGGCGCGCCGAGGTCTACCAGCGCCTCGGCATCCCCACGGTCGCCACCGTGCGCTGGACGGCGGACCAGATGCTGCGGCGGCTGCTGCCCTCGGGCGCCGAGCCGCTGTGGCGCGACCCGAGCGGCGGTGTTCAGCTCGCCGAGGTGCACACCACCCCGTCCTGGATCGGGCACAAGATCAGCACGCTGCAGGAGGAGACGGGCGTCCGCGTGGCGTTCCTCACCCGATTGGGCGAAGCCATCCTGCCGTCGTCGCAGACGGTGCTGCAGGAGGGCGATCTCGTCCACGTGATGATGCGTACGGACGAGATCGCGAAGGTCGAGGCGGCCTTCGCCGAGGGTCCTGAGGAGGGCGGTCACTGATGCGTGTCGCGATTGCCGGGGCCGGCGCGGTGGGCCGCTCCATCGCCGGCGAGCTGCTGGAGAACGGCCACGAGGTGCTGCTCGTGGACAAGGCGCCGACCGCCATTTCGGTGGAGCGGGTGCCCATGGCCGAGTGGCTGCTCGCGGATGCCTGCGAGATCACCTCGCTGGACGAGGCGGCGCTCCAGCGCTGCAACGTCGTGATCGCCGCGACCGGCGACGACAAGGTGAACCTGGTCGTGTCCCTGCTCGCCAAGACCGAGTACGGCGTGCCGCGGGTCGTCGCCCGGGTCAACAACCCGAAGAACGAGTGGCTGTTCAACGAGTCCTGGGGCGTCGATGTCGCGGTCTCCACTCCGCGTCTGATGTCCGCGCTGGTCGAGGAGGCGGTGAGCGTCGGCGATCTGGTCCGGCTGCTGCGCTTCAGCCACGGCGACGCCAACCTGGTCGAGCTGACGCTGCCCCCGGAGTCGGCACTGGCCGGTACCCAGGTCGGCGATGTGGCGTGGCCCGAGGACACGTCGCTGGTCACCATCATCCGCGGTACGCGGGTGCTGACCCCGGGCTCGGAGGAGACGCTGGAGGCCGGTGACGAGCTGCTGTTCGTGGCCGCCCAGGCGCGCGAGGAGCAGCTGGAGGACCTGCTGTCGGTGCGTCGCGAGGTCGCCGACGACTGAGGCCGGCCGGCCTCGCCTTCCGTACGTCGTCCCGCACGGCATCTCGTACGACGAAGGGGCCCGGAACCGTATGTCACGGTTCCGGGCCCCTTCGCTGTCGCTGCCGGGTCAGGCCTCGGTGTTGCGGGCCGCGGCGGCTTCCTCCTTGCGGGCCTTCTCGGCCTGCTCCTCCGCCTCCATCTCGGCGAAGACGTCGATGGGCGGCGGCGCCTTGGCGAGGAAGACCCAGGTGAGGTACACCGCGAGCAGGAACGGCGGGATCTTCAGGGCGACCAGGACCCAGCCGAGCTGGGCGGTGTCGGCCCACCAGTAGAGCGGGAAGAGGATCGCGCACTTGGCGAGCAGTATCAGGCCCCAGGCCCAGCTGGCCTTGGCGTACGCCTTCTTGCGGCCGGGGTTCCGGGTGCGCCAGGAGAGGTTCTCCTTGAAGACCGGCCCGAGGATCAGCCCTATCAGCGGCACCCCGGCGATCGTCGTGACGATGTAGGCGAGGGCCAGGCCCAGCGTGTAGATCATGCCGGGCAGGTAGAAGTCCTTGGCATTGCCCGTCATCATCGCGAAGACCACACCGAAGGCGACGCCGAAGACCCCGCTGAAGGCGTGCTTGACGGTGTCCTTGCGGATCAACCGTACGGCGACGAGGACCAGGGACACGGCCAGGGCCGCGATGGCCGAGGTGTGCAGGTCCTTGTTGATGGTGAAGATCGTGACGAAGAGCAGCCCGGGCAGGACTGTCTCCACCATCCCGCGGATGCCGCCGAACGCCTCGAAGAGGGCGGCTTCGGTGACCGCCTTCGCGTCGGCCTCCTGCTGGTCGGTGCGGTCCGTATCGGGTGTCGGCTTGTCGAGAGACGTCACCGGCTACTCCTTGCCGAGCGGTCGGAGTTCGTATTTGGGGTTGAACAGCACCCGGCGTCCGTGGCTCATGGCGATCCGGCCGGAGGCGATGAGCTTACGGCCCGGCTCTATGCCCACGATGGAACGCCGGCCCAGCCAGACCACGTCCAGCGGGGCGGTGCCGTCGAAGAGCTCCGCTTCCAGGGCGGGCACTCCGGCGCGCGGCCGCAGGGTGACGGTCCGCAAGGTACCAGTCACCTTGACGATCTGGCGGTCGTTGCAGTCGGAGATCCGCGTGCATCCCGATGCCTGCGAGTCCTCCTGCAGCTCCTCCGATTCCAGGTCTTGCTGGGAGCTGGACAGCCGGTCGAGCATCCGACGGAAGCGGCCGGACGGCCGCTCCGCCTTCTCGGAACGAGGGACAGCACTCATACCCGAAGGGTACCGGGCCAGGGTGGTCCGGGCAGGTGTCCGTTCTCTCACCCTGACGGGCGACTCGCCACGGAGCGAAGCTGACGACAGGCCGCCGCACGCACAGTGCTCAGTCGCGTTCGAAGCGGTAACCCATGCCCGGCTCGGTGACGAAGTGCCGGGGGTGCGAGGGGTCCGCCTCCAGCTTGCGCCGGAGCTGGGCCATGTAGACACGCAGATAGTTGGTCTCGGTGCCGTACGAGGGCCCCCACACCTCCTGCAGCAGCTGCTTCTGGCTGACCAGCCGGCCGCTGTTGCGGACCAGCACCTCCAGCAGATGCCACTCGGTCGGGGTGAGCCGCACGTCGCGTCCCTCGCGTTGAACCTTCTTCGCCGCCAGGTCGACGGTGAACCCCTCGGTCTCGACCATCACGATGTCGTCGGCGCCGTCCTGGCCGACCGGTTCGGCCCGCCGGACCGAGGCACGCAGCCGGGCCAGCAGCTCGTCCATGCCGAACGGCTTGGTGACGTAGTCGTCGGCTCCTGCATCCAGCGCCTCGACCTTCTCGTCGGAGGTGTGGCGGGCGGAGAGCACCAGGATCGGCACCCGGGTCCAGCCGCGCAGCCCTCTGATCACCTCCACGCCGTCCATGTCCGGGAGGCCGAGGTCGAGGACGACGACATCGGGGTGACGCGCGGCGGCAAGCTGGAGGGCCGTCGCACCGTCGGGCGCCGCGTCCACCTCGTACTTGCGCGCCTTCAGATTGATCACGAGGGCGCGTACGATCTGCGGCTCGTCGTCGACCACAAGCACCCGGGTCATCGGGAACCTGCCTTTCTGCTGTACGGAATTGCTGCGGGGAGCACTACGGGTATCACGGCGGCGATCACGAGACGGCCTGCGCGGGCAGATCGGTACCGGTCGGAACGTATCCCGACACCGCCTTGAGCGTCAGGACCATGGTCATGCCACCACCGGGGGTGTCCTCGGCGTCGAGGGTGCCGCCCATGGACTCCACGAAGCCGCGGGCGACGGCGAGCCCCAGGCCGACTCCGGCGCCGCGCGGGGCGTCGCCGTAGCGCTGGAAGGGTTCGAAGATCCGCTCCTTGCCCTCGTCGGGGACACCGGGACCGCGGTCGGCCACCCGGAGCTCGACCCGGGCGCCGAGCGCGCTGGCGGCCACGGTGACACGCTCCCCGTCGGGGCTGTACTTGACGGCGTTCTCGACGATGTTCGCGACGGCCCGCTCCAGCAGCCCCGGGTCGACGGCGACCATCGGCAGCGTCTCCGGGATGTCCAGGTCGACACTGCCCTCCGGTACGCCTCCGAGCGCCATCGGGACCACCTCGTCGAGGTCGATCTCGCGAATCAGCGGGGTGACGGTGCCGGTCTGCAGCCTCGACATGTCGAGGAGGTTGCCGACCAGATGGTCGAGACGGTCGGCGCCGTTCTCGATGCCTTCGAGGAACTCCGCCTCATCCGCCTCCGACCAGGACACGTCGTCGGAACGCAGCGAGGTGACGGCAGCCTTGATGGCGGCCAGCGGGGTCCGGAGATCGTGGCTGACAGCGGCGAGGAGCGCGGTCCTTATCCGGTTCCCCTCGGCGAGCCGCCGGGCCTCCTCCGCCTCCCCGACCAGGCGCTGCCGGTCGAGTACGACGGCGGCCTGGGCGGCGAACGCGCCGAGCACCCGGCGGTCCTCCGCGGGCAGCACCCGGCCGGAGAGCGCGAGCGCCATGTGGTCGCCGACGGGCATGTCCACATCGGCGTCCTCGGGGCGGGAGACGGGCGCAGGGCCGACACTGCCCGCGCAGGTCCACGGGTCGACGTCGCTGCGCCGCTCCAGAAGCGCCACGGACTCCATGGCGAAGGTCTCGCGGACCCGGTCCAGCAGGGCGTCCAGGGTGGTCTCGCCGCGCAGCACGCTGCCGGCCAGGAAGGACAGGATCTCGGACTCGGCGCGCAGCCGGGCCGCCTGATGGGTACGGCGGGCCGCCAGGTCGACGACGGAGGCCACTGCCACCGCGACCGCGAAGAAGATCACGATGGCGACGAAGTTCCTCGGGTCCTGCACCGTCAGGGTGTGGGTCGGCGGGGTGAACCAGTAGTTCAGCAGCAGCGAGCCGACGGCCGCGGACGCGAGAGCGGGCAGCAGCCCGCCGAGCAGGGCTGCGGCGACCGTCATGAAGAGGAAGAGCAGGACGTCGTTGGCGAGCCCCGGACCGTCCGCCATGCTGGTCAGGAGCAGCGTGAGCAGGACCGGACCCCCGACCCCGGTCAACCAGCCCCAGATGATCCGGGCCCGGCCGAGCCGGGCGCCGCGGGCGATCGGTAGTCCGCGGCCCTTGGCGACCTCGTCGTGCGTGACGATGTGGACGTCGAGGTCGGGACCGGACTCGCGGGCGACGGTGGCGCCGACGCCGGGGCCGTAGATGTACTGCCAGGCCTTGCGGCGGCTGGATCCGAGCACGATCTGGGTGGCGTTGACACCCCGGGCGAACGCGAGGAGTGCCGAGGGTATGTCGTCGCCGATGACGTGGTGGAACGTACCGCCGAGGTCCTCGACGAGGGTGCGCTGAGCGGTGAGTTCCTTGGGCGACGCGGAGGTCAGTCCGTCGCTGCGGGCGATGTAGACGGCGAGGATCTCGCCGCCGGAGCCTTTGGCGGCCATCCGGGACGCGCGGCGGATCAGCGTACGGCCCTCGGGTCCGCCGGTGAGGCCGACCACGATGCGTTCGCGGGCCTGCCAGGTGGTGCTGATGTTGTGTTCGCCGCGGTACTGCTGGAGGTACTCGTCGACCCGGTCGGCGACCCAGAGCAGGGCGAGCTCGCGCAGGGCGGTGAGGTTGCCCGGGCGGAAGTAGTTGGACAGGGACGCGTCGATCCGGTCCGGCTTGTAGATGTTGCCGTGGGCCATCCGGCGGCGCAGCGCCTGGGGTGACATGTCGACCAGCTCGATCTGGTCGGCGCGGCGGACGACCTCGTCGGGGACGGTCTCGCGCTGCCGTACACCGGTTATCGACTCGACGACGTCGCCGAGCGACTCCAGGTGCTGGATGTTGACGGTGGAGACGACGTCGATGCCCGCCTGGAGCAGTTCTTCGACGTCCTGCCAGCGCTTGGCGTTGCGGGAGCCCGGCACATTGGTGTGGGCCAGTTCGTCCACCAGGGCGACGGCCGGGGCACGGTCCAGTACCGCGTCGACGTCCATCTCGGTGAAGACGGTGTCCCGGTACTCGATCTCGCGGCGCGGGATCTGCTCCAGGCCGTGCAGCATCACCTCGGTGCGCGGCCGGTCGTGGTGTTCCACGAACCCGACGACGCAGTCGGTGCCCCGCTCCACCCGGCGGTGGGCCTCGGAGAGCATCGCGTACGTCTTGCCGACGCCCGGTGCCGCGCCCAGGTAGATCCGAAGCTTGCCGCGTGCCATGGCCCCATTGTCTTTCAGATGAGCGACTGCGGCCGATGCGGCAGCCGGTGACGAAGCTACCTCGAATATTTGCGACAAAGGGGATACAAGGTCGGACAGAAGAGCGAATTGACGGAATTCTGATGCGCCGAACCGGGTGGATAGCGCATATCACGATAGGTGACGACAAAAAGGTGCCCGGGCGAGCCCGGACGCCCCTTCCCCTGCCGCCTACGCGTGCTGCTCGGCGATAAGCCCGTCCCTCAGCTCCAGCACCCGGTCCGCCAGCCCCAGCAACTGCGCATCGTGCGTCGCCACCAACGCGGTCACCCCCTCGCTCCGTACCACCGCCCGCAACAGCTCCATCACGGCGAGCCCCGTCTCCGCGTCGAGCTGTCCCGTCGGCTCGTCCGCGATCAGCAGCGCGGGCCGGTTGGCGAGCGCACGGGCGATGGCGACACGTTGCTGCTGGCCGCCGGAGAGCTCCCCGGGCCGCTGCGCACCGTGGTCGCCGAGCCCGACCAGGGAGAGCAGCAACGCCACCCGGTCCTCCCGCTCGCGCGGGTCCGCCTTGCGCAGCCGCATCGGTACGCCGACGTTCTCCGCGGCGGTCAGGATCGGGATCAGGCCGAACGACTGGAAGATGAAGCCGATCCGGTCCCGGCGCAGTTCCAGCAGCCCGTCCTCGCCGAGCTCGGAAAGGTCCGTGCCGTCGACGGTGATCCGGCCGCGGTCGGGGCTGTCGAGGCCGCCGACCAGGTTCAGCAGGGTCGTCTTGCCGGAGCCCGAGCGCCCCTTGAGTGCGACGAGTTCGCCGCGCGGCACGTCGAAGGAGATCCCCCGCAGCGCGTGGACGGCGCCCGCGCCCGTTCCGTACGAGCGGTGCAGGTCCTCGATGCGGACCATCGGCCCGCGGGCCGGGTCCTCGGCGACCGCCGTGCCGCCCTGGCCGGCTGTGCTCTTTCCGCCGGTGCTGTCGGTCATGCGCTCCCCCATGCGTGGTCGGTCCCCGTCGGACGCCAGTATGTGCATGAGGCACACGGCCGGGCAATGACCGAGGCCCTCCGGGCGGGCACGGCGCCGGGCCGCCGTGGTCCGTACAGCATGACCACGGCGGCCCGGCGCACCCGTCGGCGGAGAATCAACCTCCGTTCACCAGCTCCTTGAGTGCGATGTTGAGCTGCAGGACGTTGACCCGGGGCTCACCCACGAAGCCGAGGGTGCGGCCGTCGGTGTTGTCCGCGACGAGCTTCTCGACCTGCTTGACGTCGAGGTTGTTCTC
>NZ_JBITCU010000048.1:0-39262 GCF_044453545.1 Streptomyces sp. NPDC051664 | reverse complement strand
CGCGCGCCGCGGCGGGCCCCCCCGGGCCGGGGGGGGGGGGGGGGGGGCGCCCCCCCCCCCCCCCCCCCCCCCCCCCCCCCCCCCCCCCCCCCCCCCCCCCCCCCCCCCCCCCCCCCTCGTAGGCCTACTCGCTGAGCGTCAGCTGCTCGGCTGTCAGGACGTGCTCCGCCGTCAGGGCGGTTTCCGTGGGCAACGGGTCCGGACTTGTCGGTTCCGGCACCGTCGCCTCGAACGCAGTCTGTCGCGCGGGAAGCAGATCGAGCACCGCCTGCCGGTGTGCCTCGCTCGTCGCGTCGTCGTACGGGTCCGGTGTGGCCGGCACCTGGAGCCGCAGCACCGGGCCGGTGCCGAGCCGCGCGTATCCCCGGCCGGGCGGGACATCCGGTGGCGGGGTGGTGTGCGGCTCCAGGCCGAGCACGGACTCGACCTGGTCGCGTGCGCAGGGGCCGAGGACGACCCGGGCCCGGGTGTGGGTCCGTACGGTCTCGCTGAGCGTGTCCAGGGTTTCGAACTGGTCGGTCGTCACCACGGTGACATTGGCCGCCCTGCCGTGCCGCAACGGCACCTGAAGCAGTTCCTGCGGGTCGGGCCGGCCGTCCACGGCCGCGAGGTGGCCGAGGACGCTGGGCCGGTCCAGCAGGATCCAGAGCGGGCGCTTGGTGTCCTCGGGCGGGGGATGTCCCGCCTGCCGGGCCCGGTTGGCGGCGATCAGCCGCCGCTCCGTCTCGTGGGCCGCCCACTCCAGGGTGGCCAGCGCACCGGCCAGTCCGCACTCGACGGCCAGCACCCCGGTGCGTCCGGTCAGGCAGGCGTACTCGCCGGTTCCGCTGCCTTCGATGATGAGGATGTCGCCGTGCTGGAGTGCCTGCAGGGCGATGGAGCGCATCAGCGTCGAGGTGCCGCTGCCCGGCTGTCCGACGATCAGCAGGTGCGGTTCCGTGGAGCGGGCGCCGGTTCGCCAGACGACCGGGGGTGCGTCCCGGGTCTCCTCGCCGTCGGTGACCGGCACCTTTCGCTGCACCGCGCCGTCGTCGGTGAAGCCCAGCACCGTCTCCCCGGGCGTGGTGACGAAGCGCTGGGCGGCGATGGAGGTGGGCAGGGCGTCGAGGACGCTCATCACGAGCTGGTTGGCCTCCTCGTCCCAGGCGAAGTGGTACTCGCGGCCGCGGCCCGACTTGGCGTGCAGCAGCTGTTCGATCCGGATGCGGGAGGCGGCCTCGCCGTCGGTGAAGTACGCGGGGTACGCGACCTTGAGCCGGGAGACGCGTCCGTCGCCGTCGAACTCGTAACCGCTGAACGCCTTTCCCCAGTCGCCGCCGTGAGCGAACAGCGGACTCGGGTCGTCGGCCACGGAGAAGTACGGCACGAGCGCCTCGTACAGGGCCTGCAGCCGCCCCGTCTCGGTCTTGTCGGGACCGGTCTTCACCGGGGTACGCTCGCGCCCCTTCCATGCGGCGGCGCCCATCACCGCGGCCAGGGCGAGCAGGGGCCCGTACGGGATGAGCGCCACCACGAGTACGCAGGCAGCGACGAGGAACAGCGTGGGACCGCGCCGCTCCTTGGGTGTCGCGGCCCATTTCCGCCGTCCTGCACCGGCCAGCAGCCGCAGACCACGAGTGATCCTGATCAGCGGATGAAGGACGTCGGTGGCGTTGTCGGCGGCCGTGCGCGCGAGCTCGCGACCGCGAGTGATCGAAGCGCTGCCGCTGTTAAGAATGCGGGGGAGTGGTCGCCGGGCCACGTCGGTCTCCTGAAGGGTGGGAGCGGGTCGCGGGGGGTCAGAACTTGATCCCGCCCAGCAGGCCGGCCAGGCTCGCTCCGCCCGCGGTGATGCTCGGTGCGATGGCGGTGCCTGCCAGATAGAAGCCGAAGAGGGCTGTGACGAGGGCGTGCGAGGCCTTGAGGCCGTCCTTCCTGAAGAACAGGAAGACGATGACGCCGAGGATGACTACGCCTGACATGGAAAGGATCATGAGTGGTTCTCCTGTTTGGGGGGACAGTCACCATGAGTCCTTCCAGGATCACAAAAAGTATCTATAGGATAAAAGGGGCAATTGGGTGAAAGGTCATTATTTTCACTGGAACGGCCGACAGGCGGACGCGGTTCGGGCGGAACATCCGGCACGGCGCACCGTCCTGCCCTCACTCGGCGTGATCTTTGCCACGGCCGGTCCGGGGCATGTGTGCCGTGGAGCAGTAGCCTGTCGATTCACTCGTACGGCCCCCGTGCCGTACGCCCCACCCGGTCAGCAGCAGCGAGTTCATGGAAGGCGGTCCGTCCGATGAGCGAAGTCCCAGATCCCGAGGTCGTGGAACTGGCGACCAAGGTCTTCGACCTGGCGCGCCGCGGGGAGACCGAGACGCTCGCCGCGTATGTGGACGCCGGTGTGCCCGCGAACCTGACCAACGACCGGGGCGATTCGTTGCTGATGCTCGCCGCCTATCACGGGCACGCCGAGGCGGTCACCGCCCTCGTCGGCCGTGGCGCCGACCCGGACCGGGCCAACGACCGCGGGCAGACGCCGCTCGCCGGAGCCGTGTTCAAGGGGGAGGACGCGGTGATCGAGGCGCTGCTCGCCGCAGGTGCAGACCCGGCGGCCGGAACACCGTCCGCGCTGGACACCGCGCGCATGTTCGGCAAGGCCGACCTGCTGGAACTCTTCGGCTCCCGCTGAGCGGGTACGCGGTAAATGTGGTCGCGGTGACGAAATGGCTGGGTCATCATGACGTCGCGGGCCCGATTCGGGCCACCGACGAGAGGCAGAGGAAGATGGTCTACACCAAGCAGAAGACGGCGGTCGGCCGATCATGTTGCTGCGCGGCGTAGTGCCCACCCGGCACTTGGAACTGCACAGTCCCGGTTGCGTCGACAGCTTGATGTGAGGCTTTTCCCATGTTCGATCCGTTCATAGCGCCGAGCGGCACCCTGCTCGGCCTGCTGCAGAGGGGCCGCGGCGACGGCACGC
The DNA here is from genome assembly GCF_044453545.1 of Streptomyces sp. NPDC051664. Classification (NCBI taxonomy): domain Bacteria; kingdom Bacillati; phylum Actinomycetota; class Actinomycetes; order Kitasatosporales; family Streptomycetaceae; genus Streptomyces; species Streptomyces sp. NPDC051664. The sequence continues at coordinate 36,296 of NZ_JBITCU010000048.1, read as the reverse complement.
TCCACGCGCTCGCCGCACCACGCGCCGAAGCCCTCGCGGCCCTCAACCACTGCGTCCTGAGCGATCCGCGTCACGACTGGCAGGTCGAGAACCGCTCCCTCTACTACGCACGTCTGTATCTCGACCTCGACGGCGGCATCGAGGAGATCGAGCAGCACCTGAGCGATCCGGACGACCACATCGACACCGACGACTCGCGGACCGGCCTGGCCCTCGCGGTCCTCGGCCACCTCGCCTCGTACGGTCGCTCCGACGCCCTGGCCCTGCTGCGGCGGTACGCGGCGACCGGCTCCAACTGGGCATGGGCCCTCGACGAGCTGGCCCTGCGCGACGACGACGCCGGACTCCGCACGCTCGCCGTGCCCGTCCTGGCCCGGTTCCCGGACACCGAGGAGGGGACCACCGAGCTCGCCGCCGCCGTACGGGACGCCTTCGAGCCCCGGCCATGGCGGCTGTGGGCGGACGATCCGCGCGAAGCGGTCGGAGCCAGGGTCAGGTCCGCCTCGGAACAGGGCTCGTTCGACCGCTGGCAGCGACAGATGCGCCCCGGCGGCCCACGCCCCGGCTGGAGCGTCCAGGCCGTCTTCGACTGGGCCCAGCAGGGACTGGACCGCGGCACCCCTCTTCACGTACCGGCCGCCCGCTGCCTCACCGCCGTCGCCGGACCCGACGACCGGCCGGTGATCGTCGAGGCTGCCCGCAGCGGCCCGGAAGGCGCCCGCTGCGCGGCTCTGCACTACCTGTCCGAAGCCAGGGACCCGGCCGTGCTCGACCTGATCGAAGTCGCGGCGGTCGGCCCCTCGCGCACGGTCGCCGACGCGGCTGTCGCCGCCTTCGAGCGGATGTGTGGCGACGCGGCAGTGGACCGGGCCCGGATCTGGGCCCGACGGCCGGACGCGCTCGGCGCCTCCGCCGCCGGTGTGCTCGCCTGCCGGGGCGACGACCAGGACGCATCCCTCGTCCTCGCCGCTCTGCGCGACGCCGTACGCGGCGAAGGGCCGGACGCACAACGCCTGTGGACCCTCGTCGACGGCACGGGCCGGCTGGGCATCGCCTGCGCCGCACCCGTCCTGCGCCACGTCTACCGGGAGACGTCCTCCTCGCATCTGCGCGGCCGGGCGGCGCGCGCACTCGCGGCCACCGACCCCTCATTCGCCACCGGCTTCGCCGTCGAATGCCTGTGGGACTGCGAGGAGACCACCCGGGAGGTCGCCGCACTCCACGCGGAGACCGGCGACATCAGGGTCGCCGAACGGCTGCGCCGACTGGCCGCCGACCCGGCCGAGGAGGCCGAGGTACAGACCGCGGTACGCAGCAGGATCGGCCCCGACACCCCGGCTGTCTGACCCGAGGCACGCACAGAAGGGCGCAGCGCTTCGGGGGAGCGCGGCGCATCCTGCCACCGGACGTCGAACGCTCACTGGACGTTCCCCGGATGGAAAGATCCAAGTCGGCCCCGTCACGTCCGGTGCGACGACAACACGGGTATGCGTGTCGTCATCGTCACCGAATCCTTCCCGCCCGATGTCAACGGCGTGGCCCACTGCACCATGCAGACCGCCCGGCACCTTGCCGCGCGTGGCCACGAACCGCTCGTCATAGCACCGGCCACGGCCGGCGCGACGGCCACATCCCGGTCCTCCGGCACTCCGTGGAGGCCACCCACCGGCAGCGACCGTGCGGGGCCGCCGGCCGCCTCCGGCTCCCCGTGGGAGCCGCCCACCGGCAGTGATCCCGCACGCCCCGCGTCCTCCTCGCCCTCGTACCCGGGTGCCTCCGGCACCTCCGACATCTTCGAATCGGCCGCGCCCTGCCCCGTGGTGCGCGTCCCTTCCCTGCCCCTGCCCGGCTACTCCCAGGTCCGGGTGGCTCTTCCGAGCCGTCGGCTGATGGCCGCTCTCACCGCCCACCGGGCCGAACTCGTCCATCTCGCCGGACCGTTCGTGCTCGGCGCACGCGGCATGGCGGCAGCCGCCCGGCTCGGGCTGCCTGCCGTGGCCGTCTACCAGACCGACCTGGCCGGCTACGCCCGTACGTACCTCGGTGCCGGCGAGAACACCGCCTGGCGCCGGATGCGCGCCGTGCACAGCGCCGCCGACCGGACCCTCGCTCCCTCCTCCGCCGCCGTCCGCGACCTCACCGAGCACGGCGTGGAGCGGGTGCGGCTGTGGCCGCGCGGCGTCGACACCGTACGGTTCCGGCCGGAACTGCGTGACGAGGCGTTGCGCCACCGTCTCGCGCCCGGTGGCGAGAAGATCATCGGATACGTCGGCCGGCTCGCCCCGGAGAAGCACGTCGAACTCCTCGCCGGAGCCTGCCGGCTGCCCGGGGTGCGGGTCGTGGTCGTCGGGGACGGCCCCAGCAGCGCATCGCTGCGAGCGGCCCTGCCCGGCGCCGTCTTCCTCGGCCGCAGGACCGGGGAGGACCTCGCCCGGCTGTTCGCCTCGCTGGACATGTTCGTGCACACCGGCCCGTACGAAACGTTCTGTCAGACCGTGCAGGAGGCCATGGCCTCCGGTGTGCCCGTCATCGCCCCGGCGGCGGGCGGGCCGCTCGACCTCGTCGACCACGGGAGGACCGGCCTGCTGGTCCCGCCGCACGACGCCGACGCGGTACAGGCAGCCGTCGGCGCACTCGCCGCCGACCCGGCTCGCGCGGCGGCCTACGGGCGGGCCGGGCGGACCATGGTCGAGGGGCGGACGTGGGAAGCCGTCGGCGATCAACTGCTGGACCACTACGACGAGGTGCTGCGCGGCCGGACGGCGGTGGCCGCATGACCGGGCGCGAGCAGGGGAAGACCATTGTCCGCCTGGCGAACTTCGTCACCCCGTCCTCCGGCGGGCTGCGCACCGCCCTGGACGAACTCGGCCGCGGCTACCTCGCGGCCGGGCACGAGCCGGTACTCGTCGTGCCCGGTGACAGCGCGAGCGATGTACGCACCGCGCAGGGCAGGGTGATCACCCTCCCGGGACCGGCGCTGCCGGGCAGCGGCGGCTATCGCGTACTGGCCGGCCGCCGCACCCTCCGGCACCTCCTCGAAACGCTGCGGCCCGACCGCCTGGAGGTCTCCGACCGCACCACCCTGCGCTGGACGGGCGAGTGGGCCCGCCGCGCCCGGGTGCCCGCTGTGATGGTTTCCCACGAGACGGCGGACGGGGTGCTCCGCACCTGGGGCGTCCCGGCCGGCGCAGCCGCGCGGACCGCCGACCGCCTCAACACCCTCAGCGCACACGCGTACACCCGGATCGTCTGCACCACGGAGTGGGCGGAGCGCGAGTTCGTCCGGATCGGCGCGCGCAATGTGGTCCGCGCCCCGCTCGGCGTGGACCTGCGGCGCTGCCGCCCCGGCCGGCGCAGCCTGGTCCTGCGTGCCCAGCACGTCCACGGCCGGTCCGTGCTCCTTGTGATGTGCTCCCGCCTCTCGGTGGAGAAACGGCCCGGCCGGGCCCTGGACGCGCTCGCCGTCCTCAACGGCCTGGGTGTGCGTGCGACGCTGGTGGTCGCCGGTGACGGGCCGCTGCGCGCGGGGCTGGAGAGCCGGGCGCGGGCGGAGCGGCTGCCGGTCGAGTTCCTGGGACATGTGCGGGACCGGGAACGGGTGGCGGATCTGCAGGCCTCGGCCGACCTCTGCCTGGCCCCCGGCCCCGCCGAGACGTTCGGCCTCTCGGCCCTGGAAGCACTGGCCTGCGGCACCCCGGTGGTGGCGAGCGCGAGCTCCGCGCTGCCGGAGGTGATCGGCGAAGCGGGAGTGGCCGCCGCGGACACCGGCGAGGCATTCGCCGCGGCCGTACAGGAGCTCCTGGCGCGCCCGGAAGCGGGGCGGCGCGCGGCGGCGAGACAACGCGCCGAACTCTTCGGCTGGGACCGCTCGGTGGCGGCGTTCCTGGCCGCCCACGAGGTGCCGGACCGGGGCGGGATACCGGGGGTGCGGGCATGACGGGGGCGGTGGTACCGGTGGCCGCGCCGGCGGCGGGGGCGACGGCCGTGCCGGTGCCAGGGGCGCCGGCGCGCGCGTCGAGCTCTGCGTCGGCTCAGGTGCCCGTGCCGGGGGCTCTGCCGGTTTCGCCCGGGGGCGTGCCGACTGCTGTGTCGGCTCGCGTATCCGTTACAGAGGCTCCGCCCTTGCTGCCGGCGTCGCCCGCGCCCGCCTCATCCTCCATAGCGGCTTCCCTCCCCGTAACGGCCGCTCCGTCCGTACCGCCCGAATCACCTGCTCAGACCGCGGCCCCCGATCGCCCGATCCGGTTCGCCGCGCTCGGGGACTCGTTCACCGAAGGTATCGGTGATCCCGTCCCCGGTGGGCGTCGCGGCTGGGCCGCGTTGCTGGCGGACGGGATCGGGAACGGCCTGCGGGGTGTCGAGTTCCGTAACTTCGCCGTCAGCGGTTCGCTCTCCAGCGACGTCCGTGACCTGCAGGCCCCGGCCGCTGCCGCCTTCCGGCCCGACCTGGCCTCCGTCGTCGTCGGCGTCAACGACACCCTGCGCCGGTCATTCGACATCCGGCTCCTCGCCCAGCGGCTGGACGAGGTCTGCGCGCTCCTGACCGGCGGCGGGGCCGTACTTCTCACGGCCTGTCTGCCCGATCCCGGCGCCGTCCTCGGGCTGCCCGCGCCGCTCGGCCGGCCGCTGGCCCGGCGGCAGAGTGCGGTGAATGCCGTGGTGCATGCGTTGTCCGCCCGTTACGGCGCCGTCCATCTGCATGCCTCGGACGGGGAGTGGGTCTCCGACCGTTCGCTGTGGAGCGCCGACCGGCTCCATCCGGCCGAGCGCGGTCATCGCACGGTGGCGGCGGACTTCCACAGGCTGCTGGCCACCCGAGGCCTGGCCCTCGGCACCCCGCCCGGTCGTGAGCCGGAACAGCCGTCGCCGAGCCGCACCGACTCGTTGCTCTGGCTGGCCACGGCGGGCACCGGATGGCTGGTCCGCCGGAGCACCGATCTGCTGCCCCAACTGTTTTGCCTGGCAGGAGCGGAGATACGGCACTGGGCGCGCGGCACGAGCGCGCAGCTGGACCGGCGGGCCGAACAGGCACTGCAGGGCGCGCTCGCCACGGTCACGTTCAGAACTCCGCCCGCCGTGCCGCCCGCCCCGTTGTCGGTGCCGCACGTCACTATGGAGGGGTGACTGGACGCTGGGAGTTCTGGATCGACCGTGGCGGAACGTTCACCGACGTGGTGGGCCGCGATCCCGACGGGCGGCTGGTCACCCGCAAGCTCCTCTCGCACGATCCGGACCGCTACCGGGACGCGGCAGTGGCCGGGATCCGTCTGCTGCTGGGCCTCGGCCCCACCGACCCGGTCCCCGCCGACCGGGTCGGCAGTGTGAAGATGGGCACGACCGTCGCCACCAACGCCCTGCTGGAGCGGCGTGGCGAGCCGACCGTCCTGGTGATCACCGAAGGGTTCGGCGACGCCCTGCGCATCGCGTACCAGAACCGGCCGCGCCTCTTCGACCGCCGAATCCTCCTGCCGGAGGCCGTCTACGAGCGGGTGATCGAGGTGCCGGAGCGGATCGACGCGCACGGCAGGACCCTCACACCCCTCGACCTGGCAGCGACGGCCGAGCAGTTGAGAGCCGCGTGGGCCGACGGATTCCGCAGCGCGGCGGTCGTCCTGATGCACGGCTACCGGCACCCCGCCCACGAGACCGCGGTCGCCGCCGCGGCCCGCGAGGCCGGCTTCACCCAGGTCAGCTGCTCCCACGAGGTGAGTCCGCTGATCAAGCTCGTACCGCGCGGTGACACCACCGTCGTCGACGCCTATCTCTCGCCGATCCTGCGGCGGTACGTCGACGAGGTCGCCGATGAACTGGACGCCGTCCGGCTGATGTTCATCCAGTCCAACGGCGGACTGCGCGAGGCCGCGCACTTCCGTGGCAAGGACGCCGTCCTCTCCGGACCGGCAGGCGGAGTCGTCGGCATGGCCCGTACGTCCGAACAGGCCGGATTCGACCGGGTCATCGGCTTCGACATGGGCGGTACGTCCACCGATGTGTCGCACTACGCGGGCGAGTTCGAGCGTGAGCTCGGCACCCAGGTCGCCGGGGTACGGATGCGCGCCCCCATGATGAACATCCACACCGTCGCGGCCGGCGGCGGCTCCGTCCTGCACTTCGACGGCCGGCGCCACCGGGTGGGACCCGACTCCGCGGGCGCCGTCCCCGGCCCGGCCTGCTACCGCCGCGGCGGGCCCCTCACCGTCACCGACGCCAATGTCATGCTCGGCCGGGTCCAGCCCACACACTTCCCCGCCGTCTTCGGACCGGACGGGGACCTTCCACCCGACGCCGATGTGGTGCGCGAGCGCTTCGGCGAACTCGCCGACGACGTGGCCCGGGCCACCGGAACGCGACGCACCGCCGCCGCGGTCGCCGCCGGCTTCCTGGAGATCGCCGTGCTCAACATGGCGAACGCGGTCAAGAAGATCTCCGTGGAGCGCGGCCACGACATCACCCGCTATGCCCTCACCTCCTTCGGCGGCGCCGGCGGCCAGCACGCCTGCGCCGTCGCCGACGCGCTGGGCGTCGACACGGTCCTCGTACCGCCGCTGGCCGGGGTGCTGTCGGCGTACGGCATCGGTCTTGCGGACGCGACCGCCATGCGCGAACAGTCGGTCGAGGCGGAACTGGACGACGAGGGGACCAGGACCCGGCTGGGAGAGCTCCACGACGACCTGGCCGCCCGCACCCGCGCCGAACTGCGCGCCGACGGCCTCGCGGACGATGTGATCAGCACGCACGCCCGGGTGTACCTGCGCTACGCGGGCACGGACGCGAGCCTGCCGGTCGACCTGGACACCGCGCCCGCGATGAAGGAGGTGTTCACCACCGAGCACCGCGCCCGCTACGGGTTCACCATGGACCGACCGCTGCTTGTCGAGGCGGTATCGGTCGAGGCGACCGGCGCGGCCGGCCGGCACGTGCCGCACCCGGTGGACCGGAGGGCCGGTCAGGGCGCGCCGCAACCCCATGACACGGTGCGGATGTTCGCCGACGGCCGATGGCAGGACACTCCGCTCCACCGGCGCGAGGCCCTGCACCCGTCGGACACCGTCACCGGTCCCGCCGTGATCGCGGAGGCCGACGCCACCACCGTCGTCGATCCCGGCTGGCAGGCCACCATCGGCGACCTCGGCCATCTGCTGCTCACCCGGGTCCGACCGCGCCCCGGCCGGACCGCGATCGGTACGCGCGTGGACCCCGTCATGCTGGAGGTGTTCAACAATCTCTTCATGTCGATCGCCGAGCAGATGGGCGTACGCCTGGAGAACACCGCCCACTCCGTCAACATCAAGGAGCGGCTCGACTTCTCCTGTGCCCTGTTCGACGCGGACGGCAACCTGATCGCCAACGCCCCGCACATTCCGGTGCACCTCGGCTCGATGGGGGAGTCCATCAAGGAGGTGCTCCGGCGCAACGGCACCACGATGCGCCCCGGCGACGTGTACGCCATCAACGACCCGTACCACGGAGGTACGCATCTGCCCGATGTGACCGTCGTGACGCCGGTGTTCGACGGACACGAGACATCCGGCGGCGGTCGCGCCGGGCCGCGGTTCCTGGTGGCATCGCGCGGCCACCACGCCGAGATCGGCGGCATCACCCCCGGATCCATGCCCGCCTTCAGTCGAACCATCGACGAGGAAGGGGTGCTGTTCGACAACTGGCTGCTGGTGAGGGACGGCACATTCCGTGAGGCCGAGACCCGCGAGCTGCTCACCGGCGCCGCATACCCGTCCCGCGATCCCGACACCAATCTCGCCGACCTGCGCGCCCAGATCGCCGCCAACGAGAAGGGCATCGCCGAACTGCGGCGCATGGTGGACCAGTTCGGCGCCGAGGTCGTCGACGCGTACATGGGCCATGTGCAGGACAATGCCGAGGAGTCCGTTCGCCGGATCATCGCGGAGTTGCACGACGGTTCGTACCGCTACGAGACCGACAACGGCGCCGTGATCGAGGTCGCGCTGACCGTGGACCGTGACGCCCGCAGCGCCGTCGTCGACTTCACCGGCACCTCACCGCAGCAGCCCGGGAACTTCAACGCCCCGAAGTCCGTCGTCATGGCCGCAGTCCTGTACGTCTTCCGGACCCTGGTCGCCGACGACATCCCGCTCAACAGCGGCTGCCTCAAACCCCTGGAGGTCAGGGTCCCGGAGGGCTCGATGCTGGCACCCGTCCACCCGGCGGCCACCGTCGCGGGCAACGTGGAGACCTCCCAGGCCGTCACGGGCGCGCTGTACGCGGCGCTCTCCGTCCAGGCGGAGGGCTCGGGCACCATGAACAACCTGACCTTCGGCAACAACCGTGTCCAGTACTACGAGACGGTGGCCAGCGGCTCGGGCGCGGGCGACGGCTTCGACGGCACCGACGCCGTGCAGACCCATATGACCAACTCCCGTCTCACCGACCCCGAAGTCCTCGAATGGCGCTACCCGGTGCTTCTGGAGAGCTTCCGGGTACGCGACGGCAGTGGGGGAGCGGGCCGGTGGCACGGCGGCTGCGGGGTGGAGCGCAGACTCCGGTTCCTCGCACCCATGACGGTGGCGCTGCTCTCCGGACATCGCCGCGTCCCGCCGTACGGCATGGCGGGCGGCGAACCGGGCGCGCTGGGCAGCCAGCACATCGAGCGTGCCGACGGCGGGAGAACGGCCACCCCGCTGAAGGGCTGCGATACGGCCGATCTGGCGCGAGGCGACGTGCTGGTCCTGCGCACTCCGGGCGGCGGAGGGTACGGAGCCGGGGAGCGCGGGAACACGTCGGCGCCGGAGCCGGAACGACCGCCGCAGCGTGGCTGAGCGACCGTGTTGTGCGGTCCCGGCCGACGGTGGGGGAACCGGTAGCTTCTGCGCCGTTTCGACCGTTGTCAGTGTGAGGACCTAATCTGTGCAGCGTGACTTCGCCTGCCTACACGGACAACGCTGCGCCCCAGCTCAGCGCGGGGCCGCGGCCCGCCCCGGGCCCGGCCGCCGACGAGGGGCTGTCGCGACGGCTGCGCGCGCTCGCCTGCACGGCGCCGCTGCACGACCTCGACGTGCGCAAGGCGAATCTGGCCGGTGAGTACACGGTCTACGCGATGGCGGAGGTCGCGCTCGCTGCGATCGACCAGGTCACGCTGCACATGGACTTCGACACGGGCGCCGACCACGATCAGATAGTGGCCAAGCTGCTCCCGCGCGTCGCCGCCCAGGCCCCGCGCCGCCCCGTGGCGGAGCACGAGCGCGTCGCCCGCTGGGTGCTGGAGAACCTGATCAATGTCGGAAGCGTGGACCGTGGCTTCCGCGCGGTGTACGGCACTTTCGGCCCCGACGGGGTGTATGTCCGCAGGGACTACGACTTCAAGCTGATCGAAGAGGTCCCCGGTTACGGCGGCAGCGTCTATCTCAGGGCGACCGACGAAGCGGTCAACGTCCTGGTCGGCGCCCTCGACACGGACGTCACCAGCGCCCAGATCGCCGCCGAGGTGAAACTGGAGGTCCTGATCAGCCGGGGCCGCCTCGCCGATGCGCAGCTCGCCGCCGAACAGGCCCGCTATCGCACCGTGCAGTACGCGGAGACGCTCCGCAGGACGCTGGAAGCGACCCGGCGCAACGTCAGGGCCGTCGACTGGCTCAACGCCGTGCCCGACATGATCGCCGAGGCACTGGACCACGTGGCCGACCGCTACCGCCACGAGAATGCGATCCTCACCAACATCCGCAAGGCCAGGGACGAGGCGGAGGACCCCGAGCACAAGCGTCGCGCCGCCGAACTCGTCGACATAGTCAAGGACTGCATCCGCCGTCACACCCAGCTGCAGTCCCGCCTGCTGGAGGCAGGACCGCTGTTCCGTGCCGAGCAGGACCGGCAGGCGTTCGCCACCCCCACGGCCAGGACCGGCCTCGACCTGTACGGCCAGCTGGTCGCCCCGCTGCTGCCGCTCCCCGTCGAACAGGCCACTCGCGTCACCGACGCGTTCTTCGCCCACGGCACGGGGTTGCGCACGCCCACATCCGTACGGATGGGTGACCTGGTCGACATGCTGCTCACCCCGCCCCTGGAGCGTGAGCATCTGGGCGCCGAGATGCCCGAGCCGGATCTGATCGCCACCCCGGACGACAGCAGGTTCAGCGAGGAGCAGCTGGCGAGCGCGATGAATCTCCTCGATCTGGAGCACGACGCACCGCGCCGCCTCTCCGGACTCCTCGCCGAGGCCCGGCGGAGCGATCCGGACCTGCCCTATCTGGTCGCCCTGCTTGCGGTCCACGCCGCATCCCCGCCGGTCGGCACGGCCTACCGGCAGGGCGAGCGGCGCCTGCTGTTCGCCGTGGACGACGGGACCGAGCTCGACGACCCGGAGTTCGGCGGCGCGGACCTGATCGTGGGCATGGCCCTGCTGGACGCGGCCGGTATGGCCGCGGACCGCTCGGAGGCGTCATGAGCGGGCCGCGGCGCCGGGGCCGCCCCGGCTTCCACCCTGGTCACCGGCGATCCGGTCCCGGCCACCGCCACGCCTGCTCCGGTCGCCGGAGATCCGCGCCCGGCCACCGCCGAGCCGGGGCCGGCGCCCCTCTGCGCACGGTCCGGCCCGCACCGTTCCCGACGGAAGCCGGCAGAGCCCGCGCCGTCCACCCCGTACCACTGATCTTCCGCACCGAGGAGCGACCGTCGTGAGCGACCACCGCGCAGAGCACGCCGACGCGTGGAGCGAGCCGACCGCCGGGTACGCCACCGTCGGGTACGCGCCCGACGGCAATGCCGCCCACGAGACCGCGACGCCCGCCGCCGTCACGCCGGCCGACGCGGCCGACGCGGCCCGGCTCGTCGCCTTCGGGCTGCAGCCCAAGCTGCTGCCCGCCCGCGACGCCGAATACGCCGAGCTGCTCCGCCGCTACCGGGAAGAGACCACCTTCGCCCGGCTGGCCGACGCCGTGGCCACCGGACTCGGTCTCGTCGTCCTGGAGGTGTCCACCCGGGCGGGAATGGCCGTGACGGCGGGCGAGGACTCGGTCTTCGCCGTTCGCATGGGCGACTACGCCCGCCGCGCCTCGTCCGACTCCGCCGACCGCTTTCTGCACGGACTGGCCCACCTCGCCGTCGCTGCCATGGCCTTCCCGCGCCCCGAGGACCTCGCCGACGACGCGTACATCGGCCGGATCACGGTCAACGGCATCGACGCGTTCGTACGCCAGGCCTGCCACCGCCTGGAGGAGCGTGCCGAGGAACACGGCGACAACACCGACCCGGCGACCGACGCCCCCGGACTGGAAGCGGCCTGGCGGATCTACGCCCGGCGCAGCGCCACCGGTGCGACGAAGGACGCCCGGCGGCTGGCCGGCTCCACCACCGGCATCGTCGGCAAGGCAGTCGCCTTCCTCACCGACTCCGGCTTCCTCCAGCGCACCGGGGACGACGCCGGGGGCGCCTTCCGCACCACGGCCCGCTACCAGCTGCAGGTCCGCGACATGGCGGGCGCCGCCGCCATGGCCGAACTGCTGGAGCTCGGCGTCGTACCCGTCACCGACGGAACGGCGACGCTGCTGCCGCCGCCCGACGGCGACGACCTGGAGCTGGCGGCCGACGCCGGTCTGCCCTTCCACGCCTGAGCACCCCCACCGCCGCCCCACTCCCGCTTTCCGAACGACGAGAGTCCGCCGCCATGTACGAGCTGTCCCGGGTCCGCCTCTACTCCATCGGGCCTGCCGGTGCGCGCTACGCAGACACCGTGCTTGACCTGCGCGGAGTGGGCGAGCCCGTGCCCCACCCCGCGCCGGCCCAGGCGGAGTTCTTCGAGGAGGAGCCGGTCGGCCCGCCGCGCCGCCCCGCGCCCGCCGGTGTGCTGTTCCTGGAGAACGGCGGCGGCAAGTCGGTCCTGCTGAAACTGATCTTCTCGGTGATGCTGCCCGGCCACCGCAACACCCTGGGCGGTGCCAGCTCCGGCGTACTGCGCAAGTTCCTGCTCGCCGACGACTGCGGCCATGTCGCCCTGGAGTGGCAGCACACCCTCACCGGCGAGTGCGTGGTCGTCGGCAAGGTCAGCGAATGGCGCGGGCGGCAGGTCTCCAACGACCCCCGCAAGTTCGCCGAGGCCTGGTACTCCTTCCGCCCCGGGCCCGGGCTCAGCCTCGACTCGCTGCCGGTCGCCGAGGCCACCGCCGTCGGCCGCCCCGTCGAAGGCGCCTCCGGCGCCCATGGCAGGCGCCGCACCATGAAGGGCTTCCGGGACGCCCTCACGGACGCGGGCAAGTTCTACCAGCACCTCGATGTGCACTGGGAAGAGATCCACGACCGGTGGAACGAGCACCTCGGTGAGCTCGGCCTCGACCCCGAACTCTTCCGCTACCAGCGCGAGATGAACGCGGATGAGGGCGAGGCCGCCGGCCTCTTCGCGGTCAAGAAGGACTCCGACTTCACCGACCTGCTGCTCCGCGCCGTCACCGACACCCGCGACACGGACGGCCTCGCCGATCTGGTCAGCGGCTTCGGCAACAAACTGGGCCGCCGGGCCGAACTCACCGCGGAGCGTGACTTCACCGAAGGCTCGGTCGATCTGCTCGGCCGGATCGTCGAGGCCGCCGACACCCGCTCCCGCACCCGCGACATCCACGCGGGTGCCGAGCGCCGCACCCGCAACCTGGCCCGCAGGCTCTCCGCCCGGGCCGCCGAGGAGCGAGGCCGCGCCGCAGACCTCGCCCAGCAGGTGACGGGCGCCGCCCACACCGTCAGTGCCGCAGAGGAGGCGCGTAGCCGCAGTGGCCTCATCGCGGCCGAACTGGCCTACCGTCACGCGTCCCTGGCACTGGCCGCAGCCGAGAAGGGCGCCGCCGCCCAGCGCCGAGAACTGGTCGAGGCCCGCACCCTGCACTCCGCCTGGCAGGCAGCCGAAGCCGTCCTCCGCCATCGCGCCGCCGCCGACCGGTCCGCGCGCGTCGCCGTCGCCATCCGCGAGGCCGAGCGCGACGCCGCCCCCGCGCTCGCCGCCCGCGCCACGGCCGCCGCCGACCTCGTACGCGCCCTGCACACCGCCGCGGAGGCAGGCGAGCAGGTGGCCGACGAAGAGGAGGAGCGCTCGGACACCCTCCAGGCCGCGGGCGAGACCGCCCACCGGGACGCCACCACTGCCGCCACCGAGGCCCAGCGCGCCCGCAGCGAGGCCGGACATCTGCGCCAGCGCCTCGCCGAGGTCGAGCAGGAGACCGCCGAGGCCGTGCGGGCGGGCTGGCTCGACAACACCGCGCCGGACGCCGACCCGGCGCGCGCCGCCCTCGCCGCGAGCGACGCCGAGCAGTCCACCGTCGCCGCCTGGAACACGGCCAGGGAAGCCGCCGGCGCCGCGGCCGACCGGGCCAGGGAAGCGGCGGCCACCGAGAGCCGCGCCGAACTCGCCGCGGCGCGCGCCGCGGACGCCGCGCAGGCGGCGGAACAGTCGTACGAGGCCGAGCTCAGGGCCGCCGAGTCGATCGCCGCCGACCACCGCCTCGCCGACCTGCTGAGCCTTCCCCCGGCCCCCGGCACCGGAGTACCGCGGCCACGCCGGGGCACCGCGGGAAACGAACCGGGCGCGGCTGCCGACGCCACCGACTCCCCTGCGTCCGGTGCGCATTCCGCATCCCACGGCCGAACAGGTGAGGGCACGGACACCGCGGCCGCCGGATACGACCGGCAGACAGCCGTCGCCGATCATGTACTCATCACTGACCACACCGTCAGCGAGCAGCCACTCACCGCCGAGGAGCTCGACCGCAACGCCGACGAGCTGCGGGACCTCCTCGACCAGGGCATCGCCGCCGCCGAACGGCGCCTCTTCGAGCTGCGCACCGCGGCCGCCGACGACTCCCGCATCCTCGGCGCGCTCGGCGACGGCGGACTGCTGCCCCCCGGACCCGATGTCCTCGCCACGGTCGAATATCTCGGCGAGCACGGCATCCCGGCCCTGCCCGGCTGGCGCTACCTCGCCCAGGCCGTCGACCCCGCCGACCACGCGGCGGTGCTCGCCGCCCGTCCCGAGCTCGTCGACGGCGTGGTCATCACCGACGCCGATTCGCACGCCCGCGCCCGCGAAGTCCTGGGCAGCGCCGCTCTGCTGCCGCGCTCCGCCGTGGCCGTCGGCACCGCCGCCGCACTGCTCGCCCCCGTACCGGCCTCCGGTTCCGGCTCCGACGCGGACGGTGTGTTCCTCGTCCCGCCGAACCCGGCCATGCACGACGAGCACGCCGCCGACGAGGAACGGCAGGCACTCAGGAGCCGGGCCGCCGCCCGGGACGAGGACATCCGCACGCTCGCGGCCCGCCTCACCGGGGACCGGTCCCTCGCCGCCCGCATCGGTTCCTGGCGCGCCGACTGCCCGCCCGGCATGCTCGCCGAGCTCGCCGGAGCCGCCCGCACCGCCCGCACGGCCGCCGAGACGGCCCAGGCCGTGCTCGCCGAGGCCCACACGGCACGCGCGGAGTCCGATGAAGCCGCCGCCGACACCGCCCGCGTCCGCGACGAGCGACAGGAGGCCGCCCAGCGCGCCCGACGCGTCGCCGACGTACTCGCAGGCCTGGCCCACCGGCTGCGCGAACGCGCCGGCTGGCAGGCGAAACTGCGCGAACTGGTCGAGGAGGCAGCCGAGTCCGAAGCCCGCGCCACGGTCTGCCTGGAGCGGGCCCGCGCCGCGGACGAGGACCGCAGGGCCGCCCAGCGCGCCGCTGACGACGCCCGCCGCACCGCCCGCGCCCTGCGGGCCGAGCGCGCCGAGATCGCCGGCGCCCCCGAGAACATCCCGGAGCCCGAGGGCGACGCACCGCGCCCTGCCCTCCCCGCCCTGCGCGAGGCCTACCGGGCCGCATCCCAGCTGTACGAGAAGGTCGGCGTCGGCGCCGACCTGCGCGCCGAACAGGCCCGCGCCGAGAGCGACGAGAGCGCCGCCCTCGCCGAGCTGGACCGGCTCACGAACAAGGTCCGCACCCGCGCCGCCCAGCTCCTCGAAGGCACCGACGGCGCCGACGGCCCGTCCCGGCAGGCGGCCGCCGCCCGAGCCGAGTCCCTGGTCCAGCTGCTGGAGACCCGGGCCTCCACGGCGAGCGAGCAGCTCGGCCGACTGCGCGGCGAGGCCGAGCGCCTGGCCCCGGCCGACGGCGAGGACCACCACACCGAGCTCCCCGACGACCTGGTCCCCGCCGACGCCGAGCAGGCCCAGACCCTGCTGCGTACTGCCACAGCCGAACTCGGCACCGCCACCGGTGCCCTGGACACCGCCCGCGCCGCCCACGCGGAGCTGCTGTACGCCCACCGCACCGCCGAGGCCTCGGCCGGTGGCTTCGACGAGACCGCGGCCCTCCTGCGCGACCTGCTCAGGGACCACGGCGCGGACGACGACACCGAGGCCCCCGAGCCGTACCCCGGCAGCCTCGACGAGGCCCGGCAGTCCGCCGCCGAGGCCCGCCGCTCACTGCGCGGCTGCGCCGCCGACCTCTCCGCCGCCGAGAGCGCGGTGCGCGAGGCGAGCGATGTGCTCGTACGGCACGCCAACTCCACCCGCTACGAACAGGTCCGTACCCCGGCCCGCCAGCAGATCCGCGAACTCCCCGCCGCGGCCCTGCCCGAGCACGCCGAGAAGTGGGCCGCCGCCTTCGCACCCCGCCTCCGCGTCCTCACCGATGAGCTGGCCCAGCTGGAGCGCAACCGCGACTCCATCGTCGACCGGCTCCGCGGACTCGTGGAGTCCGCGCTCACCACCCTCCGCTCCGCCCAGCGGCTCTCCCAGCTCCCGGAGGGGTTGGGGGAGTGGTCCGGTCAGGAGTTCCTCCGGATCCGATTCGAGGAGCCCGACCAGGCGACGCTCACCGAGCGGCTCGGCGAGGTCATCGACGATGCCACTCGCGCCGCGCTCAGGAAGAACTCCGATCTGCGCCGCGACGGCGTGTCCCTTCTGCTGCGCGGTGTACAGGCGGCGCTGGAGCCCAAGGGCATCGCCGTGGAGATCCTCAAGCCGGACGCGGTGCTCCGTGCCGAACGTGTCCCGGTCGGTCAGATGGGCGACGTCTTCTCCGGCGGCCAGCTGCTCACCGCTGCGATCGCGCTCTACTGCACGATGGCCGCACTGCGCAGCAACGACCGTGGCCGTGACCGCCACCAGCACCGCCACGCGGGCACGCTGTTCCTGGACAACCCCATCGGCCGGGCCAACGCCACGTATCTGCTGGAACTCCAGCGAGCGGTGTCGGACGCCCTCGGCGTACAACTGCTCTACACCACCGGGCTGTTCGACACGACGGCGCTCGCCGAATTCCCGCTGGTCATTCGGTTGCGCAACGACGCGGACCTGCGGGCGGGCCTGAAGTACATCAGCGTGGAGGAACATCTGCGCCCCGGTCTGCCACAGCAGGACCCGAACGGCGAGACCGTGCATGGCGAGATCACCGCCACCCGCATGTTCAAGCGCACACCGACGGCGCCCGATGTGTCAGCGATTCCGGAGACCCCTCAGATCCCCCGGATTCCCGACGCCCTGACCGGCGACTGACCTCAACTCCTCACCGGGGCGCGTGCTCCAGCCCGTGACAGGCTGCTCGCGCCCCGGCGGCGTATCCGTGCGGCCTCCCGCTCCGCCGTCCTCGCCGCCCGTCGTGCCGCGCGCCGCTCCCGGCGCAGCCGCCGCGCCGAGCTGCTGGGCACGGACACCACACCGTTGCGCTGATTCCAGACCTGCCGGGTCACCCACACATCCAGCACCGCCCAGGTCGCGACCACCGTGCTGCCCACACTGCTCAGCATCATGGGGAACGCCAGCCAGGAACCCGTCATCGTGCTCAGCAGGGCAACCATGGCCTGAATGATCGTCAGCGACATGACGAGCACGGCACGCACGGCCGACGTACGGACCGGATCCGGCATCCGGCGCCGCACCGCGGGCTCCTCCACCCACAACGACTGCCGCGGGATCCGTGTCCCGCCCGCCGTCGGCGCACTTCGACGCTCTTCCGTGTCCAAGGACTCTCAACTCCCCACCGCTGTCCGCCTTCAGAGCTGCTGCCCGGCATGCGCCGTTTCTACGCGGGCGGGCGGAACAATCCTGTCCTGCGCGCTCCCCGCGTAGTCCCTCTCCCTCGTACAGACAGACGAGCGACCGGCAGCGAAGATTCCCCCGATCCCTCGCGGAACGAAGAGTTCCAGCCAACTGCCGGGTGAGGGATTGAGGTGCTCTGTCGGGTCTCTTCTGCCGCTTTCGCGGATTTCATCTCCCGGAATGCCGCGACAACTCATGATCGACACGCGGGGGTGCGGCCGAAAATAGTCCGGACGTGTCTTCGAGTTGCCTGTGCGGCAGTAGTAGGCTCGCGCCGTTTGTTGACGGAACACCCACCCCGCCGTGCGGGGCCGAGCTGGGGGAGGCCATGCGCTTTCGCGGAAAGTCCATCCGCAGGAAGATCGTGGCGTTGCTGCTTGTGCCGCTCGTCTCCCTCACCGCTCTCTGGGGCTTCGCCACCTTCCTGACCGGCCGTGAGGCCGGAGACCTGATGGGTGCGAGCACCATCGTGGAGAAGGTCGGCCACCCTCTTGAGGACACCGTCCGGGTCATCCAGAACGAGCGCCGCCAGACACTTGTCTTCCTCGCGGACCCCCGCGCCTCCGATGCGCTTCCCCTGCTGCGCCGCCAACGGGCCGCCACCGACCGCGTCGTGGCGGACGTCAAGGAGAGCGCCCGGCAGAAGGACATCCGCGACGCGCTGAGTCCCGATGCGGAAGCGCAGCTCAATTCGGTTCTCAGCGCCGTCGACGGCCTCGGCGCGCTCCGCGACTCCGTCGAGAAACGCACCATCGACCGCAATCAGGCGCTTGAGTTCTACAACCGTCTGGTCGACCCGTGCTACCGCTTCCTGACCGGCCTGCACACGACGGAGAACGCGTCGATGGACAAGCAGGTACGCGCTCTGATCGGCGTCTCGCGGGCTCGCGAGATGCTGTCCCGGGAAGACGCTCTGGTGGCCTCGGCGCTCATCGCCGGACGGCTCGACGCCCCCGAACTCCGGCAGATCTCCGATCTCGTCGCCAACCGCAAGCTGCTTTACGAGATCGACATCGAGGTTCTCCCCTCGGCGGAGCGCCGACGCGTGGAGCAGTACTGGGCGAGCCCGGACAGCGAGCCGCTGCGCACCGCGGAGACCAAGCTCATCGCCGCCGGCCCCACCCACGCCCCCCGTACGGTCGATGCCGAACGCTGGCAGGAGGTGGCCCTGCCGGTCCTGGACCGGCTGGCGAACGACTCGACCGAGATGAACAACCGCTTCCAGGACCGCGGCCGGCCCGTCGGCTACAGCGTCCTGGTC
Source organism: Streptomyces sp. NPDC051664 (assembly GCF_044453545.1). Lineage (NCBI taxonomy): Bacteria > Bacillati > Actinomycetota > Actinomycetes > Kitasatosporales > Streptomycetaceae > Streptomyces > Streptomyces sp. NPDC051664. The sequence goes on along the minus strand of NZ_JBITCU010000048.1, from coordinate 18,009 downwards.
AAGGCCGGAGTCGCGGGCATCCTCGGCTTCCTCGCCCTGCTCGTCTCCGTCTTCGTGTCCGTCCGCATCGGCCGCGAACTCGTCCGCGACCTCTCCCGGCTCCGCAAGGACGCCCACGAGGTCTCCGGTGTACGACTGCCGAGCGTGATGCGCCGCCTTGCCGCGGGCGAACACGTCGACGTCGAGACCGAGGCCCCGCATCTCAGTTACGAGCGGGACGAGATCGGCCAGGTCGGCCAGGCCCTCAACACCCTGCAACGCGCCGCCGTCGAAGCCGCGGTCAAGCAGGCCGACATGCGACGCGGCGTCTCCGAAGTCTTCGTCAACCTCGCCCGCCGCAACCAGGTGCTCCTGCACCGTCAGTTGACGCTCCTGGACGCCATGGAGCGCCGCACCGAGAACACCGACGAGCTCGCCGACCTCTTCCGCCTCGACCACCTCACCACCCGCATGAGGCGGCACGCCGAAGGTCTCGTGATTCTTTCCGGCGCGGCGCCGTCCCGGCAGTGGCGCAAGCCCATCCAGCTGATGGACGTGGTGCGGGCGGCGGTCGCCGAGGTCGAGGACTACGAGCGGATCGAGGTACGCCGCCTGCCGCGGATCGGCGTCGGTGGCCCCGCAGTCGCCGACCTCACCCACCTGATCGCCGAACTCCTGGAGAACGCCACGGTGTTCTCGCCCCCGCACACCGCGGTCCAGGTGCACGGCGACCGCGTCGCCAACGGCTTCACCCTCGAAATCCACGACCGCGGCCTCGGTATGGCTCCCGAAGTCCTGCTGGACGCCAATCTGCGGCTCGCAGAGACCCCCGAGTTCGAACTCTCCGACACCGACCGCCTCGGCCTCTTCGTGGTGAGCCGGCTGGCCCAGCGGCAGAACGTCCGCGTCTCCTTGCAGATTTCTCCGTACGGAGGAACCACCGCCGTCGTCTTCATCCCGGCGGCCCTGCTGACCGACGCCGCGGAGGCGCACGGCACCGGATTCCGCCTCGACCGCCGCGCCGAGAAGGCGATCGGCAGCGGCAGGCCCAGCAATGAGGGACCGCGCAGCGACAAGAGCCGCAGGGACGGCGTGGCGGACCCATGGACATCCGACGGAACGGGCGACGCGGGGTCCACCGGCCTCGCCCCTGTCCCCACCGGGCTCGTGGGTCCGAACGCTCTGGACGGACCGGTCGAGCTCGAATCCCCGGTCGCAGCACTCGGCTTCGGGACCGACCCCGTACGCGACCCTGTGCTGGACGTCGTACCCGACCCGGCACTCGACGGAGTGTCCGACATCGACGACACCGAGAGCGAGCGCGGCGGCATTTTCCGCGCCCGCGACCTGCGCCGTGAAGGGGACCACGCCCTCCATCGCGACGCCGACCGCGACCAGCATCAGCAGGCGGCCGACCAGGTCGCCGAGTCCACCGCCGATGTCCGGGCCATGCGGCCGGGCGGCCCGGTGCCGCTGCCCCGCCGCAAGCCGCCCACGCTGGTCACCGATCGCGGCCGCCGGGTCGACGAGACCGGCCGCTCGCACCCCACGACCACGGAACCGGAGTCCTCGCGCACCGGGTCCGGAGCCGGGCGGTCCACCACTGGCCCCTGGCACTCCGCCGCCGACACCCGGCGGCCCGCCGACACCCGGCGGCCCCCCGACCCCCGGCAGGCCTCCGGCTTCCGGCCGCCCACCGAGTCCGCCGCATCCGCGTCGGCACCGGCTGCGGCGACGCCATCGGCCGCACCCTCCCGATCCGCCGGGCCGACCCCGTACCCGGGGACCGTGGACGGGCTGCCCCGCCGGATCCGACAGGCCAGCCTCGTCCCGCAGCTCCGCGAGGGCCCCGGCGGCCGCGCTTCCGAGCCGGCCCCCACGGATCCGGCGGAGGACATCGAGCGGGACGCGGGCGAAGTACGCAACCGTATGGCTTCGATGCAGCGCGGCTGGCAGCGCGGCCGCCGGCAGAACGCCGAGGACGGGACCGGTCTCGGTGAGACAGCACAAGGAACCACTCCGGGAGGGGACGGTCGATGACCGCACCGAACGCCGCAGCACCCGACGCCACACGCCACGGATCCGGCGAACTCAACTGGCTCCTCGACGAGCTCGTCGAGCGCGTCGGCTCCATCCGCAAGGCGCTGGTGCTCTCCAGTGACGGCCTTCCCACCGGCACGTCCAAGGATCTGACCCGTGAGGACAGCGAGCATCTGGCGGCCGTCGCCTCCGGGTTCCACAGCCTCGCCAAGGGCGTCGGACGCCACTTCGACGCGGGTCGCGTCCGCCAGACCGTCGTCGAGCTCGACGAGGCGTTCCTCTTCGTCACGGCCGCCGGCGACGGCAGCTGTCTCGCCGTGCTGGCCGACTCCGACTCCGACGTGGGCCAGGTGGCGTACGAGATGACGCTGATGGTCAAGCGGGTGGGGGTCCACCTGGCCAACGCCCCACGGTCGTCCGGTCTGCACGCCGGAGGGTGAGTGGATGGCATGAGCGCTGACTCCTCCCGGGGCGCACCCCCCGGGTCCCCGGCGGCTTCCGACGATCCGCAGTCGTCGCGCTGGTACGACGCCGAGGCGGGGCCGGTGGTCCGTCCGTACGCGATGACCCGGGGCCGTACCAGCAGTGCGTCCCGTCATCGTCTCGACCTGATTGCGATCGTCGTCCCGGAACCCGCGGCCGACGATCCGGGCCGGAATCAGACGCTCTCCCCGGAACACGTGGAGATCATCGAACTCTGCCATGACATGCCCCAGTCGATCGCCGAGCTGGCGTCCGGTCTGGATCTCCCCGTCGGGGTGGTCCGGGTACTGGTCGGCGATCTCGTCGAGGACGAACTGGTGCACGTAACCCGTCCCGTTCCGCCGGCCGAGCTGCCGGATGTGAACATTCTTCGTGAGGTGATCAATGGCCTTCGGGCGCTCTAGCCGCAGCACGCGGCCCGTTGAGCCGGTTGCCTTGAAGATCCTGGTGGCGGGCGGCTTCGGTGTGGGCAAGACGACGCTGGTGGGCGCGGTCAGCGAGATCAGACCGCTGCGTACGGAGGAGCGGCTCACGGAGGCGGGCCGCCCCGTGGACGACACGGCCGGGGTCGAGGCCAAGACCACCACCACCGTCGCCATGGACTTCGGGCGGATCACGCTCCGCGAGGATCTGGTGCTGTACCTGTTCGGCACACCGGGACAGGACCGCTTCTGGTTCCTCTGGGACGAGCTGGCCCAGGGCGCCCTGGGCGCGGTCGTTCTCGCGGACACCCGGCGTCTGGAGGACTGCTTCGCGGCCGTCGACTACTTCGAACGGCGCGAGATCCCGTTCACCGTCGCCGTCAACTGCTTCGAGGGAGCCGACCGGTTCCCGACCCGGACGGTTCAGGCTGCGCTGGACCTCGACCCCGAGGTGCCGGTGCTGATGTGCGACGCGCGCGACCGGTCCTCCGTGCGCGATGTGCTGGTCACGGTCGTCGAACACGCGCTGGCCCGAGCGAACCGCCTCCGCGAGCCCGCCACCACCTGAGTACGCGACGGAGCGCGGCCCGTACCCCGCCGACCGGGGTGCGGGCCGCGCGTCCTGAAGCCGTCCGATACGCGACCGCGTAGGGGAGGGGCGGTTACCGCTCGCCGCCGCCTTCCTCCTGCCAGCCCAGGCTCCGCTCCACCGCCTTGCGCCAGTTGTGGTACTCGCGCTCACGGATCTCCGGCTCCATGCGCGGCTGCCACTCCACATCGCGCTGCCAGTGCGTCTTGAGCTCGTCGAGCCCCGACCAGACGCCGGTCGCCAGCCCCGCCGCGTACGCCGCGCCCAGACACGTCGTCTCGGAGATCTTCGGCCGGATCACCGGCACGCCCAGCACATCCGCCTGGTGCTGCATGAGCAGCCGGTTGGCCGTCATGCCGCCGTCCACCTTCAGCGTCGTGATGGGCACGCCCGAGTCCTGATACATCGCGTCGACGACCTCACGTGTCTGCCAGCTGGTCGCCTCCAGAACGGCGCGTGCCAGATGTGCCTTGGTGACATAGCCGGTCAGTCCGGTGATGACACCCCGGGCGTCCGAGCGCCAGTACGGGGCGAAGAGCCCGGAGAAGGCGGGCACGATGTACGCCCCGCCGTTGTCGTCGACGCTCGCCGCCAGTGTTTCGATCTCCCCGGCGCTCCGGATGATCCCCAGCTGGTCGCGGAACCACTGGACCAGCGCCCCGGTGATGGCGATCGACCCCTCCAGGCAGTAGACGGGTGCCTGGTCGCCGATCTTGTAGCCGAGAGTGGTGATCAGCCCGCTCTTCGACGGCACGGGCCTGTTGCCGGTGTTGAGCAGCAGGAAACTCCCGGTGCCGTATGTGTTCTTGGCGGTACCCGGGTCGTAGCAGGCCTGCCCGAAGACCGCGGCCTGCTGATCGCCGAGCGCGGAGGCCACCGGCACCCCGGCGAGCGCGCCGACCGCGGTCCCGTACACCTCCGACGACGACCGGATCTCCGGAAGCACCGCCTCCGGGACATTCATCGCGGCCAGGATCGACGGATCCCACTCCAGGGTCTCCAGATTCATCAGCATGGTGCGCGAAGCGTTGGTCACATCGGTGACATGGACGCCGCCGTCCGTACCGCCGGTGAGATTCCAGATCAGCCAGGAGTCGATGGTGCCGAAGGCGATCTCGCCCCGCTCGGCCCGGCTGCGCAGCCCCGGTACGTTGTCCAGCAGCCAGGCGGCCTTGGGACCGGAGAAGTAACTGGCCAGCGGAAGCCCGGTGATGTCCCGGAAGCGGTCCTGCCCGTCCGTGCCGCCGAGCTCGTGGCAGAGCGTGGACGTACGGGTGTCCTGCCAGACGATGGCGTTGTGCACGGGCTGTCCGGTCGCCCGGTCCCAGAGCACGGTCGTCTCGCGCTGGTTGGTGATGCCGAGTGCGCTGAGCTGTTCCGCCCGCAGTCCGGCGGTGGCGAGCGCGCCCTCCACCACAGCCCGCACCTTGGACCAGATCTCGGTGGCGTCGTGTTCCACCCAGCCGGGTTTCGGGAAGATCTGGCGGTGCTCACGCTGGTCGACGGCGACGATCGCACCGTCCTGATCGAAGATGATGCAGCGACTGGATGTGGTGCCCTGGTCGATGGCGGCGACATACCTGTCCGTCATGACGTCCCCTTGTCACGAGGTCGAGAACTCGAATTGCCGGAGCTTGAATGAGCCGCGCCTGAACGGCCGGAACCTGAATGGCTAGAAGGCGGCGTTGAAGACGACCCCCGCCAGCAGCCCCCCCACGAGCGGTCCTACCACCGGGATCCAGGAGTAACCCCAGTCGGAAGTGCCCTTGTTCGGTATCGGCAGCAGTGCGTGCACCAGCCGCGGACCGAGGTCGCGGGCCGGATTGATGGCATATCCGGTGGGTCCGCCGAGCGAGAGTCCGATGCCGACCACCAGCAGGGACACCAGCAGTATGGAGATCCCGGAGCCGTAGACACCGGCGCCCGCGCCGGCCACCGGGCCGATCCCGATCCCGGCGTTCCTCCCGAAGGCCAGAATCGGCAGCACCAGGCCGGCCGTCGCAATGATCTCGGTGACCAGGTTGGCCACCGGACTGCGGATCTCCGGAGCGGTCGAGAAGATCCCCAGCGTCGGCACGGCGGTCTCCTTGTCCGCGTTGGCGCGGAACTGCGCGTAGTACGTGAGCCAGGCCAGCAGCGCGCCGATGACCGCGCCGACCAGTTGTCCCAGGATGTAGAGGGGGACCTTGTCCCACTTCCCGGTGTCGACGGCGATGCCCACCGTGACCGCCGGGTTGAGGTGGCCACCGGAGAGAGGGGCCGCGGTGTACGCGCCGGCCAGGACCCCGAAGCCCCATCCGAAGGCGATCACCACCCATCCCGCGGCTCTGGCCTTCGAATGATGGAGGGTGACAGCGGCGCACACACCTGCGCCGAACAGGATGAGGATCGCCGTTCCGATGACTTCCCCGACGAATATGTCTCCATTGCTCATGGCGCTCCTAGGGGTTGTCCGGCGGATTGCGCCGGGCGCTTCCATGGCTTCCGTGACGAGCGTGGTGACCAAGTCGCTCTGCCGCAGAGCGGGAGTGGCGGCAGTGACTGAGCAAAGAGTTTTCACGGGTGCTGATCAGTCGTCAAGAAGGCTGACAACAAGCCCAGTTCACAGCACGCCCAGCGCCCACTTCGGTGCGGGGTCCAGGCGTCCGGCTGGTCTCAGCGGACCGCGACGACTGCCGAACCGTGCCCGAACAGCCCCTGATTCGCGGTGATTCCGGCGCGCGCCCCCGGAATCTGCCGCTCCGCCGCGGTGCCACGCAGCTGCCAGGTCAGCTCGCAGACCTGCGCGATGGCCTGCGCCGGCACTGCCTCTCCGAAGGAGGCGAGTCCTCCGCTCGGGTTGACCGGGATGCGTCCGCCGAGAGCCGTGGCCCCTTCGCGCACGAGCTTGGCGCCCTCGCCCGCCGCGCACAGTCCGATGTCCTCGTACCACTCCAGTTCCAGGGCGGTGGAGAGGTCGTAGACCTCGGCCAGCGACAGCTCATCGGGCCCGATGCCCGCTTCCTCGTACGCCGCCCGGGCGATCGACGCGCGAAAGGTCTCCGGTGCGGGTTCCGCCGCGATTGCCGAATCGGTTGCGATGTCCGGAAGATCGAGTACGGCCTTCGGGTAGGTGGGCGTCACGGTGGAGACGGCGCGGATACGGACCGTATCGGCCGCCCCGTGGCGGCGCGCGAACTCCATGCTGGACAGGACGACCGCAGCGGCCCCGTCGGACGTCGCGCAGATGTCGAGCAGCCTCAGCGGATCGGCGACCACGGCGGACGCGGCGACCTGCTCGGCGGTCACCGGAGCGCGGTAGCGGGCATTACCGTTCAATGCACCGGCCGCCGCGTTCTTCACCTTGACCAGTGCGAAGTCGTCCGGAGTGTCCCCGTACAGGGCCATCCGGCGGCGGGCGTACAGCGCGAAGTAGGCGGGGTTGGTCGCCCCGAGCACCCGGAAGCGCAGCCAGTCGGGATCGTCGGGCCGGTCGCCGCCCGCCGGGGCCAAGAACCCCTTGGGCGCCGCATCCGCACCCACCACGAGCACCACGTCGGCCATGCCCGCCAGGATCTGCGCCCTGGCCGTATTGATGGCCTGGCCGCCTGACGCGCAGGCGGCGTAGACACTGGTGACCCGTGCGCCCTGCCAGCCCAGCGCCTGGGCGAATGTCGCACCGGCCACATAGCCCGGATAGCCGCCGCGCACGGTGTCCGCGCCGACCACCGACTGCACGTCGTGCCAGCCGACCCCGGCATCGCTGAGCGCGGCCCGCGCCGCGACCGTGCCGTACTCGACGAAACTGCGCCCCCACTTGCCCCACGGATGCATGCCGGCTCCGAGGACGGCCACATCCCCGGTCACGCAGCACCGCCCTGGGCCGCGCCCGCGGCGGTGGTCACGGGCCGCCAGTTCCAGGTGGTCCATACGGTTCCCCCGTCCTGGGGCGCATCCTCGTTCAGGACCCCCGGAACCACCTCGACGGTCATTCCGACCGCCAGATCCCCGATGCCCACCCCTGGCGCCGCCTGTCCGAGCACCACCATGCGCTCTGCCGCGAGTTCGACGGCGATCAGGACGTACGGCTCCCAGGGCGCGTCCGGGTCGGAGACGTACGGGGCGGGAGGGCGGTATCGGCCGTCGGTGTACGACCAGACGGTGCCGCGCCGGGAGAGGGGCTCCTCGACCTGCTCGCCGCCGGTGCAGCCGGGATTGCGGCAGAACGTGTCCTGACGCGGGAAGAAGACCGACGAGCAGGCGCAGCAGCGTGTGCCCAGTAGCCGGAAGTCCCTCTCGTCGGTGCCCTCGGTGAACCAACCGGTCACCACGGGTGTGCGCGTGTGCGACAAAGCCCCTCCCAGGCACGAGATCTGACGGAACGTCAGAAGTGTGCCACGGTCAGCCGTTCTCGGCGAGCCACTTGGCGGCGGTCTCCGCCAGGTCCCGGTCGCGGCCGGCCAGCATCATCCGGATCATCTGCACGTCTCCGCGCAGTGACCACGCGGGATGCCCGAAGGTGGCCGGATTGTTCTTCTCGATCAGGAAGTGTGCGGGCCAGGCCGTGCCGTAGCCGATCAGGGGGAGCGCCGCCGCGTACCGCTTGCGGCCCCGGGCCAGACCGTAGGCGGTGACCGCGAGACCGGTCAGGGTCCCCGTCAGGTGGACCCAGCGGGTGGCGGCCCTGGAGTGCATCGCCACGTAGTAGGGCCAGAACTCTTCGTACGAATGGAACGTCTGCTGTGACATATGGGCACCGTAACGGCTGGGAGGGCAACCGGATACGGCCGATCCGCGTCCGAGAGGAAGTACGGGCGGCCGGAGCCCACGGGGGTGGTCCCGGCCGCCCGTCCGCACCGGCCGGGTGCGGGCGTCAGTGCCCGGTGACGGACCTCCTGGCCACCGGGAAGTCGAAGTACGTGTCCGGGAACAGCTCGGGCTTGAAGGTGTAGTGCCACCATTCCTCGGCCAGATTCACGAATCCGGCGTCGGTGAGCGTCGTCTTCAGGAACTGCCGGTTGGCCCTCTGCACGCCCTGGATCCGCGGGTCGTCCGTGTGCGACAGCGTGTCGAAGCAGTCGAACCCGGTGCCCATGTCCACCGAGTTGTCGGGGAAGCGCTCGGCCTGCGGCGCGTAGCAGGGCACCAGCTTCTCGCCCGGCCGGTACGGCCTGGTCGGCACGGCGGGCAGCTTCACCAGCGTCAGGTCCACCGTGCTGCCCCGGCTGTGCCCGGACTTTTCCGCGATGTAACCGTCCGCGAACAGCCTCGTCTTGTCGACCTGGGGGTAGAACTCGCCCTTCATGGCCTCGTCGTCGAGATCCTTCGCCCACCGTACGAAATTGTCGACGGCCCGTTGCGGCCGGTAACAGTCGTACACCTTCAACGAGTATCCCTGGTGCAGCAGCCGTGTCTGCGCCGCGTGGAGCGCCTGAGCCGCGGGCCGGGTCAGGATGCAGACAGGCTGGCGGTACCCGTCGACCGGTTCACCCATGAAGTTGTGCCCGGTGGGGTAGCGCATTTCCTGGATGATCGTGGGGTCCACCGAACGAAGTGCGACGAACTCGTCCGGGGCTTTCGGCTCGGCCTGGGCCTGTGCCTGCGGGGAGGCTACGGTGGCGGCGAGCAGGACGGCGGCAGTGGCTGCCAGGGCGCGGAACGCGGAAGCGATACCTGTCATGAGCGCATCATCCATTAGTCGTGGAGGTCTCGGCAGGACGATCGGATACAGTCCGCGCGTGTCCGCGCCCGGAGAGAGAACCGAGCGAAGGAACGAGCGCAGCAGAACGTGGAGGAAAAGGTGCGGGAACCGATGAAGGACTCCCACTGCGGCAGCTGCGGCACGCCGTACCCCCGGCCCGCGCCGGGATCCACCGGCACCTGGCCCCGCACCTGCACCGCCTGCGGCGCCACCACCTACCGCAATCCGCTGCCGGTCGCCGTCGCGCTGGTCCCCGTCACCGACCGGGACGGAACCTCGCTCGTCGTCATCACCCGCACCATCGAGCCCCGACGCGGCGGCCTCGCCCTGCCCGGCGGCTTCATCGACCACGCCGAGGACTGGCGGCACGCGGTCGTGCGGGAACTGCGCGAGGAGACCGGCATCGAAGCCGACCAGCAGGACGTACGTCTTGCCGACGCCCCCAGCTCACCGGACGGCCACCTTCTCCTCTTCGGCCTGCTCCCGCCACGCCCGGTCGCTGACCTCCCCCCGTCCGTGCCCACGGGCGAGACCGCAGGCCACAGTCTGCTCCGCGCCCCCGCCGAACTGGCCTTTCCGCTGCACACCCTGGCTGCCCGCGCCTGGTTCGAAGGCCGCTACCACCGCTGACGGACATCACACCCCACGCACCCGCACCGGGCACGTCACCGCACCACCCTCCAGCTCCACCACGACCTGCCCGCCCACCAGCCGCGCCGTATACCGCTCGACCTCCGGCTGCTCCCAGCCGTCGCCCGCGTCACGGACGACCAGGCCACCCCCGGTGCGCCCGGCAGCCGGAGCCCACACCTCCAGTTCCAGCCCCCCGTCCACGCCCCGCACCGGAATCACCGACCCCGCCCGCACCAGCACCGGCACCCGTGACAGCGGCGCATCGACCAATATCTGCCCGGGCCCCTCGTACGCCTCGCCGGTCGCCGTGTCGTACCACCGTCCCCGAGGCAGCCGCACCGCCCGGCGGTCCGTCCCCCGCTTCAGCACCGGCGCCACCAGCAACGCATCCCCCAGCAGGAACGCGTCCTCGCAATCCCGCAGCGCCCGGTCCCCGGGCGCCCCCCACCACAGCGGCCGCACATACGGCGCACCCGTCAGCCGGGCCAGCTGGGCCAGCGTCACGAAGTACGGATGCAGCCGCTCCCGCTCCACCAGCGCCGCCTTCGCGTGCTCCAGTACCTCGGGCCCGAACTCCCAGGGCTCCCGCCGCCCCGCGTCCATCGCCGCGTGCGTGCGGAACAACGGCAGCCAGGCACCCAGCTGGAACCACCGCAGATACAGCTCGGGGGACGGCGACCCGTCGAACCCGCCCACATCGGGACCCGAATACGGCACCCCGCACAGGCCGAGCCCCAGCGCCAGCGACAGCGAGGCACGCAACCCGGGCCAGCCCGTCGCGACATCGCCGGACCACGTGCCCCCGTACCGCTGCATTCCCGCCCAGCCGGCACGCGAGAACAGGAAGGGCCGCTCATCCGGCCGCAGTCGGCAGAGCCCCTCGTACCCGGCCTTCGCCATCGCCAGCCCGTACACGTTGTGGGCCTCCCGGTGATCGCCCCCGCGGCCCTCCAGAGAGTGCCGGGTCGAGCGCGGCAGCGTCAGCTCGCCGAACGCCGAGAACGACACCGGTTCGTTCATGTCGTGCCACACACCGGAGAACCCCTGCGCCAGCCGTTCCTCGTACAGGCCTCCCCACCATTCCCGCACTTGCGGATCGGTGAAGTCCGGATACACGCACTCACCGGGCCACACCTCCCCGCGCACCGCGCGCCCCCGCGCGTCCCGGACGAATGCCCCGGCTCCACCGACCGCCGAACCGGCGTCGAACACCGCATTCCCCGGCACCGCTTTCACCGCCGGATCGACGATCGACACAAGTCGCACCCCGTCGTCCCGCAACTCCTTCGCCAGCCGCGGCAGGTCCGGGAACCGGCCCCGGTCGACGGTGAACACCTGATGCGCGTCGTAGTGATCGATGTCCAGATGCAGAACGGACAACGGCAGACCCCGCTCCCGGTACCCGGCGACGACCCGCCGCACCTCACGCTCACTGCCGAACCCCCACCGGGCGTGCTGCGGACCCAGCGCCCAGGACGGCGGCAGCGCCGGCGCACCCGTCAGCGCCGTCCAGCCCTGCAGCACCCGGGCCGGCGTACCCGCCACCACCCAGCAGCGCAGCGGCCCCCCGTCCATCCGCACCTCGCACAGTCCCGGCCGGTCATGGCCGGACCCCGCGCCCTCCTCGCCTTCGCGCAGCGTCACACGCCCCGCCCAGGTGTTGTCGTGGAACGCCAGGTGCGTCCCCGCGTCCGAGACCACCAGCTGCACCGGCATCGTCAGATACAGCGGATCGTCACCGGGCACGAAGCGCCCGCCCGGATCGGTGTTCCACAGCTCGTACACGCCATCGCGCAGCCGCGGCCCCGACGCCCGCCCGCCGAGCCCGAAGAACCGGGCGTCCGCCGGCACCTCGGACCGCTGCACCCACCGGGCCGCACCACCCGCCACCGGCTCCCACCAGCGCGGCGGCAGCTCCCGCCGGAGCACCACGCCGCCCGGCGTACGCAGCTCCACCGCTCCGTGCCGAGACACCACCAGCGTCAGCCGCTCCGAGACCACCTGCCAGCCGCCGTCCTTGTCCGGCTCCAGCACAGCCCGCGGGTCCGGCTCCGGCGCCGGACCCGGCAGCGCGTACGACGGCAGCGGCTCCGCCCCGTCCCACGCCCAGAACACGGCACCGCCCACCGCGACCCGGATGTACAGCTCCGAACGGGCGAATCTCACGACACCGCCACCGGGCCCGGGCTCCGCCCCCACCAGCAGACCCGGCACTCTCGCCCGCTCCGCACCACGGCGCGGCAGCGCCCGGGCATCCGCCCGCTGCCGACGCCAGGCCGAGCGCACCATGCGCAGCCCCTGCACCGAACCCACCATCTTCACCGAACGCACCAGGTCGCGACCGTTCATGCAGCTCACCCTGCCACCTGGCGGAGCGGCAGCGGGCTCCGTTCAACTTCCGTTCACCCGTGGCCGGACCACATAGCCGGACAAGCAACCATGGGCGGGGAACCCTGGTGCGGAAGACGATCACATGGCATCGTCCGTGAAAGCCGCCTCACGCGCACACCCCAGCACGTGTGCGCGCGAACCACGCCCACCCCGCGTACCCGTACAGCCAGGGAGCCGCCCCATGACCTCAGCAGCGAACGAAGCCCCCCTCTGGCAGCCCGACGCAGAGCGCATTGCCGCCGCGGCGGTCACCCGCTTCCAGAGCTGGGCCGCCGAGCGGTACGGAGCACCGGCCGACGGCGGCTACGCGGCGCTGCACAGCTGGTCGGTCGACGAGCTGGACACCTTCTGGCGGGCTGTCGCCGACTGGTTCGACGTACGGTTCTCCACTCCGTACGAGACCGTCATCGGCGACCGCACCATGCCCGGCGCCGAATGGTTCCCCGGCGCCACCCTCAACTACGCGGAACACGCCCTGCGCGCCGCGGAGGACCCGCTGCGCGCCGGTGCCCCGGCCCTCGTCCACGTCGACGAGACCCACACCCAGGCCCTGGTCAGCTGGTCCGAACTCCGCCGCCAGGTGGGCTCCCTCGCCGCCGAACTCCGTGCACTCGGGGTCCGCCCCGGCGACCGCGTCAGCGGCTACCTCCCCAACATCCCGCAGTCGGTAGTCGCGCTCCTCGCCACCGCGGCCGTCGGCGGTGTCTGGACCTCCTGCGCCCCGGACTTCGGCGCTCGCAGCGTCCTCGACCGCTTCCAGCAGGTCGAACCCGTCGTCCTCTTCACCGTCGACGGCTACCGCTACGGCGGCAAGGAACACGACCGCACCGACACGGTCGCCGAACTGCGCCGCGAACTGCCCACCCTGCGCGCCGTCGTCCACATCCCGCTGCTGGGCACCCCCGCCCCCGAAGGTGCCCTCGAATGGTCCGCGCTCACCTCCGCGGACACCGAACCCGTCTTCGAACAGGTCCCCTTCGACCACCCGCTGTGGGTGCTGTACTCCTCGGGCACCACCGGACTCCCCAAGGCGATCGTCCAGTCCCAGGGCGGCATCCTCCTCGAACACTTCAAACAGCTCGGACTCCACTGCGACCTCGGGCCCGACGACCGCTTCTTCTGGTACACCTCCACCGGCTGGATGATGTGGAACTTCCTCGTCTCCGGCCTGCTCACCGGCACCACGGTCGTGCTGTACGACGGAAGCCCCGGCTACCCCGATGTCAGCGCCCAGTGGCGCGTCGCCGAACAGACCGGCGCCACCCTCTTCGGCACCTCCGCCGCCTACGTCATGGCGTGCCGCAAGGCCGGCATCCACCCGGGCCGCGACTTCGACCTCTCGCGCATCCAGTGCGTGGCCACCACCGGCTCCCCGCTCCCGCCCGACGGATTCCGCTGGCTCCACGACGAAGTCGCCGACAACCTCTGGATCGCCTCCGTCAGCGGCGGCACGGACGTCTGCAGCTGCTTCGCCGGCGCCGTTCCCACCCTCCCCGTCCACATCGGCGAACTCCAGGCCCCCTGCCTCGGTACGGACCTCCAGTCCTGGGACCCGGCAGGGAAGCCGCTCATCGGCGAGGTCGGCGAACTCGTCGTCACCAACCCGCTGCCCTCGATGCCGATCCACTTCTGGAACGACCCCGACGGCAGCCGCTACCGCGACAGCTACTTCGAGATGTACCCGGGCGTCTGGCGCCACGGCGACTGGATCACCCTCACCGACCACGGATCCGTCATCATCCACGGCCGCTCCGACTCCACCCTCAACCGCCAGGGGGTACGGATGGGCTCCGCCGACATCTACGAAGCCGTCGAACGGCTCCCCGAGATCCGCGAATCCCTGGTCATCGGCCTCGAAGAGCCCGACGGTGGCTACTGGATGCCGCTCTTCGTCCACCTCGCCGACGGCGCCGCTCTCGACGACGGCCTGCGCGACCGGATCAAAGAGACCATCCGCGAGAACCTCTCGCCGCGCCACGTCCCGGACGAGATCATCGAGGTTCCCGGCATCCCGCACACCCTCACCGGCAAGCGCATCGAGGTTCCGGTCAAGCGCCTCCTCCAGGGAACAGCCCTGGCCAAGGCGGTCAATCCCGGCTCGATCGACAACCTCGAACTGCTCCACTTCTACGAGGAACTGGCCCGCACGCGCCGCTGAAAGCGGACACTGTCAGTGCCCGCGATTACTCTGAGTGAGCAATGTTCGACAGCGCACTGGGGGAGTCGTGGCGCACACCGGGAACACCAAGAACACCGCCTACCGGCGGACCGGCACATCGATGCGACGCACGCTGCGCCGCGAAGCACCGAGCACCATCGGCCTCCTGGCCGACGAGCAGGACTTCGCGGCCATGCGGCGCTACCGCACCTTCACCTTCGAAGACCACACCGTCTATCTGCAGCAGGTCGAGGGCCTGCTCAAAGCACTCGCGGCCCAGGGCATGCACACCACCCTGGCCCTCTTCGACCCGGAGGAGTACGCGGAGTTCTGCGCCGAATCAGGCCTCGCCGCCGACGCTCCGGCCAGCCGCAGTCGATTCACCGCCGAAATCGCCGCGACCGGAGCCACGGTCGCGTACACCGGACAACCCATCGACACCCTGATCCCACTCCTCGTCAGCCGAGCGGTCCGGCAGGCCACGTGGGAGTACGCGACGACGCTCCTGGCCGACCTCGGCGAATGCGCCGACTGCGGGCAGGACATCGGCCGCGCCGCCTTCGACCGGGCATCCCACCTCCTGATGCGCACGTTGGAGACGGCGGGCCCGGGCACGCACCACCTGGTCTGCAGCACTCCCACGGAGAACGAACAGCTCCTCGCCGTCCTGCACACCGAGCGCGGCACGACAGGCCCGGCCCTCCTCGATTCGGGCGAAGGAACAGAGTTCGTCACCGTCCTCGCCGTCGGCATCGCCCTCGGAAGTCACGGCGGACTCGTACTCCGTACCAGCAGCCCCGGGACCCCCGACCGGGTCCACGGCTGGCGGCTGACCCGCGGCAGCCTCGTACCGCTCACCGCCGGTGAGGTCTTCAGCGCCTACTGCACCGACGCGGACACCGGTGATCCCGTCTCCCCGGAGTCCGGCGTGGAGTACTGCGCGGGACTCGACATCGGCGCGGACGAACCGGAGGACCACCGCTGACACACCGAAGGGGCTTCCCGCCATGTCCGGCGGGAAGCCCCTTCACAACCAGCTGCGCGAACTACTCGCCCGACAGCACCGCCTGAGCCGCGAGCCGCGCCTCGTCGGCGGAGTCCGCCGCACGCGCGGCGGCAGCGGCACGCTCGCACTGCGCGAGCGTGTACTTCGCCAGCGTGGCGCGGACATAAGGAATGGACGCGGCACCCATCGACAGGGAGGTGACACCCAGACCGGTCAGCACACAGGCGAGCAGGGGATCGGCGGCAGCCTCACCACAGACACCGCAACTCTTGCCCTCGGCCTTGGCAGCGTCAGCCGACAGCGCCACCAGATCGAGCAGCGCGGGCTGCCACGGATCCTGCAGCCGGGACACCGCACCCACCTGGCGGTCGGCGGCGAAGGTGTACTGCGCCAGGTCATTGGTGCCCAGTGACAGGAACTCCACCTCCTGCAGGATCGAGCGGGCCCGAAGAGCGGCGGACGGAATCTCCACCATCGCGCCGAACTTCGCCTGCAGCCCGGCCACCCGGCACGCGTCGGCGAACGCCTTCGCGTCCGTACGGTCCGCCACCATCGGCGCCATGACCTCGAGATAGACCGGCAGCCCCTCGGCCGCCTTCGCCAGCGCGGTCAGCTGGGTCCGCAGCACCTCGGGGTGGTCCAGCAGGGCACGAAGCCCACGCACACCCAGCGCAGGGTTCGGCTCGTCCGCGGGCGTCAGGAAGTCGAGCGGCTTGTCCGCACCGGCGTCCAGCACCCGCACCACTACGCGTCCCTCGGGGAACGCCTCCAGCACCGCCCGGTACGCCGCGACCTGCTTCTCCTCGGACGGCGCCTGCTTGCTGTCGTCCAGGAACAGGAACTCGGTGCGGAAGAGACCCACACCCTCGGCACCGGCCTCGACCGCCGCCGGCACATCGCCGGGTCCGCCCACATTGGCCAGGAGCGGCACCTTGTGACCGTCGGACGTCGCACCCGGACCGGTCGAAGCGGACAGCGCGGCCTTGCGGGCCGCGGCGGCGCTCTCCATCTCCGCGCGCTTCGCCTGGCTCGGCTCGACGAAGATCTCGCCCGTGCTGCCGTCCACTGCAATGACTGTGCCCTCGGCCAGCTCTCCGGCACCGGGGAGAGCCACCACGGCCGGCACACCGAGCGCCCGCGCCAGAATCGCGCTGTGACTGGTCGGTCCGCCCTCTTCGGTGACAAATCCGAGCACCAGAGCGGGGTCGAGCAGCGCTGTATCGGCAGGCGCCAGGTCGCGCGCGATCAGCACATACGGCTCATCGCTGTCCGGCACACCCGGCATCGGCACACCGAGCAGCCGCGCGACGATCCGGTTGCGCACATCGTCGAGGTCCGCGACCCGTCCCGCCAGATACTCCCCGGCGCCGGCCAGCAGAGCCCGGTACGCGGCAAACGCGTCGTACACCGCACGCTCGGCACTGCTCCCGACGGCGATGCGACGATCCACGTCGGCCATGAGTTCGGGGTCCTGGGCCATCATGGCCTGAGCCTCGAGCACCGCCTGCGCCTCGCCGCCGGCCAGATGACCTCGGGCATTGAGGTCGGCCGCAACAGCGTCCACGGCCTGGCGAGCACGTCCCTGCTCGCGCTCGGCCTCCTCTGCGGGAATCCGTTTGGCCGGCGGCTCGAGCACAGCCGTACCCATGTGCCGTACCTCGCCGATCGCCACACCGTGGCTCACGCCGACGCCTCGCAGCGTTGTCTCCATTTCACCCGTCTCAGATTGTGCGGCGATCCGTGCCGCCGCGGTGGATGTCCAGTCGGCTGCTACTGCGCCGAACGTGTCACTGCCAATCGAACAGTGTGTCGCCAACCTTGACATCGCCGTCCTCGCGGACGTCGGACAGGGAGTCCGCTGTGGCTTCCAGTGCGACGATCGGGCAGATGGGCGACTTGCCGGCCTCCTCCACGGCGGCCGGGTTCCACCGCACGATGTTCTGGCCCCGCGTGACTGTGTCACCCTTGTTGACGAGGAGTTCGAAGCCCTCGCCATTGAGCTGAACGGTGTCGATCCCGAGGTGCACCAGCACCCCGTGCCCTTGCTCGTCCACAACGACGAAGGCATGCGGGTGAAGGGAGACGACGACCCCGTCCACCGGCGAAACGGCCTCCGACGGCTCACGCGCGGGGTCGATGGCCGTTCCGGGACCGACCATCGCACCGGAGAAGACCGGGTCGGGTACCGCAGCGAGTCCGATGGCACGTCCTTCAAGAGGGGACGTCACAGTGGTCATAGGGAGCCTCCCAGGGTGGAGCTTCAATGGGGCCGCCGCGGTTTGCAGGGGACGGCGTACTGTTCAGCAGCGTAAGTCATAAGAAGTCCCGGTTCCGCCCGAGTCCAACGGGTACGCGGACCTAGGGGGGCACCGGAAACGATTTGCCTCGACTCCCAGTGGCCTGTACTGTCGTACTCCTGCCTGGCCCCAGTGCGACATTGTGTCGGGGGCCGGCGGCGACTATTAAGCCCAAACCCTAACTCGGATTCAGCTTCTGCATGCCTGCAGGGCTGGTCAAGGGAGACGGAAAAGGCCTGATAGAGTCGGACTCGCCGGAAAGGGAAACGCGAAAGCGAGAACCTGGAAAGCGGAACCCGCTTCGACCGGGAATCGGACACGAAAGAGTCTG
>NZ_JBITCU010000047.1:0-42012 GCF_044453545.1 Streptomyces sp. NPDC051664 | reverse complement strand
CCCCGCGGAGCGGGTACCACAGCGCTGCGCGCTGTGCAAGCGAAACATGGCGCTTCGCACCATGTGACGAATTGTTTCACAATTCATTGACGGTGTTTCACACCGTAATTCCCGTGCTTCGCACGGGAATTGGAATTACGCTTCGCTTAAATTCCTGACAGACGGGGCGTGTCCGCTTCGCTCCCCCGCCCTGGTTCCGGCAAGCCGGAACGGCTGGCTACCAGGCGCGGGTGCATCAGTGCAGGTCTGTGTAGCATCCCGAAGAAACGGCCACCCCCACCCCGTGACGTGACGTCACCCCCGAAGGGAGGCCGGCCCCGCCGGATGGGGCACACCGGACTCCGCTTCGCTCCATCCAGTGTGTGATGACCTCTCACTTCCTGAAGAACACTCAGCATACGCACGAGCTTACCCGAAAACCCCTCCCTCTGGACCCTGTTGCGCTACAGTGATGCCCGCACATCATCGCGATGATGCATCACGTGATGCGTGTGTAGCATCCCGAGGGAACTGCTACCCCCTCCGTCAGGACTTGCCACCCCTCTCGTGAATTCTGGAGTACGGATATGACGAGCACAGAAAAGATTGCGCTTCGACCTCATCAGGTTGAAGCCGTTGACGCTGTGGTGCGCGGTCTTGATATCCCACCGGGGAGATGAATCGATCCCCGGCATTTTCCCTGCCGGGGGTCGATTCTGTGTGCGGTGTCTGGTCAGCCGAGCCAGAGGAGATCCGTGACGCGGAACTCGCGCATCCCGGGGTAGGGGGTGTAGCTGATCAGGATTGGCAGCTGGGGGACGTCGACGTTGTACCGGCCGTCGCCCATCGGGAGGCCGGGCAGCGGTTTGCCTGCGTCGGCGGCGGCGCCGGCCTCGATGGCGAGCGCCCGCAGGAACAGCACGACCTGGTCATGCAGCTCCGTGTGGCCGCCGACCCGCATCGCCTCCAGGACATTCGCCGCATCCTCGTTGCAGAACACGGTCCAGCCGCGCCCCGAGTCGCTCACTCCCCGGCCAGATCGGGCAGAGAGACGAGTCCGCGTCGCGCGTCCGCGTCGGCGAGACGCTGCCCGCGGCCGGGCCGGCTGTCGAACATGGCCTCCATCCACCACTTCCGCAGGACAGCGTTGATGTGCTCGCCCTCCTCGGCCTGGCCGATCTCGGCGTAGAACGCCATGCGCTTGGCACCCGTCAGGGCGCCGGCCACGGCATCGATGGTGTGCGGGATCGGGCGGACCCTGGGGTCTGCCGGATGTTCAGGCTGGGCGCTCACGGCGTGCTCCTCCAAGTCGATGGTCCGAGTCTCCTACGAGGACGGTCAATCCTGGTAGACGATCGGGCCCAGACCGGAGTGCACCCCGGTTGAGCGCGGCATACAGCGCCTCCGCGACGGCCTTCGCGGACCCAGCCTACAAATTGCGGAAGCAGACCGGACCACCCTCCGGGAAATCAGGGAAACCCAAAAAGGTGGAAGGCAGTTCGGCCGTCCCGGTAAAAGGTGGAAGGCGCTTGGCTGACGTCAACCGCGTAGCGAGGCGGCGGAAGGCCACGCGCTCCCAAAGCAAGCCCGCGAGACCCGACACACCGGGCCGAAATGAACCGATATAAACGATTTGTTTAGTCTGTCTGTATGAGTGATGCACGTCACCACGACACTCCTGAGCCGAGGACCGATCGCGCCTTCACCTGTCAGCGCTGCAAAGACTGGGGAACTCTCATCGCTCCCCAGGGCCGCGGCCTGGTCGTATGTCCCGGCTGCGGGACCCCCGACACCGGGCCGCCCACGGCACCGGGAAAGAGGCGGGCTGGGCAGTCCCGCCCGAGCGGCGCCCCACCGGACCCGTGACTGACCTCGCCGCCCAGGGTGTCCAGCCGGGTGTTCACCGCGGTGAACTTGTCGCGGACCTCGCGGCGCAGGCCTGGCCCTGGACGACGGCAGCCTCGGTCACTGGGCGGGGCGGTTCATGCTGCGGAGGATGGTCAGGATCTCGGTCAGCATCTCGCCGTGCTGGTCCAGCTGGGCGCTGTGGTCGTCCTGGACGCGGGAGAGCTTCTCCAGCAGCTGGGTACGGGACTGCTCGACCTGCTGGCGCTGTCGTACGGCCAGCGCTTCGGTGCGGTCCAGGATGTCCTGGGTCTCCGCGAGGCGCTCCAGCGCCGCGACCCGGCGGGCAAGCTGCGCGTCAGGGCTTTCGTAGATCGGGTCTTCAGACACCGGAGCTCCGTTCAGGTGGGACAGGCCGCGAACGGCTCGTTGATTGTCGCAGGACGGGGCGCGGCGGCGGTAGCCGGTGCTCCGGGTCAGGCATAGTCGGTGTCGAGGTAATCGATGTCGGTGAATTCCACGAGGAGGTCGTTCGCGCGTCGGCCGCCGTCCTTGAAATACACCTCCTGCAATCCCTCGGCAACAATGTTCTGCAATTCCTGTTCACCGGCACGGGCCTCCTGCGCGGTGAAAAGACGGTCGGCATAAACGGGCGGAAGGTGCTGGGTAATGAGCCGGATGCGTCCGTCGTCCGTCGTTCCGGGGGCTGCGGTGAACCCGAAACGGGCCCGCGTCTCGACCGTGATGCCGGTCGCGGTCGCCGCCTGCTTCCGCGCGCGCCTGCGCACCATCGGCTGCCAGTCCCTGCGCACCTCGGCCGCGAGCTTCGCCGCGAGGTCCGGGCGGGGCTTCTTGATCTGCCCGGTGAGGTAACGCTCCACGGTGCGCTGCGAGACGCCCAGGCGCTGTGCCACGGTGCGGGTGGAGCCCTTCTCGTGCTTGACGAGGAACCGGATCTGGGCGCCGGCCGAGGCGGGGATGGAGCGGGTGAACGTCGCTGCGGCTGCCCTGTTCAGGCTGTCGCCGATGATGCCCACGGGGATACTCCTGTCGTTGATCGTCTGTACAGGGCGCTGAGCGCCGATCTCCACCCCGGACGACCGGATGGACTCCGAAGTGGCAGATCGTCAGCGAGCGGCGCTCTCAGGGGGTTTGGCGGGCGCGTGGGCGGTGGATCACGTCTTGGCCATGTCGACGAAGCGTGAGTAGTGGCCTTGGAACGCCACGGTGATCGTCGTTGTCGGGCCGTTGCGGTGTTTGGCCACGATCAGGTCCGCCTCGCCCGCGCGCGGGGAGTCCTTGTCGTAGGCGTCCTCGCGGTGCAGCAGGATCACCATGTCCGCGTCCTGTTCGATGGAGCCGGACTCCCGCAGGTCGGAGAGGACCGGCTTCTTCTCGGTGCGCTGTTCGGGGCCGCGGTTGAGCTGGGAGAGGGCGATCACGGGCACGTTCAGTTCCTTGGCCAGGAGCTTGAGCCTGCGGGACATGTCCGAGACCTCCTGCTGGCGGCTCTCGGCACGGCGGGTGGATCCGGATTCCATCAGCTGGAGGTAATCGATCACCAGCAGGTCAAGGCCTTGGGACTGTTTGATGCGCCGTGCGCGGGAGCGGATCTCCATCAGCGACAGTTCCGGGGAGTCGTCCACGATCAGCGGCGCGGCGCTGACGGCCTGCGTGCGCGCCTCCAGGCGGGCCAGGTCTTCGGGGGTCACGCTTCCGCTGCGGATGTGATGCAGCGCGACGCGGGCCTCTGCGGAGAACAGGCGCTGGCTGATCTCCTCCCGGCCCATCTCCAGGGAGAAGAACGCGGCGGTCTTGCCGTGGACGATCGCGGCGTGCCGGGCGAAGTCCAGGGCCAGGGTGGACTTGCCCATGGCGGGCCGGGCGCCGATCACGATGAG
Source organism: Streptomyces sp. NPDC051664 (assembly GCF_044453545.1). NCBI lineage: Bacteria > Bacillati > Actinomycetota > Actinomycetes > Kitasatosporales > Streptomycetaceae > Streptomyces > Streptomyces sp. NPDC051664. Next base: position 38,287 of record NZ_JBITCU010000047.1, on the reverse strand, counting down.
CTGTCGGGGCTGGAGGCCTCCGGTCAGGAGGTCGAAGTCGTCCAGGCCGGTCGGGACGCCGGTCAGCGCGACACCGGTTCCGTGGCGCATGCGGTGGTCGAGCGCGTCCCAGAACGGGGCTACGTCCTCGCTGACCGGGGCGTAGCCGGTGGTCTGGTCGGGGCCGGCGAGCGCGTCCAGGAGCTTGGCTTCGGCGGCCGACCGGATGTCGGCGAGGTCGCCCGCGCCGTCTGCTGCGAGCTGGGTGATCTCGCGGCCGGCCTTGGTCAGGCGCCGCAGCACGGCTTGTTCGTGGACGATTTCCGCGTAGTACGTCGCGCTCGCCACGGTGGGCACGGACTGCACCAGGGTGTGCAGGTACGGGGCCCCGCCCACCTTCGCGAGCTCGCCGCGCTTGACCAGTTCGGCGGCCACCGTGATCGGGTCGGCCGGTTCGCCCTTGGCGGCCACGTCCAGGATCGCCGCGTGGATCATCTCGTGGGCCGACCGGTAGTAGTCCCGGGCCTTCATCGGGCAGTCGATGACGTCCGCGATCGCGTCCTTGTCCAGGAGCATCGATCCGAGGACGGACATTTCCGCCTCCAGGGCCTGCGCTGGCACGCCGCCGCCCTGCCGGGGGAAAGCGTCCAGAGTGGTCTCGTCCGGTGTCGTCGTGGTCACCGCTGCCCACCCCCGCCGGCCAGACCCGCACGCACTCGGTCCAGCACGGCACTGACATCGAGCGGAAGCGGCCCCGAGCCACCGTCGACGTCGCCCCGGCGGGCCTTCATCTGGGCCAGGCGGCACGGCGTGCAGTCACCCGCGGGGAACACCGGATGCTGCTCGCACATGTCCGCAGCGGCACCGCGCGGCCCTGTACCGGAAGGCGGGGCCGGGAGCTCCCGCAAGTGCTTCTCGTAGACCGCCGGGGCGTAGCGCACCCGCTGCGGGTCGCACAGGCGGGCCAGATGGGCCCGCAGCGCCACCAGTGTCCATCCCTCACCCAGTGCAGCCAGCACCAGCGACACCAGCCGCCGGGCCGCTGCCTTGGACACCTCGCCCGGCAGTCCCACGAGCATCTCCACCACGTCGGCCTCAGCAGTCTGCTCGCCGTCGTCGCCACGAGGGGCCGGCACATCACCCGCAGCCGCAACCGCAGCGACGGGCTTGTCCTCCGGCGCAGCCGCCTCTCTCTCGTCTTGCCGCGACCCGTCACCGGAAAGACCGGCGGGACCTGAGAGAGAAGAGGGAAGAGAAGAAGGAAGGAGAAGGGGTGCAGATTCTGCACCCCCAGCCCCCGCAGAAAATGCAGGGGGGGGTGCAGGAAATGCAGGGGGGGGTGCAAAATCTGCATGGGGGTCTGAGCTGGGGTTTTCCTGAGACGGGTCATCGAAGGTGAGTTCCTCGATGAGGGTCGGGCCGTAGTCCTTACGCTGCCGCTGCATGCTCGCCAGCAGGTCCAGATTGATCCGGAACAGGTTGGCGATCTGCGCGTTGTTCTTCGGGCTGAACCGCGCCCCCGCCTTCAGCAGCTTGCGCTTCTCCAGCCGTGCCCGGTTGGTCTGAGCGGCCCGCAGCTTCATGTGCGCCTCGTCCGCGAGCTGCTGCATGTGCGCGATCACGTAGCCCTTGTCGTCGGTGTGGTTGGCGCACGCCATCAGGAACGCACCCTCCCCCACGGACAGGCCGCTGGCCTGGAACACCAAGTTCATGTGCTGAATCACCGGGCCACCTCCGGCTCGACACTCAGGCGGGTGGCGGCGAAGAAGGCGCGGTAACGCAGAAGCGTGGTCATCTGGCGACCTTGGACCGGGCGGCCTGTGGACAGCGGCCGCCCAGTCCAAGAAAGGGCGGTCCCTCCCGCTGGGCGGACAGAAATCTTGATGTGCGTCCCGTCAGGCGGGAAGCAGCCGGGCGCGACCTGGGCGGCGATAACAGAAGTAGGCGTCACGCCTGCTACAGGTGTCGGTCCGGGCGTCGGTGTGACAGCCCAGCCGGAAAAAGTACCCGGGGCCGCGGCGGGGGGCCGGCGGCGGGGGTGGAGCTGGCGGTGCATGTGGTGGGTCTCCCCTGATAGGGGAGCCGTGACCAGCGGATGTGACCTGACAGGTGACCCAGGTGGTGGCGTCCCGCGAGGCGGTCCGCTTATTCTGGGTACAGGTGACCACGCGGACCGGAAGGTCCACGGGCATCACCCCCGGCGAGGTCACCTCACCGGACACGACTCAGAGCTTGGAAGGCCTGCGAGTCGACTTGAGGAGCCGTTCCCTCCCTGCCAGGAGGGGGCGGCTTCGGTCTTTTACGGGCGCGAGGGGCCACAGTGGACGCCAGTCCACATCTTGGCGCGCGCGGCCTGTGGCCACTAGGTCACCCAGACCTCCTCGAATTCGAAGATGGCGTCGGCGAACCCGAATACGGCCGGGACCGAGAGGTCACTCCTCATCCGGCACCTCCTCGATGGCGGCGTCCGGATGTTTCGCGGCCAGCCGTCGGAGGAGATGCGCGTACGCGCGACGGTTCCCGCGGTGAGGCTGGGCGAGCCCGGCTTCCCACCGTGCGACCGCGAGGCGCTTGACGCCGATAGCGTCGGCAACTTCGGTCTGGGTGAGGCCGGCGGCGAGCCGGAGCTGCTGCCGGACCTGGGGTGTGGGGAGGGTGTCCTCCTCCACCAGGGCGTCAATTCGCCTCAGCGGATCGGACATTAGAACCTCCACCGTAGGGAAACATTCCCCAAAACATACACTGCTCCGGCGGGCTTCGGTATCGAGAACGAGCGTGTTGCCGTGCGAGATACCGACCGGCTCCACCCGACTCCCCACCCTCCGCTGAACGTAGACCTGCTCCATCGTTGCTCCTAACCCATGCCTGGCAGATGAGAGTTGGCCTCCTTTGCGGCTGCGGCGAGCTCGGGCAGTTCGTTCACGGTCACTCCGGCCTCCACCATCTGTTCGTAGCCGACGCAGTCGTCTACGAACAACGAGGGCTCACGCCAGGCGATGACAACGCGAGGGATGCCAGCCGTAAGGATCCGCTGAGCGCACGGGGTACGCGGCGAGTGTCGCTGGGAGCAGGGCTCCAACGTGCTGTAGATCGTGGCCCCCGCGAGGCGCGGGTCATCCTGGGGGAGCTGAGAGAGGGCAACCTCTTCCGCGTGCTCGTGGGGGCCAGTCGCACGGGAGTAGCCGGTCGCCAGCTCGGCGCCGTCCTCGCCCACGATGACCGCGCCGACCGAGTAGGCGCCGGCGGCCGGAGGGCACAGCGCGGCGAGGTCGATCGCACGCTGTATCCAGCGCAGGTCCTGGTCTCGGTCAGGCACGTACATCAGCCGCGCTCCTTCGGGGCGTAGCGAACCAGCACGACGTCGTCGATCGCGCGAATCTCCAGCACCTTCATCCGGGTAGTCGATCCGCCCGGGTAGTCGGCGGCACCGAGGAAGCGTGCGGCCTCGGGTTGGCCCACGAGCAGTGGGGCGATGGCGAGGTGGACCTCGTCGGCAAGGTTCTGCGACATGAGCTGGGTGTGGATCGTGCCGCCGCCTTCCACCATGAGCCGGCCCACGCCGCGGTGGCCGAGCTCATCGAGGACCAGGCCCCAGTCGAGTTCGGGGCCGACGCTGACCACGTCGGCTAGGTCCCCCAACGTGGTGCGCACCTTCTCCACCGCGCTGTCCACGGTGACCACGAGCTTCTGACCGCCGTGATGCCAGAAGTTGAGGTCGGCGGACAGGTCACCGGTCGCGGTGACGGTCACCTTCAACGGGTACTCCGACTTGCCATCGGCGACGCGCTGAGCTCGTCGCTCGTCGCTGTTCACCAGCAGGCGCGGGTTGTCCCGGCGCATGGTGTTCGCGCCGATCAGGATGGCGTCGGACTCCGCGCGGACCTGGTCCACGCGGTCGAAGTCGGGGGCGTTGGACAGACGCAGACGATCGGGACTGGTGTCATCGAGGTAGCCGTCGACCGACATGGCGGCGGAGAGGATGACGTACGGACGCGTGGTCATCGGTGGTGTGGACCGTTTCTGCTCAGGATTCGTGGGCGAGTACGGCGTCGAAGTGGGCGCGGAAGTTGGCGACCTCGGGCTGTCGCTGCCAAGGGACCAGCGCCTTGTCCAGGCGAGCGAGCTCGCGAATGATCCGACCGGAGCCGGTGTCGTTCGCGACTGTCAGCGCCTGGAGGCCGACCGTGGCGGCTTCGTCCGGGACGCCAGCACCAGCGTGCGCGACGGCGGCCCGCGCGAGGTAGACGCCTCGGTCGCGGTGGTAGCCCTCGGGGAGCGCCTTGATGGCGCTGGTGAAGATCTCCGCTGCCTGCCCGTGCTTGCCCAGCACCTCCAGGCCCTGGGCGCGGTGAACTTCGACGTATTGCTCGTTCAGCCACACACCCCAGGGGGTCGTGTCGCCGGATACGCGATCGAGAGAGTTGCGCACGTCGTCGATCGCGCGCTCGCTGTCGGTCGACTCGCCGCGCAGCGCGTGGCCGTATGACTCGTAGGTTCGTGCGACTGCAGCGAGGCGACTATGGGGCCGCGCCATGCGCTGCGCAGCTTCGGCGAGGTCCACAACATCGACCAGGTCCCGGGTCTCACCAGCGAGCTGCGCCTTGCGCGCCATCACGTACGAGGTCAGATCGCAGTCACCGACGGTGTGGCTCCACTGGAACGCCCTGTCGAGCCAGAACTGCGCGCTGTCGAAATCCCCCAGATCCTGGTAGAGCCAGGAGGCGAATTCGGCGTACTGCGTCTGCAGTTCCATCAGGGCCTGGCGGTCAATGCCTTTCGTGTCCCGGCGTAGTTCCTTGATGACCTCGATGTGCTCGCGGACGGACTTGAGTGCCTGTCCGGGCCCGAGCAGGTTGTCGCTGTCGATCAGCAGTCGGCGAGCACGCTGCAGGTGTTCCACTGGGGTATCGCTGTACGCGGCAGCAGACCGTGCGGGCCGCGCCAGGGCCGGCACCACGTTGGAGTCCGCGACCGTTGGCGTCCCCACGCCAAATGCAGCCGCTGCGCCGATTCCCACCCCACCACGCAGCATTGCGCGTCGATCGAGCGCCACGAAAACCACCGATCCATCCCGTAGACGAGCGGGGACAAAGATTCCCTCATGATCAGACGCTGCCTGCTGAGAGGCGGCCGTGGCCAGCCCCATCGACGCTTCGGATACATGGGGAACCGAAACGGATACATGGCCGCGCACGGATACATCCAGACCGATGCGCTCCCACAGATCGATCAGGATGCCGTCGGCGCGGAGCAGCGAGTCGATCAGTTCGACTTCCGCTCGGTCCTTCGGGGAACGGTCCCCGTTCTCCCATTTCTGCAGCTTGGAGTGCGACATGAAGGCCTTCTCAGCCAAGGTGCGTAAGGAAAAACGGCGAGCCTGTCGGAGCTCTCGCAGCGTGTAGCCGAAGCGGTGCAGGGCCGACTGCTCCGGCGTTAACACGTTCGGCTGCTGCCCCACTTGGTGCCCCCTCCATGTCTCCACTCGGTGTATCCAGCGGCTGGATACACGTCTGATCTAGAACTCGCTCCCCAACCGGGCCTACAACTTTGCTAACGAAGCCGAACACGCCAGGGAGGGACGAACATGCGCAACGAGACGCGAGGAAGGATGTCAGTCATTGCGCCCCTTCTCGATCTTTTCGAGACGTGCGGCCAGGTCTGCGACCTGCTCCTCAAGGACTTTGAGAGCGCGGGCAGTCGAGTCCTCGCTGGACTCGTTCGCCGTGTCAGTGATGAACGAACCGCGCCCTTGATGGGAGTAGACCAGCCCAGCCGTCCGCAGCTCGGTAAGAGCCCGTTGGACGGTGCCCGGCGCAACCCCGTACTTGTCAGCCAGCTCCCGCGTACTCGGCAGCTTCGCCCCGGCTGTCAGCCGACCCGAACGGATCTCGTCGCGGACTTCCTGAACGATTCGCTGGTACGGCTGAACGGCCTCGTTGCTCATGAGCGACATCGTAGATCGACTCCCTCAACTTAGCTAGCTTCCATAGCTTCCTCAACGAACCGCTTGACACGACCCGAACTGTATCAGCTAAGTTATATATGTCGACAAGGTGAGGCGGTCGGCAAAAGCCCCCACCTGCCACTTCTCGGGATCGCATGAGCCCGTCAACCCGAAAGGAGCACCACCCATGGACGTCACTCGCCGCCCCGCTGCCAGTCTCGCGACCGAGTACTTCGACACGGAGACCCAGGAGCTGCTGGACGCGATCGAGGTGGACCTTCCGGAGTTCGCCGGCCTGGACCTGGACGTTGTGTTCGGTACGCCGTTGGAGATGTACGAGCGCCTCACGCCAGGCGAGTTGGCCCGCCTTGAGGCCACGGGTGCCAGCTCCAAGGTTTGGGACGAGGTCGCAGCCGAGATCGAGGCCCGCCAGGACGCGGCTGAGGACATCGTCGCCACCGACCCCTCCATCACCGAGCGGGTCCGCGAGCGGCTGCTCGAGGCTTTGGAGCCGTCGATTGCCGAGTGGATCCGAGAAGAGCTGATGGGCGCTGCCCTCTTCGTCGGCGCGCAGATGCTCCGCCCGATCCCCGACACCTTTGCGCTGACCGCCGAGCCACTGCCGCTCGCAGCCTGACCCGCCGGGTCTTCGGACCCGGCTCCCCCACCCGGAACCGCCCCTGCGGGCGGCGCCGGATGAGGGAGCCGGACCCTCGGTCCCCGATGTACCGCCCGGAGGAAAGCCCGCAGGGGTGAGTACGAAGGAAGCGGCCGTTGCTTGAGAACTCAACAGCGTGATCCACCACCGCAGTACCGGCCGTGACCACACCGGCCGGGGTGAGTGGAAACCCGTCGCGAGGCGCCATCACCGCTGGTGGTGGCAGTCCACGCGCAGACCGCCGGGCGCAGCGTCAGCTGTGACCAGGAAGCAGAACGGCCAGGTGTTCATTACCGGCGGTCAATGCGGAGGGTGGGCACCCTCGCGACGAAAAAGAACGACGCGCGACCACTCCCAGACCCGTCGGCATCCAGTCCCAGCCGACGGCGACGAGCCCGCGTCGGGACCGAAGGTACTTCGCCTCCTTGCATAAAAGGCGAGCGCACGTGGCGGAAGAGGCCACTGCTCAATCTGTAGCCCTGCGCTACCCGTGGCCGCCGTCCCGCACCTCTGGTGTGGGACGGCGACACGCGGGGGGCCAGCAGGGCCCCACGTACGACGAACCCCCCGGGGGCCTAAGCCCGGGGGGTTCGTCTTCGCAGCTCACCCTCTCTTGAAGGGCAACATGCGCATGCACAGGATGACATCCACCCAGGTCCGGCACGCACGCCGGTCCGTACTGGACGAGACCGACCAGTTCCACCAGCTCGTCCAGCAGCTGGTGGCCGACGGCGACACCCGCGCCTGGGCCGCTGGCCGCCGGGCCCGACGCACCCTCGCCGAGATGGTGCCGGGCGACACCCGCCAGCCGGTCCTGCGCCTGGCCCGCCCGCTCACCTTCCGGGCGGCAGATGACGCATGCCCCCTGTGTGGGTACTGGACGTGCCGCTGCGGCGGCTTCGCCCCGGCTCCGGTCGGCGCGCAGGCCGGAGCCGGGGCGGTGGCCTGATGGCGAGCTCTCCTTGTAGCCCGTGTTGCGGCTCGGGCCAGCGGATGGTGACCGTCAGTCACGCCGGTGCGGACGGCACTCTCTACCAGGGCGTCGAGATGCAGACCTGCACCGCCTGCAGCGGTACCGGATCCATCAGTACCGGCGAGGACGGCTGACACCCTGCACCCGCCGATACGCCTGGCCCGCATCGCCCAGCACGGGGCGGTGCGGGCCATTACCGCACGCGGCTTGGCCCACCCGCTCACCCTCGCCTTGCTCGCGGCCGCCGCCACGGCGGCCGCGACGGCGTGGGATGCCGGCCACCGCGTTACCGACATTCACCCCGCACCACAGCGCACCGAGAGGCACCGCCCCTCATGACCATCCCTTCGGCAGGCCGTCGTGCCTGACGACTTGCACGCCCGCTACATGCAGGCCACCGCCACCTGGCGCACCCACCTGAACACCTGCCGCCCCTGCCAGGACAACCAGTACTGCCCGGCCGGGGCCCAGTTGTTCGAGCGGTTTGGCCGCCTGCAGGACGCCTACAACCAGCGCCTGCGCAGGCGCTGACCCCGAATCCCTGTGAGGAGCACAGACATGAAAATGCCGGAACGTTTGCAGCAGCCGCGTGGGATGGTCCTTGCCGCCCTGTGCGTGATCACCCTGGCTGTGGCCATCTTGTCGGTGGCCGTGACCTACGACATTCTCGAGCCCCGCTTCGGGGTGTGGGCCGTGCCCACGGTCGGTGCCCTGGACGCCCTGTGGGTCGTCTTCCAGGCGACGGAGATCCTGGCCGGCAACAACCGCCGCCGCGCCCAGAGGGTTCAGCACGCCGGGCTGGCACTCACGCTCATCAACGCGGCCATCCCCACGGCTCACCTGATCCTGGCCGCCCGGGACGGCGCACCGCTCGACCTGGCCGTGGTCATCACCCCGGTCGCGATCATCGCGACCAAGGGTGCGTGGTGGTGGACGCTGCCCTCGCTCGGGCGGCCGGTGTCCGACAAGACGCGGCAGGACCTCGCCACCAAGCGGCAGACGGTGGCGGACCGCCTGGAGGAGATGGAGGCGGAAGCCGCGCACCGTATCGAGCTGCTGGAGCTCGCCACCACGCTGGAGACGCAGGTCGCAGCAGCCGAAACGAAGTACCGCGTGTCGGTCCTCAAGGCGCAGCAGGACATGACTCAGCAGCTCCACGGGCAGGCCGAGGCGACCGAGAAGACCATCGCGGAAAAGCCCCTTCCCGCGTCGGTCGCAGCGATCCGGCTGCCGGAACTGGAGAACTGGGAGCCGACCGCGCCCGCGCTGCCCGGCACGGTGGAGCGTGCCGGATCCGGCACGCCCGCCCTCACCCGGCACACCACAGGCACGCAGGTCAACGGCCTGCCGACCGAATCCGGCACACCGTCCGGCACACTGCCCGGCACGCCGGGCGGCACACCGGCACAGCGGGCGGCACGGGCCGCCGCCCTCGCGGACCTCGCGGCCGTCGCGGGTGTGCCGGTCCCCCAGCCCGACGAGCCACTGACCGACGGTCAGGTGGACGTCCTGCTGCGCCACCTGCGGTACGTCGATGACCCGCCGCAGTCCTACCGCCAGGCCCGCGACACCCTGCGCGCGGACGGCTACATCGGCTCCGAGGAACGGCTGCGCCGCGCCTGGGCCGCGCTGATGGCGAAGGAAAAGGCCGCCGGCCCCCAGGCCGACACGGACGGGGGCGTCGAGCAGGCCGAGGAGGAGGAGCCCGAGGACGCGGGCGCCTGACCCGCAGCCACTGAACATCTGTCCGGCACCACCGATGCAGCCCAGCCGGTTCGAACTGGCTGGGCTGTGTCGCGACTGCCGGAAAAACAACGCAGTCGAGCGGTGCAGACCGGTGAGTGACCCGGCGAGCGAGAGCGATACATCGCAGACCCGGAAAGCAGACCCGAAAAAGCACCGCGAAAGCACCGCGAAAAGCCCGAACGGAATTGTCAGAGCCGCGAGTTACGCTCGCCAGTTCACCTTTCAGGTGACATGAAAACGGGGTGGGATATGGGAAAGAAACAGCAGCACAAGCCCAACAGCGAGGAAATGTACGGGCAGTTGGCCGGCGCGATCGGCGGTCTGGCCATCGTGTTCGGCATCCTCGCGGCCATCAAGGACAAGCTGGGCCTGTCGTGGCCGGCCACCATGGTCCTGGTTGTGGGGGTGCTGGTCGGGCTCGGCTACGGGGCCTGGAAGCTCAGAGGCACCCTGCGGCGGCTGGTGACAGGCGAGACGCAGCCCGCAACCGCGCTGAAGCAGGAAGCGCCCGGGCAGGCCGCGGGCGTGCCGGAGACGGCCGTAGAGGCCCCTCCCGCGCATCCGGAGCTGACAGAGGCGCTCATCACGGCCGGTGTCATCGACAAGGCCGAGGTGATCCGGGCCGACGAGGTCGACGTCGAGCCGGTGTCCACGGGCAAGCGGTACAACTTCCTGCTGCCCAAGACCCGCACCTATCAGGACGTGGAGAAGCGGCTTGAGAACGTGGCGGGCTGGTTCGGCGTCAGCCGGCTGCACGTCAAGCTGGAGCGCAGCCGGGACAACGAACGCCGCGTCCATCTGCTCATGCTGGACCAGGCCCCGTTCGCGCAGACGTTCCCGGCGCCCACCCGGCGCGAGATCGAGACGTTCGCGGGTGTCCCGATCGGTCACGACGTGACCGGCCAACTTGCGGGCGTGCCGACCTTCGACAAGGCATCCATGCTCATCGGCGGCATGACGCAGATGGGCAAGACGACCCTGGTCAACGGGATCATCACCTGCCTGCTCATCGCCTACGGCGACTTCGACCTGTACCTGCTCGACGGGAAAATCTGCGGGCTGATCACGTTCGAAAAGGCATGCGTGCGTTACGAAGCGTCCGACCAACCGGCCGTCTTCGAAAGCATGGTGGACGAGCTTTATCCCCGCGTCGAAGCCCGGTACAAGGAAAAGCAGGAAGCGAAGAGGAACCGGCAGCCCGAACCGAAATTCAGGCCGGTCATCTTCATCGTGGACGAGGTGGCCGACTTCTTCGCCGACGACGGAACTCCGAAGGGAAAGGAACACGCGGCACGCATCGAGGAAAAGGCCCGCAAGCTCGTGGCCAAGTCCCTCGAATCCGGAATCTCCGTCATCATGCTCACGCAGCGCCCCGACAAGGACGCTGTCCCGGTGAAAGTTCGCAACCAGTTCCAGTACCGGATGTGCATGTACGTGGAATCGGCGGGAACCGCGAAAGTCACCCTCGGCGACTCGTACTTCGACACAGCCGCCCCGATCAGCCCCACGCACCTGAACCCGGACATCAAGGGTCAGGGCGTGCTGTTCGCGGGCGGTACTTCCACACTCCTCCGAGGATTCGACTTCGAGGAAGAATTCATGTGGGAAGTCGTGGACGAAGTCGCCGACCGGCAGCAGAAGAAGTTGGAAGCTGCGCCGGTATCTCCGCTGAAACAGGCAATCGACCTGATGCGGAACAAGGGCGTGGACTTCATGCCCACACCTGAGCTGGCACCGACTCTCGGAATCGCGGAAACCAATCCGGTGGAGGCAGGAAAGAAGTTGAACCTGCTTCTGGGCGTTCCGGCGTACAGAGGCGCGAAGGGCGTGCGGGGCTACCGCCTGGCCGACCTTACCGCCGCCGCTATGTCCGGTTCGTGACCGTCACCCGGCACCGCACCCTGACCGCACCCCGACCGCACCCGACCGTCACCCGACGGTCCTGGGTGACGGTCGGGTGCGGTCCAGGTGCGGTCCAGGTGCGGTCACAGGTGACGGTCCTGACCTGCGAAAACACCGAAAACCCGTAGGAAGGAAGGAAAAGGCTCTTGAGACCCTCTGCAGCGGTCACGATCGGCGTAGGAGCGACCGCGGCCGTGGTCGTGGCCGCGCTCGTGCAGGGCGCCGGCGACGGCCCGTTAGGGGCGGCGCTCAGCCTGGCCGTTCCCACCGATTACAAAAACCTGATCGAGGACGCGGGAACCACCTGCCCCGAGGTCACACCGAATCTGCTTGCCGCGCTTCTCACCCAGGAATCCGGCTTCAATCCGAAAGCGTCCTCACCGGTCGGCGCGCAGGGCATCGCGCAGTTCATGCCGTCCACGTGGGAGACCCACGGAATCGACGGCAACTCGGACGGCAAGCGTGATGTGTGGGATCCCGAGGATGCCATCCCGTCAGCAGCCAAGTACCTGTGCGACATAGCCCAGGACGTGGGCGACGTTCCCGGTAACAAGCAGAACAACATGCTTGCCGCCTACAACGCCGGAAGCGGCGCCGTCCACAAATACGGCGGCGTCCCTCCGTACAAGGAGACACAGAACTACGTCCGGTCCATCAGTGCCCTCGCCGATGTTCCGTCCGGCGGGAAGATGACGACCACCGAACAGGCGGCAACCGCCATCAATGCGGCAAGTGGAAAGCTCGGAACCCCGTATTCGTGGGGCGGTGGCAATGCAAGTGGCCCCAGTACCGGGTCGTGCTGCTCCCCCAACGGGAGTTCCGGAAAGGGCGTCAAGGGTTTCGACTGTTCCGGGCTCACGCTCTATGCCTACGCGAAGGCCGGAATCACCCTGCCTCGCACGGCGGCGCAGCAATATGCCGCCTCACAACCGGTGAAGCCCGGACAGAAGCGCCCCGGTGACCTCCTCTTCTACGGGAGCAGCCCCACCAGCATTCACCACGTTGCAATTTACGTGGGAGGCGGCTACATGATCGAGGCCCCCAAACCCGGCACGTCGGTTCGCTTTTCTCCCATCGATTCAATGTCCGACCTGTATGCGATCGCACGCCCTGTACGTCACGCGAACAAGGAGATCTGACCCATGAGCAAGCTCATTTTCCTCGCCAAGGGAACCGACCTGTCCGGCGGCTTCAAGAACTTCTTCGACACGATCGGCCTCACCGGCGGTGGGCTGGTCACCAAGGGCATTGCCGCTGTGATCGCGATCATCGCGATTCGCATGCTGCTCCAGCTGTCCAACGACCCCAAGGGCGCCCTGCAGAAGGGGTCGATGGCGCTGGGCACGCTGTTCGTCGCTGTGATCCTCGCGCTCTACGGCGACACCCTGTTCTCGACCGTGACGAACGCGAAGGGCTGACCATGCCCGACAAAGACCCTTGCGCCCTGATCAAGGGCATCGCCAAGAAGATGTGCGAGAACGACTGGGAACCCGAGAAAGGCGGGTCCTCCGATGGTGGCGGCGGGATCACCCAAGGGGCCTCCGAGCACGTCAAAGACCTCGCCGAAACCCTGATCAAAACGCTTCATGGGCTGCTCGCCCCCAAGAGAGGGTGGGCGCCGGAGAAGCCCGACAATCCGGTGTACGCGCAGTTCTTGTGGCTCGGCCAGCATCTGGCCGTCGCCATTTTGATCTGCGTGATCGTCGTGTGCGCCCTGACCGCCTGGCAGGGCGCACCCCGCCTCAAGCAGCTCGGCGCATCCACGGGATGGACGCTGGCCGCCGTCGCCGGCATGGCATCCGTCCCAGGGGTGGTCATGTTGTTGAACCGGGCCGTGAGCTCCGCGTTCACGACCGCGTTCGACAGCGACCAGTCGACCCTCCTCAAAACCATCAGCAAGGACCTGGACAAGGGGGGAAATCCCGTAGCGATCCTGATCATCTCCGCGCTGGTCGTCGCGTTGGCGTTCGCGGCGCTGGTGTTCATGACCCGCCAGCTCGGCATCCTCGCGTTCGTGCTCATGGCACCACTGGTCCTGGCCTCGATGGCCCGTGGCGGCGACACGTCCGCAGTCCGCGCGTGGGCGATGCGCCTCCTGGGGCTGATGTTCGCCCCGTTCGCCCTGCTGCTGATCAGCCCGTTCGTCCAGATGGTCAAGGGCTCGCTCGTGATGGACGCCGCGCTCCTGGTCGCGGCGGACGCGTTGATGCTGCGGATGATTTTCCACGGGATCCCGTACTTCGGTCCCAAGATCGCAGGCGCCGCACGCGGCTTCGTGGAGAGCCGGACGACCAACCCGCTGGCGCGGGCGGTTGTCCGGGCCGGGTCCCCGGACTTCTACGAGCAGGAGAACAACCCGCGGATGCCCCGCACCGTTAACACCCCGGGCCGCGCCGCGCACCAGGACCGCGGTGTCCTCTTCGCCGCCTACGGGATCAACCAGAAGCAGCGGTCCGCACGGCTGACCACCCAGTCCGCCATCGACAAAACCCAGCGGGAAGCGCCGCGCAACCAGCAGCTCATCGAGGCGCGCAGAGCGGCCCGGGCTGCTGCCGCACAAGCCCCCGGTCCGCGGACACCGGGACCGGCACAGGGGCCCGGTCCGGCCGTCCGGAGGCAGGCTCCGGCAGCTCCGGCGCCGGTCCGGCCGCCCAATCCGTAGCAAGCCAGCAGCAGCCCCTTGGCCCCGGCGTACGGCCTCCCGCCCGACACGGCGCGGAGCGTACGCCGGGGCCAGGGCCCTTACCTGGCCCAGACTTCATGGAAGAGGAACCCGTGTACTCCCTGACTCCCGGCTACCGCATTCCCGCCCTGCAACGCGGCCTGAGCCCCGCAGAGACCCTGCTGACGAAGCTCAACGCCGGGGCAGGAAGCGCCGTCCTGATGTCGGCACTGATCACCCCACCGCCCGCCTGGACGTTCGGCACGGTGGGCGCGGCCGCGGCGCTGCTCAACCTTGCGCCGGGGCCCCGCTCGATCGCCCGATGGGCGACTGTCGGCTACCGGCACCTGCGCGAGCGCACCGCACCCGCCAGCGTGATGCCCGGCACCGGAGCGACCAGGACGTGGGCGCTGTACCCCGGGCACGGCACCATGCAGGACGCGCACCAACGCGCCGCGTTCCACGACGCGTTCTCGCGGGCGTTGACGTTCGCCGGCGGGCAGGCCCGCGCCGCCGGGATCCAGGTCCACGTCACCCACCACGCCACCGTCGGCGACTACACCGCCCACACCCAGACGATTTCCGTCCACGTCCCCAAGGGCCTGGTCGGCTATCCCACACGGGTCATCGACACGCTGGAAGGCGAGTTCGCCACCATGGGCAAGCTGACACCGGTAGAACCGGAGCCGATTCCTGCCGTCGTCGAGCGCGGGCCGCATTGGGCGGCGCTGGAGGACGGCCGCTACGCGGCGACTGCACGCATCACCGGATGGCCCGAGGAAGCCGACGGTGACCTCATGCCCAAGCTGCTCCTGGGCCACGACGCCGACCGCTCCCTGGCCGTTCTGTACCGGCCCCTCCCGGCGGCCCAGTCACGCCGCTCCGCGAAGTGGCAGACCGCCGCCGGCGGGGCGTTCACCACCGACGAGGTCAAGGCTGATGCGCAGGGCATCGCCGCCCGTACAACACATGGCGCGCTCGTCCAGGGCGATGCCCTGGTGGACCTCGACGCGTATCTGACGGTATGGGGCGACAGCCCCGAGGCCGTCAACGACGCCCGCTGGCAGACCGCACTGACCGCCGACCGCCACCGGATCCGCCTCGACTGGCTCCCGGGCCAGCAGCACCGGGCCCATGTGATGACCACTGCCCACGGAGCCTCCACCAGGAAAGGGGCGATCCTCTGATGATTCGACTGCCCTCCAGCCACGCCGCGATCACCGCGCCCCTCGTCGCCTCCAGCACCCGCTTCCCCGGAATCCCGATCGGCAAGTCCCTGCTGGACGGACGCCCCTTCCACCTCTCCCCGGTCCTCACCGAGGACTCGATCCTGCCCTCCACCTACTGCCTCGCCCTCGGGGGCCTCGGGTCAGGCAAGTCGACCACCGACAAGATCCGGATGCGCCGCGAAATCCTCCACCACGACCACCAGGCCGTCGTCATCGACAGCTTCGGAGAGGACAACACCGGAGAGTGGGGAGCACTCACCCACTCGCTCGGAGGCCGGGTCATCGAGGCCGGCTCCTTCACCCTGAACCCCTGCAGCACCCAGCTGCCGTCCGAAGTACGGGAGCAGCTGATCCGCTCGCTGATCGCCGCTGTCGAGCCCGGCGCACTCACCTACCAGTCCACCCACGCCCTCCAGCACGCCCTCAATCACCCCAAGGCGACCAACCTGACCGGTCTGGTCGATGCCCTGGTGCGGCCCGAGGACGGCAGGTGGCCGGCCACCAAGCTCGCCGAGTGGGGAGAGGGTGTGGCGATCGGGCTGTCCCGCTACACCGAAGGCTCGCTCCGCGGTCTCTTCGACGGCCAGGACGCGACCCTGCCGCCCACAGACCTTCCCATCCTCACGTTCGACTTCTCCCGTCTGGACCGCAACAGCCCCGCGATCCCCAGCCTGATGGCCGCGGTCTCGTGCTGGGCAGAACACGTCTGGCTGCGCCAGTCGACCGCCGTCCACCGGCACCTGGTCCTCGAGGAGGCATGGCAGATCCTGCTGTCCCCCGCCACGAGCGAACTGATCCAGCGGCTGCTCAAGAACTCCCGCAAGGCCGGGTTGAGCTTGGAGGTGATCATGCACACGCTGTCCGACCTCGGCGACGGCAAGGCGCGCGACCTGGCCCGGCTGTGCGAGGTCGCCCACATCGGACGCCTCAACCCGGAAGAAGCCGCCCTCACCGGCGCACTGCTCGGCCTGCCCACTTGGGCGATCAAGGAAATCCCGAACCTCGAACCGGGCCAGGCCGTCTGGAAGGTCGGCCCCCACTACGTCGACATCATCGAAACCATCCGCAGCGAAGAAGAGGCCCGCCTCACCGACACCTCCTCCCGACGCCGCCAGGCCCAACACGCCCAGGCCGAGCAAGCCCCCGCTGCGGAGGCCGCAGCGACGGAGGCCGACGAGACCACCGACCGTGACGACCAGGACGCGGCTGTGCCGGCGCTGTTCGAGCAGCCCGCCCACGACGTAAGAGAGGAGAGCGACTGGGACTGGGACATGCCCCCCAACGTCATAGACCACCGACACCAGGACGTCCTCCAGGCCGCGCGGGAAGGCCGGTGCAACGAGGCCGCCGACCTGGCGGCCATCGGCGAACGCCAGGACATCACCGCCCACGGCATCAACTCGGCCCCGGCCGCGTCCTGGCTCACGACCCGGGCCCAGGTCGCTGACCTGTGCGGAAACCCCGACCAGGCCGTCCAACTGCGCGCTACCGTCGCCCGCATGGGCAACGACACGTGGTTCGAGAACACCGACGGCACCACATCACCGCAGTGGTACCACGTACCCGAACCGCCCACAGCCCCACCCGCAATCGGACCGACCACTCACGACGGAGCGTCCGTGCCGGCGCGCCGCCGCAGGTGGCCCTACGTCGCCGCCATCGCAGTCCTGTCCATCGCTGTTGCTTTCGTGTGGCAGAAAGCCGACCTCGACCAGCGCGAGGAGAAGGCCGCTGCGTACAAGGGCAGGTCGGGAGCGTCGCTCAACATAGATGGTGTCGATGCGGACGTGGTGGCTCAATGGACCAGGGGCGGGGACAGCGTCATTGTGGAGCTTCGGTCGTACTTCGATCCGGACGCGAGGTATCTGCGGATCGACGCGTCAGGGAAGAGCGCCAGCAGCGTTCGGGAAGACGGATGGTTCCCCAAGGATCCTGAGGTCGTGTTGCCAGTCACGGATCCCCTCGCCGACGTGACCGTCCGGGTAGCGATTGGCGGCAAGAGCTGGAAAGAAGGTATGCGGGCACCCTCCCGCACAATCCGCCTCTCTCCTGCCGATGCAGCATTCGACACGGAGACCGGAAAGCAACTGCCTCGCAATTAGTTCGATGCTCTACGGCTGATGGCCCACACTCCGAAACGCTGGAGTGCGGGCCATCAGCATGTAAGCGGACACCGTGAGAACGGTCGTACCGCCCACATACCTCCGGACGCTCTGCCTGGCCCTCGTGCCACCGCCTCCGCGCGGTGGGCGAGGCCCGTACAGGCCGCCCGGCCTCAGCGACTCTCCCGCAGCCCCGGCGCCCCAGTCCGCTGCGACTGGCAGCTACGGATCCGCGCCTCGCTCACCGCCCCCGTTCTGACCACCCCCTCGCACCGCCTCCACTCACGTACGGATCGTCTCTGCGAAGGAGCCCCACCATGCTCACCCCGCGTCCACGCCGCCGGATCGGCCGGCCCCGCCCCACCCAATCCCTGGGGTGCGTGATGGCGGCCGGCTACGACGTGGCCGACGTCGACCCGCATGCCGCCGCGGAGCCGGAGGCGACGATCCCGGTGTTCACGCGTCTGTGCGCACCGTCCGGGCTTGCCACGAAACGCCAGCTCAGGGCCATGGGCTTACGGCCCGGAGGTCAGGACCCAGTTGCTGAAGTTGAGACGCGCGGCCCGAAGAACGGGCTGCTGTACGAGATCGCGAAAGCGTTACCGGTCCGCCCGATGACGCTCGCCAAGGAAGCCGCACTCGACAAGGCCATGGCAGCCAGGGAGACGTGCGGCATTTGCCGCCGCCGCTACCACTTCGTTCTGCCGACCTCGATCGACAGCTGCCTGGAATGTCACGACGGGACCCCCGCCGACCCGCACAGCTACATCGCTCCCCCGGCCGCCGGCCACCAGCTCGCTGCCTGAGCCACGCACGGCAGGTGCCCGGAACAGCCGGCGCAACTTCCCGGCTGGATGGCTGTTCCGGGCTTTCCATCCCGTAGCGCTACGAGAGGAAGCCACCATTATGACCACGCTCGCGTTACCGAGGAAGCCGCTCCACATCACGGCCATGGCCGTCCCGCTGCGAGGCGAGGGCTTCACCACAGTGCACCTGGCCTCCAGCCTCACCACCGGCAGCGACCGATGACCGACACCGGCACCGGAACACGCGACAACCCGGCCGTGACCACCCCCGACACCATCCCCTCGGGGTGCTTCTGGTTCCTCGACCCCGACGGCACCCTCTGCCTCGCACCCGGCTGCATGGCCCGCATCCAGAACCCGGATGCCGAGTGTCTGTGCGACACCCTCACCGCCCGCCACGACCGCCTCAAGCAGCGGATGCGGGAGCTGAAGGAACGCCAGCGGTACGCGGACACCTGGTGGCACGCCCTGCAGGCAGCGGTCGACGCCCACCCCGACCGGCAGGCCATCCGCGCCGACACCCAGCGCCGCACCGGCCGCTGACCACCCCGGTCACGCAGGCACCCTGCTCAGCGACTCAACCACCCCGCACCCAAAACAAGCGCCCGGGACCGCCGACGCAACGGCGGTCCCGGGCTTTTCCAACCCGTGTCGAAGACGAGAAGGAAAACCCATTATGACCACGCTCGCGTTACCGAGGAAGCCGCTCCACATCACCGCCCTGGCCATCCCGCTGGCCGGATGGACCCTGCACACCACCGTCCTGCGCCGCCGCCTCGTCCAAGCCCAACGCGACCCGCTCACCAGCACCTGGCGCCGCGAAGCATTCACCGACCGCGCCCAGCGCCTCCTCGAGCGCCACCCCGACGAGGTAGTCCTGGTCCTCGCGGACGCCGACCACTTCAAACAGCTCAACGACCGCCACGGACACGCCGCCGGCGACACCGCACTCGCCGCGATCGGCAGCCGACTGACCGAATGGGCCGGACGCCACGGTGTCGCAGGCCGCCTCGGAGGCGACGAATTCGCCGCCCTGGCACACATCGAACCCCGGCACCAGACGCTGCGCCTGGAGCACCTGGCCCGCCTCATGACCCGCCCGGTCCCCTACGGCGACGGACTGCTACCGCTCACGGTTTCCCTCGGCGCCGCCACACCCGCCGGCATCGGGAGCACCGACCTGCCCACCCTGATGCGCGCCGCCGACACAGCCATGTATAAGGGCAAACACAGCGGCATCATCGTCCAGGCCCAACCCGGCCACGCCCAGACGCCCAGCGTCAACGGCCGCCGCGAAGGACGACCCGGCACCGCGGCACGCACCACCACCCGGCCATGACCACGCCCGGGCAGCCAACGCTGCTCGACTGGCGCGACGGCATCCACTACCGCCGTCCCGCACCGTGCGTACTCTGCGGAAACCCGACCCCGCTGCGCTCCCACGCGGGGGAAGCAGCCCACAAAGTTTGTGCGGAGAACTGGAATCTGGCGCATCCCGGCGAGAGCCGGTTCGTCTCCGACACCAAGCCGCGCCGCCGCAAGGACGACGACGACCACGCCTGACCGAGAAATGCCCGGGGTGGCCGTTCCGTCACCGGCGCCATACACCAGACGCCCACCCCGGGCACCGCTCACCTTTCCACATCCTCACCCGGCGGTCGGACCAGATATTCCGCTACCGGCGCTCCGGCGGTCACGCCTGTACGCCCCCTTGATCCCCCGGCGTCCCTGGGCAGCATCACCGCGCCCAGAAACCGACTGCCGGGAGTCCACACCCATCCCAGACGGAGGCCTCCGCCCACATGCGCGCCCGAACCACGCTCACCATCGCCCTGCTCGGCACCCTCACGCTCACCGCGTGCGGAGCCGCAGCCCAGTCCCCGCCCGCGCACGATGCCCGCCTGAAGAAGGCCGCCGGCATCGGCAGCATGGACCTGGTCCTCACCAAAGGACTCTGGAAGAGCACCCGCCCGTGGGCGCTGCGCAACCACAAGACCCGCCCGGCCGACGGGGACCGCGGCAACCGCGGACTCATCCGCATCACCCTCGCCGGCACCGAACTCGTCGCCTACCTCATCGAACTCGACGCCAATGCGCACTGCGGCTGGATGAGCTGCACCACCGACGACCGCAAGGCCACCGCCCTCCGCGTCTACGACACGCTCGCTCCCACTATCGACCGCGTCAGCAACGTCCGCGCCGCCAGCGACCCTGACCCCGAGGTCGTCATCGACGACACACTCGCCACCCCCGCCCCCTGACCCGGCGCAGTCCGCCTCGGCGGGCGGCGTCCCGATCCATCGCACGATCTTCTGACCAGCGCACACGAAGCGGCCTGGCCCCGGGGAAACCCGGGGCCAGGCCGCTTTTTGCGTTGGAGCACCGGTCGTGTCACACCGCACTGGAGTCCGTTGACAGACCATCGCCCTACGTTGGGGCCTTAATCCGGTTAAGACCCTGCCGGTTCCTTCAGCTGTCCGTCATGAGTAGCAGAACGAGCTGCTCACGGTGCTCGGCTGACATGTGCGCACGGAGTCGGCTGTTGAACCACTCCGGGTCGTCCCACGGGAGGTCCACGGTCGCGGGCTCCGTCTCCGTCTTAACCGGGTTAACGCCTCCGGCATCGGGGCTCGCAGGCACGCTCTTAACCGGGTTAAGGCCCTCGCTACCGGTGCTCGCGGGCGCGGTCTCGGTACCCTGCGCAGGAATCGGAGCACCCGATGGAGCCGTCCTCGGCTTACGAGGAGTCTTAACCCGGTTAAGAGCCACAGCCGCTTCTGCCTGCTGCTGTTCAGTCGGCAGGCGTCCGATACGACGCCCGTCCTTTACCTTCAGCTCTCCCGATTCAACCTTTTCCTGCAGATCGTCAGACAAGCCGAGGAGCGCCAGGCGCTGAGACACCCAGGCGCCAGACTTGCCCAGCCTTTTGGCGACCTTCTCTTGGCTTCCGTGCTTGACCAGAAGCTCCTGGATTGCCTTCGCCTGGTCCAACGGTGGGACGTCGACACGGTGAATGTTCGCGATCAGCGCCCCCTCAAGCATGTCCTCGGCGCTGGAAGCTAGATCGTCGTTGACGTCAATGCGGAGCTCTGCCAGTTCCGCCATGGCGGCGGCCGCCAGTCGCCGATTGCCGTCGATGACTACGTATTCGGCCTCCGCGATCGCTTCTTCCTGATCGGGATGCACGTTCAGGAACGCAGCCCGGCGCACCACTGCCACCGGCTGGAGCTGTCCTCGTGTCCGCAGGGACTCGGCCGTCTCCTCAAGGTCGGTGAGCTCGTCACGGGGATTGAACGGATTGTGCGCCAACGCTGCGAGGACGACGGAGGCTGGCGGGCGCTTCCCCTCCCCCGCCATGATCTGCTGCCGGGTCCGGATCCTGCGAGGTGCCGGCTTCTCGTCCCGGCCGTCTTCGTCGATGCTGAAGCCGCGGGTGACCCGCTGGGTGGGGGGCGTCATACGGCAAGCTCCTTCGCCAGTTCACGCATCACCTGAGCGTGTTCGCTGTCGGGCGCGTACTCCAGCAGCGGGATCTCACCATCTGCCGCCTCACGCCCTTCCTTCAAGTCGCCGATCACAGCCAACACGGTCGGGGAAGCGCTCTTCTCCCACTGCTCCCGGTTCTCCTGGACCAGCTTTCCCCGCCTGCTGTCGTAGGCGTTGATGACGAGCCCGAGGTAGTCGACCTGGATCCGGCCCTTGCGGCAGAGGTCATCCATCTGCGTCCGCAGGAGCCGGAAGGCGCGGTGGGAAGCCTTGTTGGCCCACACCGGCGTGATGACGCCAGACCGGTCCGCGAGCTCGCCGTCGCGGCGGCGCACGTAGTACAGAGCGGTGTCCATGTTCAGACCAAGGCTCGGAGGGCCGTCGATGATGATGACGTCGTAGTCCTCCTCCAGCGGCTCCATGGCCCGCTCCAGAGCCGCTTCGCTGAAGCTGACCTTGGACAGGGCGACGTCGCGAAGGAACGCGTCATCGGAAGCCGGCAGCAGATGCAGCCGCTCGCCGAACCGCTTGTGGTCCAGGGCAACCAGCAGATCGTGTATGTCGCCCTTCGCCGTGCCATCCATGTGCATCATCAGCGTCTCGACATCGTCCTCGTACATCAGCTCCTCGAAGCCGAGTTCCGCGGTGAGGTGCCCCTGCGGGTCGTAGTCCACGATCAGCACGCGATGGCCGGCCTCAGCCAGCGCCTGAGCGATGCCGGACGAGATGAACGTCTTGCCCACGCCCCCCTTCTGGTTCGCCACTATCACCCGCACGGCAGGCTGAGCGACCAAAGGCGTTGTCGGCGATGGATGGTTGTCGAGCCACAGGGTCAACGCCTGCGCGAGCCCCTGCACATAGGTGACCCGGCGCTGGGAGCACACCGTCTTGAACTGCTCGGGTTCGCCGACTGGAAGGAAGGTTCCCCACGTTTTCGCGCCTGTCGTCTCGACTTCAGGAAGCGTGCCCGTGGTGGCGTACCAGGCCTTGATGGCGTGCTCAGCCGCGTCCTGAATGTCCATACCGTGCTCGAAAGCACGGATCTTCAGGTGTCTACGCAGAGTGGGGGTCAGAGAAGTGATTAGCTTCTCTCGCTCCCCACGGGGACTTGGGATGCTCATGCGGCCAAACATTACTAGGTCTACTACTCGATACCAGCGTGGGCGCGCAATCGAGAGGGCAGACAGCACGCAGGTCCAGACCAGCAAAACCCCGGTCCGAGTGTCACAGACCGGGATTGACCTCGCGTTATGACCCAGCTCAACGCCGCCCCGCCCGCCCGATGTGATGTGGGTGGGCGGTGTCAGTTGTCTGTGTCGATGCCGCTGGCGCGGGCGATGCCGTCCAGCTCGGTGTTGATGGTTTCGCGTTCGGTCGCCCAGTGATGGATCTTCTCGCGGACCTTCGCCAGTTCTTCGGGGTCGTTGGCGAGTTCCTGGGTGACGATCGCGTAGCCGGGGCTGCCGTCGGGGCCGGGCATGTCCACGACCTGGTGGTCCATGCGGCCGGTCATCACGATCGCCATCACGGTGAGGAACTCTTTCTGGACGTCGTCCGTGAAGTTCTCGCGGTCGCCGGCGTCCAGGATGCCTTCGCCGCCGTCGGCGAGCAGGTGGGCCATCTCGTGCACGGCCTGCTGCAGCGTCTCGAATTCCTCCGCGGGCATCCGGGCCTTGACCGATTCCAGGTAGAGCGCGACCTTCGCGATCCGTTCCTGCGGCGTCTCATCTGCATGGTTGTCGTCGTTCATCTGCACACCCTGGTCCGGTAGATCCCGCGCGTCCAGCACCCATGCTCTTGCCGTGCGACCTGAGTCAGGCGCCGCCATCGTGATGCCTCTGTAGGTCGCATCCTCGAGGAATCCGGCCAGGGGTGCGCTTTGCCGCCAAT
Organism: Streptomyces sp. NPDC051664; assembly: GCF_044453545.1. Classification (NCBI taxonomy): domain Bacteria; kingdom Bacillati; phylum Actinomycetota; class Actinomycetes; order Kitasatosporales; family Streptomycetaceae; genus Streptomyces; species Streptomyces sp. NPDC051664. The sequence goes on along the minus strand of NZ_JBITCU010000047.1, from coordinate 14,910 downwards.
GATCGGCATCCGGGCCACCCTCGTACCGGTCTCGCGCTACACAAGAGGACGGACGATGCTCTCTTGTGCGACAGGGGGACTGGCCGGGTGCTGACGATCAATGTGGCGGTGCTGCTCGCTGTCGTCGTGTTCCTGTGGTTGCGCCGTCGGGCGGGGGCTCGAAGCCGGTTCGCCGAGAAGCTGACCGTTGGCATCGTGCTGGCGTTGGGAGAGCTGCTCGCCCCGTTCGGCCGAGAGCCCCTGGATGTCATGGGTCAGCTCGTGGGCGGCGTCCCTACGTCAGGATGGTAAGCAATCGGTAGGCGCACCAGGTTGCATCCCTGTGCCGGCTGTTCTGCTGGTGTCTGGTCGGTCATGGGTGTGGCGTCCGGTGGTGGAGCACCGGAGCTCTGCCGGTCTGTGCCTTCACTATCGAGCTGATGGTCCGCTACTCGCCATGACCGCTCGTGTTCCGGGCGCAGGCTGATGCGTGGCCGGTGAGTCGGGCAAGCCCTGGCCGTGCCTTGTGTTTTTCTCTACAGCCTCCCCTACAGTCGCCCCTACACTCTGCCCTACAGTGATCATCGACGGGGTGACCGGTTGCTGTGCAGGTCAGTGCCTGGTTCGTGGCTTGCCCGCCGCTCCGACACCCCTTTACCGACTGTTTGTTGTCGGTGAAGGGGACTTGGACAGACACGGTGGCGGGCCGGGGCCGGCGGGCAGTCGTGCTGTCCGCCGCGGTGCCGGACGAGGGATGGGGAGCGGGATGGGGAGGGCGGAGTGGCCGTACAACTCGACGGCCAGGGCGCGGGGCCTGGTGCTTTTGGCGCTGGGGGTGGTGAAGGTCGCGACGGCGGAGCAGTTGCGGCAGTTGGTTTTGCCGGGCACGGCGGATCTGCAGACGGTGCGTAACGCGTGCAAGGACCTGCGGCACGCTGGGCTCATGGAGTCGGTTGGCCGCACGTCCAGTGCGGGGGTGCACGGGCGGCCGGTGCGGCGGGACTTGTGGAACCTGACGACGGCCGGGCTCGCGGCGGCCGCGTCGGAGCTGGGCCGGCCGGTGCGGGAGATGGGCGGCACGGCGCGGGATGCGGCGAAGGCCGGCGCCGCTCACGCTCTGGCGGTGACGGACACGATCGACGCGTTCCGTCAGTCGCCGCCGCTGCCGACGAAACCCGTCGCCCGCCGCACCACCCGCCCCGCCCCCGAGCGGGTGCTCCCAGTGCGGCCGCGGGGGCTGGGGCACCTGCGGGGCTGGGAGACCGAAGTCGCCCTCCCGGTCACGGGCACGTTCACGACACCGGCGAGGGGCAGCCTGCGCGCGGATGCGGTCCTGGTCGCGCCGGAGGACCAGGTGCCGGTGTTGTTCGTGGAGGTCGACAACCACACCGAACCCGCCGCGGTTGTCGCTTCGAAGATCGACCGCTACCGCCGGTTCTTCGACCGCCAGGTGAAGAACGACCGCGGGCGCGAGATCGCGTTGTGGTCGACGTTGTGGGACGACTCCGGCCGAGGTGGCTTTCCGCCCGTCGCCCTGGTCTTCACGAAGGATGTCAGCGCGCAGGCCCGGACGAATCGCATCAAAGCGATCCGCGATCTGTCCCGTCCCTGCTGGCAGCCCCGCTGGTACAACCCTCACGGCTGGTCGTCCAAGGACACCGAGGAAGACGGCTGGTGGGACTTCTCCGGCACTGTCCCGGTCATCGCTACGCACCTTGACCAGCTGCGCGCCCACGGCCCGCACGGGCCCGTCTGGTGGCGCTTCGGCCATAGCGAATGGCAGCCGATCATCGACGCCCTGGCCAACACCGGCACCAAAGAGGAGTACCGCGCCCGCCAGGACCAGCACCGCCAGGAGCGCGAGGCGGCCCGGGTCGTGGAGCAGGAGCAGCGGCGCGAAGAACTGGCCCGGTGGGAAGCGGCCTGGGAGTGCCCGTCCTGCCGGAGCGACGTCGAGCCGGGCACCGTGGGCCCGGACGGGTACCGCCCCACAGAGGGCGGCCTGTGCCCGGCCTGCGAGGACATCCGCCGTGACACCGAACGCGAGCACCAGGCCGGTGAGGAAGCCGGACGCGACAACGGCGTCCTCGCGCGGCTCCGCGCCCGCGCCGGTGACCGGTAGACACCGGACCAAGCAGGCAAGCCCAAGGAAACCCCGGGCAAGCTCACCGTGCGACAGGCTTGCCCAGCCCCCGAGGCCGACGGCCAGAGCCCGCTGCCCCGGCCCGGGGACGTTGCCGCGGCGCGGTCTGCGGCGGGATCCTGGAAAGGGACGCCAAGACGTCCTAACCCGATCGGGAGGCGCTGTCATGCCGAACCGGCGGCCGCGTGGTTATCAGCCGCGGTGGAAGCCCCGCGCCCGCACGTGCGAGCTGCTGGAGGCCGTGGACCGGGTTCTGGCGCGCTACACGGCTCAGCTGCCGCTCACGATCCGGCAGGTCTGGTACTCGCTGATCTCCGACGGGGTGCTGGTCAAGGAAGAGCGCACCTACAAGCAGACGGTGGAACTCCTGGGGATGGCCCGCCGCTCGGGCCGTATCCCGTGGGAGACCCTGCGCGACGACACCGAGATCCGCGCCGAACCCGTCGCCTACGAGGGGCCCGACGGCTTCAGGGCCGGGCTGCGTCGGGCGGCGCTGGACTACCGGCTGGACCGGCAGGCCGGCCAGCCGGTGCGGTTGGAGATCGTCTGCGAGACAGCCGGGATGGTTCCCCAGCTTGTCGCCGTCGCTGACCCGTACGGCGTACCGGTGTATTCGGGCAGCGGATTCAACGGGCTGCCGGCGAAACGGGGAGCAGCGCTGCGTGCGGCTGCGGACCGGCATCGCGCGGTGAGGGTTTTCGTTGTCTCCGACTGGGACCAGAGCGGGGTCCACCTGTTCTCCGCGCTGGCCGAGGATGTCACCGCGTTCGCCGCCGTGGACGCCCCGGGAACGGAGGTCGTCTTCGAGCGCCTGGCGGTGACCGAGCAGCAGATCACCGACTACCAGCTGCCCACCGCCCCGCCGAAGGCAAGTGATCACCGCTCGTTCAGCGGCACCTCCACCACCCAGGCCGAGGCCCTGCCGCCCGACGTCCTCGCCGCCGTGCTGAAAGCCGCGATCACCTCCCACCGAGACATACGCGTCCTGGCGGCACTCCTTGAGCGCGAGGAAGACGAACGCCGCCGTCTCCTTCAGAGCCTCGGATACGACCCTGACGCCGACTGAGCCGGTGCGCCGGGTTGAGCCGGTCCTGTGTGTCGCTCGTCCGGGCCGGGTGTCTGCGAACGTTCCCGCCCGCCTGGTGGCCTTGATGTACTGGAGTGTCGGAGCTGGGCGAAGCAGGGGAGCGGGACGTTGGCCGGGTACAGCAGGGGTTTCACCCTTGAGCCGAGGGGCGCGTGCGCGTGAGGGACTTCACGGACTTCGAGTGGGTGGTGTGGCGCCTGGAGGTCCAGGACCCATCGCGGCTCGCGGGCGAGGATCCGGATCTGGACGAGCGCACCCGGGAGACGATGACGGAGCTGGCTGCCTCGTTGGGCTGCGTGTTCGAGCACTGCGTTGACGACGACTCCTACGACGACGAAACGCCGTACTACGCCTGGTGGGTCCGCCTGCCCGCAGCCGAGCATGCCCGACTCGACAAGGACGGTATGCCGCTGCCAATGGCCCCGCTGCGCCAGTACCTGACGACCCAGCTGCCCGAGGGTCTGAAGTGGGAGATTACGCCGGACCGCGAGTACACGGTCGACCACGCCGGTAGCGCCGCCCTGCGGGCTGCCTACGACGATCTGATCGCCCCGTTCGAGCGCGCCCTGATCCCGCTGCGCCGGGACGGGGCCGATGAACTCGATCCGCGGGCGAAGGTCTGGAAGTGGGAGGAGAACCTCCTGGTCGGCACGTTCGACCTGTGGCTGTGCAACGACCCGGACCACCCGCACACCTGGATCGTCGTCACCGTCGGCCTGTGGACCGAACCGCAGCTCTTCGACGAAGCCCCCGCAGCCCGCCTCGGTCACCTCGACTTCACCCCGCACCACCCACTGCTCTTCCTGCCCCGCCCGCCGGCCCCCGCGACCTTCACCGCCCGCATCACTTCCGGCTCTTTCCCCCGCACGGGCACCTCCAGGACGAAGGCCGCCGACGCCATCGGGACAGCGCACCAGTGGACGGCCAACGACCCCGACGTCCTGGCCGAGCGAGTCACCCACGACCTCAAGCTGCTCTGGCCGCACCTCACCGGCCCGGAAAGGAGCTGACGATGGCCTCGTACGCGAAGGACCCGCGCTGCACCGCCATGGCCGAAGCCCTCTCGCCTCTGCTGCGCCGCAACTGCCCGGAAGGCGCCGGCGGATTCGGCGGCTCGTATCAGGTGAACCTGGATGACGAGGAGGCCGTCGGATTGGGCGGGGTGGAGCTGATCCGGGCCGCGATGCGTAAAGCGGCACGGCAGCTCGGCTGGAAGGTCACCACGATCGGGATGATCGGCACCCGCCACGGCACCATGGTCGTCGTCCAGGACGTGCGCGAGGTGCCCGAGGAGCACCAGGCCGTCCTCAACGATGCCATGAACGACCGGATGCGAGCCGCGGTGCACAAGGTGTGGGGCGAGCAGGGCCAGGCCCCTGTCCAGCGCGGCTCGGTGGCCCTGATGACTCAGGAGTTCCGCGCGGCCGTTGCCACGGGCAGCGCCTAGCGCGGAGGCGATGCGGGCGGCGCTGCGGAGACCGGCCGTTAGCCTGTGGGTATGTCAGAGCGTGTCATCCCGGGCCGTACGGGCGGCCTGATCCTTCTGGGCGCCGCGGACGCTTTGTGGGCCGGTTTGACGGCTGGCAGCGCTGTGCCGACGGCTTCTGCGGCGTTCACCGGCTCTCCTGCCAATGCCCAGGTGGGGTACGTCCTGCTCGGCGGCCGTGTGGTGGCGACGGTGAAGGCAAGCGGCGGCCAGTGGAGTGTTTTGGAGATCGAGGTGCGCCGGGCGGCAGCGGAACTGAACGCGGTGGAGATGGACCGCCAAGACCTGGTCCGCATCGGTCCGTTCCGTAGCGCGCAGAAGCAGAACGAGGGAACGCCGCTGCAATGGCGCCAGCGCATCACCCGGGAACTGCAGGAACTGGGCGACCCCGAGCGGGCAGCACGACGTGAAGGCGGCCGGCCGCACCATCTGGCGGGAATCGACTGGCGGCGGATACTCGTGGAACAAACCCGCGGCCACACGGTGCGGACATGGTGGCTGCCGCGCGCCGTGGTCAGACTGCTGGACGCGGCCGAGCACACCGAAACGCAGTGGCTGCAAGCCGCACGGACCCGCCAGGAAAACGCAGCCGTCACGGAGCCGCCCTCCCACCACTGGCAGGCCCGAGCCGCCGACGGCCGGCAGACGACGAGCCCCGACTGCCCAACCACCCCACTGCGCCCGTACAACGAGGAACTGAAAGGCCACCTGTACTCGGTTCTCAGCAGGAAGCCCGGTATTTCCCGCAAGGTGGCTGGGTGGGCGTGTGCCGTCTGTCGTACCGCACCCGCCGCCGTACTCGACCACTGCCACGAACATGGCTACGTCCGTGCCCCCGTCTGCCAGTCCTGCAACACACAAGAACGACCCGACCACCTCTACAGCAACGACATCCGCGTGGCCGACCACTACACACGTCTCTTCGACACCCACACCGCCGACTGGCTCCGCCACTGGCACCGCTGCCCCGGCTGCCGCACCCGCACCACCCTCCCGCTGCCACACCTCGCCGCATGGACCGCCCACATAGCCTGCCGATCACTGCGCCCGACCCACCGCGGCCCCCGCGGCTCCCGCGCGCGCAAACCCTGCGGCGCGCTGCGCGTGTCCTGGACGGGCAGTCAGAACGCGCCCGGTTCCTGCTTGCTCACTGTCGCCGTCGACTTGTGCCCCTCTGGCGAGCACCGTGTCCTGGCGAGAGTCCCCTACCGCGAAGCCGCCGGGCGGTTTGGCATCTGGCTGGCCGAGACCGCCCCTGCCGTGGCGGCTGAGGCCGGACCCGACCGTCTGGACGGCCTCCCCGCCCGGTTCCGGCCGGTCATCGCGGACACCAGCGGTGAGGGCCTGGCGCTGTTCTGAGCAAACAGCGGGAAACGCGACACCAACGTCAACCCGCACCCGCCCGGCGTCGGCGAGGTTCGCAGTGCACCCGGAAAAAGCCCAAACGAGTATGGCGGTCTGATCGTTGCGGGTGGGTTGATCGCCGGGGTGCCGAGGGGCACGGTGACCATGTCTTGATCGGCAAACGGCCCTCCCGTTGTCGTTCGCAGCGCTGTCGGGAGGGCCGTTCGATGGGTTTCGGTGGGCCGCGACGCGTCGTCGCGGACGGGCTACGGCCCACCCCGACCAGGTCCGGCTGGGTTAGATGGCGAGATGATCGGCCATGAGCTTGGCGAAGCGCGCCGGGTCTTTCAGCGCGCCGCCCTCGGCGATGAGGGCCATGCCGTGGAGAAGTTCGGCGATTCCTGCGAGACCGTCTGCACCGCCGTCGTCACCACGTTCGGCGTGGGCCTTGTTGAGGTTGTTGACCAGTGCGTGGCTGGGGTTGAGTTCCAGGATGCGCTGGGTGCGCGGGATGTCCTGGCCCATGGCGCGGTACATGTTCTCCAAGGCCGGTGTGATGTCGTGTGTGTCGGAGACGAGGCAGGCCGGGGAGACGGTCAGGCGGGTGGACAGCCGGACCTCCTTCACGTCCTCGGCAAGCACCTCGGTCATCCACGTCAGCAGGTCGGTGTATTCCTTCTGCCGGCTCTCGCGCTCGCTGTCGGCCTGGGTGTCCTGCTCGTCGGCGTGCAGATCGACCTCGCCCTTGGCCACCGACCTCAGCTGCTTGCCGTCGAAGGACGGCACCGTGGTGACCCAGACCTCGTCGACGGCGTCGGTCAGCAGCAGTACCTCGATCCCCTTCGCGCGGAAGGCCTCCATGTGCGGGGAGTTCTCGATGGTCTCCCGGGAGTTTCCGGTCAGGTAGTAGATCTCCTCTTGGCCGTCCTTCATGCGCTCCAGGTACTGCGACAGTGTGGTCAGTTCGTCTGTGTCCTGCGTGGAGGCGAAGGAACACAGCGCCAACAGGGAATCGCGGTTGTCGTAGTCGTCCAGCAAGCCCTCCTTCAGGGCGCGGCCGAACTCACGCCAGATGGTGGCGTAGCGGTCGGGGGCGCTGGTCATCATGTCCTTGATGGTGGACAGGACCTTCTTGGTCAGGCGCCGGTGGATCATCTGGATCTGGCGGTCCTGCTGCAGGATTTCGCGGGAAACGTTGAGCGAGAGGTCCTGGGCGTCGACGACACCTTTGATGAAGCGCAGGTAGGGCGGCAGGAGCTCTTCGCAGTCGTCCATGATGTGGACACGCTTGACATACAGCTGCAGGCCGCGTCGCTGGTCGCGGGCGAACAGGTCGTGCGGAGCGTGCGAGGGGATGAACAGCAGGGCTTGGTATTCGAAGGTGCCTTCCGCCTGCAGCCGGATGATCTCGGCCGGGTTCAGCCAGTCGTGAGCCAGGTGCTTGTACAGCTCGTGGTACTCATCCTCGGACACCTCCTCACGCGGCCGCGCCCACAACGCCTTCATCGAGTTCACCGTCTCCAGACCCGCCGGTGCCGGCTCGATGGCATCACTGTCGGTGTCGGTGTCGGTGTCGGTGCCGGCTGCCGTCGTGGCGGGTGCGGGCATGCGGATGGGCCAGGTGATGAAGTCGGAGTACCGCTTGACGATCTCCCGGAGCTTCCATGCGTCGGTGTAGTCGTGCAGTTGGTTCTCGACGTCGACGGGCTTGAGGCGAAGGGCCACCGTGGTGCCCTGGGGTGCCTCGTCGACGGTCTCAACCGAGTAGGTGCCCTCACCACGCGAGGTCCAGCGGGTGCCCTGGCTCTCAGCGGCCCGACGGGTTACCACCGTGACTTCGTCGGCCACCATGAAGGCCGAATAGAACCCGACACCGAACTGGCCGATCAACCCGGCTGCCGCGTCCGCGTCCTTGGTGTCCTTCAGCTCTTGCAACAGCCTCGCCGTCCCGGAGCTGGCGATCGTGCCGATGAGAGCGACGACCTCCTCACGCGACATGCCGACCCCGTTGTCCCGCACCGTCAGCGTCCGCGCCTGAGCGTCCGCCTCGATGCCGATGTGCAGATCTGACACGTCAACCCCGAGGGTGTCATCACGCAGTGCCTCCAGACGTAGCTTGTCCAACGCGTCAGAGGCATTGGAGACCAGCTCCCGCAGAAACACATCCTTGTTCGAATATATCGAATGGATCACCAACTGCAGCAACTGACGTGCTTCCACCTGGAACTCATGGATCTCAGCCGACATGACGAGCAAACCCTCCATAGGTCGGTAGTACGAATACGGCAGAACCGCACTCTAAAGCGCACGCCGTCACCACTAGCCAGCAGCCAAGAACGAATGCGCCGACCAGTCCCCGCATATGCGGCATAGCGGTACATAAGGACCACTTCAAAAGCCCTGTCGACAGGCCGCTACTCCGCTGCGCTACGCCACCGCTCTTCAGGCCAGTACAGCCGGGGCCGCCCCCGCTGCGCCGACTTGGCAATCAGGCTGTTGCCCAGTCAAGTCCGAGGTTGGCGAACTGTTGGAGTTTGTCGGGGGTGAGTTTCCCGCGCCTGCTCTTGGCGTTGGACAGGAACATTCTTGGCTTGACCGCGGTGCCGTCCTCCAACCGCTCTACATGGCTCCTGGGACCGTCACAGAGCCCGTGCGGGCCTTGGTGCTGCGCGCCAGTGTTGCCACGCTCCGCTAGGAGGCGCCTGAGGCCCCCCTTCGCATTCCGTGCCTGACCCGGGCAAGCCTTCCGCCGTCAGGAGAAGCGGCGAGCAGTACGGCGTCGTCGCGTCGGAGATTGCCGAGGGCTTTCAGCTGCGATCTCTCACTTTCGTGGTCAGTGAGTCATATGTCGGGCTCGCCGTACGTGCTGCCACTGTCATGAGATGAGAGATCGGGGGGTGTCGGTACTGTCACCGGGCGGTGTAGGTGATCGATCGCAGCTGGGGAAGAGGTCTGCTTCGCGCTGGGCCTGGCTGCCGGGTCTGTGGTGCGGCTACGGGGGAACGGGCGTGGTGAATGGAACTCGCCCGGGCTGTTGTCCCGAGCCGTGGTGGGGGTTTCTTGGGGAGTCACCACGGTCGGTCGGCGGTGCGGCTGGCGAAGGTCGCCTGCCTGCCGGTTTTCTCCATTGGGTGTTACGACTTGAGGTGGACTATGACTCTGCCGTCGTTGGTCGGGTCTGTTTCGAAGCGTTCGTACAGCTTCTTGATGTGTGGCTGGTTGAGGAACGCGAGCACGCGTTTCTTCAGTTTTCCCGAGCCTTTGCCCGGAATGATCTCTATCGTGGTCTCGCCGCTGCGCGCTGCCTTGAATATGGCCTGACGCAGGGCCAGTTCGATGTCCCGGTTGTTGCGGAAGATCGGGTGCAGATCCACGGTGAGCAACGCGGAGCCTCCTGTTGTGTTCCGGCCGCGCGAAAGGCCGCAGCTTGTCGGGCAAGGCTACGCGGCGCCGTCCGGGCGCCGGCCCCGGTTCCGATAGCCACTGGCCCCTGCCCGGGGGTGGGTGGTTGTGTGTGGTGTTGGGGCGGCAGGATGGGGGCGTATGTCGAGTGGTGAGGGTGTTCTGGAGGGGGCTGTGGCGGCGGTGCGGGAGGCGCAGGAGGGGTTGTATGCGGCTCGGCGTCGTCTGACGGCGGCGGTGGTTGCCGCGTATGAGGAAGGGGAGCCGGTTGCCCGGATTGCCGAGCGTACGGGGCAGACCGTGATCGACGTGCGGAACACGCTTGCCGCTGCCGGGGCTTTCCGCGGCCTGTGACCCGTTCCTGCTGGCGGATGAGAATGTGGGGCGGGCTCTGTTCCTCATTCGAGCGGCACTCGCACCCGCGCCCGGTGCGCGTCCCGCACACGCCCCGCCAGGACCACCACAGCCTGCCGCGCCTCACCGATCGCTACGCGCAACTCTCCGGTCAGCCGTACCGCATCAGTCTCGCCGACCGGCTTCAGTGCCGCCTCGTGCTCCGGCTCCATCGATGCCACTCGGTCAGCGGCGATGCTCTCCTGCCGTCGCTGATACAGGGCGGGGATTGTGATCGGGCAGGTGCGGTGGTGGCCTGTGCGTCCTCGGGGGAGGAAGGCGGGATTGGTACGGGTTGGCCTCGTTCCGCCTCAGGGAGACGGGGGTTCGTCTTCAGTAGCCAGGGATCCTGCCGCGTCGCATTCTTTGCATGCTGTTGTGCGGGGCTGGCCAAGCGCGGTGAGGGCCTGTTCTCGGTCCAGCCTCTGTCCGCCGGGTGCGCAGCCGATGACGTGCACGAGGGTGGCGCCCAGATGGCCAGGTAGATGTGGCAGGCGCTGAACCGTCCAGGCCGGCTCCACATTCCTGGGCAGGCCGCCGGCTGCTGAGGACCGGCGATGGGTGGGTACGTGCTCGTAGGAGACACCCGGAACAGGGCGTGCCTGCACGGGACTTACCCAGGTCCGGTGCTCGACCGCTTCCACACCATCGCTTGTGCTGCCCCGCCACATCATGACGCCGATGTGGTACCGCCAGCCGTCCCGCACTTGCCGACGGGCATGAAGTCGCGCTCGTATCTCCTGGCCGTCTGGCAGCACGACAACAATAGGCGGCGGATCCTGAGGGCTCTCGTCCTGGCTCACACGGTCACCGCTTCCATCCTCCAGCGCCTCGCGCGCCCTCGGCCCCAGAGTGACTCGTTGTTTGGTTCGGCGTTGCTGCAGGTGGAGCCCGGCGGCAGCATCAGCCGGATGCGCAGACCGTCCGCGAGATCGGCTCCATTCTGGCGTATTGACCAACGCTGAGGACGCCCGGGATGGTCCATCCCAGGAATCTATGCAGCCCATTCCAGCCCGAGTGCGGCGAGTACGGTGAGCTGTTGTTCACTGAGCCGGTCGCGGCGGTTTTTCTGGTTGCTCAGAAATACGCCCAGACGTACGGAGGTGCCGTCCGGGAGCTCTTCGACGTGCTGCCTTCCGACTACGGTCCGGCCCTCACGCTGGATGTACTGCCTGAGGGCCACGACGCCTCGTGCGAACGCGTCGGGGCCCTTCGCTGCCCCAGCCTTCGAGTGGGCTCGTGCTGTGGCGTTCTGGGGCCGTACGGCTGGTTTCACGCCCATCTCACCCAGGCGGTGTTGCTGTTCGGGGTTGAGTTGCGCCCAGTCCCGTTGCTGCCGTGCGAGCCAGCGTCCGATGTCGTCGCCGCGGTGCGTTACTCCGGGCACGATCTCCTCGAGGCGGGCACCGCCCGCGAGGAGCACGCGCAGGCCGGTGTAGTGGCGTTGCCAGTCGACGGTCCACCCCAACTGTCCCGGATTCCAGTCCGGGTCGATGGCGGCGAGTTGCTCGGCCCGCCGCTGCGCGCGTTCGGGGTCTTTGCCGAGTCCGCCGGCCCGTCGGAGGTTGGTGAGCCATTGCCCCACCGGCCTGTCGAGGGCGGTGGCGTGCCGTGGGGCGGCCAGAGTGCCGGCCTCTGCGTAGTACGCGCGGGCCGCGGCGAGGTTCTCGGCGAACCCGGTGTCGGCGGTGTCCCAGATCATCCCGAGTTCATCCAGCTCGTCGGCCCGCTCGCTGGGCATGGTCCCGGCCCGGTAGGCGCGCCTCTGATCGGACAGCCACCTTCCCAGCGGGTACGCACCCTCGGAGTGTTCGTACGGGACCTCCAAAGAGCCCTCACGCTCGAAGTATCGGCGGGCAGCGTCGTAGCCGCGCTGCCAGTCCTGCCGCTCGGTACTGATGACGTTGAACCGCACCCACTTCGCGATCATCACGGGGTCACGTGGGGCGGCGAAGCGGAGCAGCAGCCGCGACTCCTCCTCACCGTCCTCCGGCTCCGGGCCGATGTTTTGCGACGGATCAACGACCTGTTTCTGGTTCTCCTGCGGAATAGCAAGCATCTCAATGGCACGTTCATCGTGCGCCCGAAGCCCCTCAAGAACCTTCACCAAAGGCCGATACGAAGCGGAAGTGAACATATCTTCCGGCCGCTCACCCGGCGCCAGGAACACGGGCACGATCAGCGTCGCAATCTTCCCCTGCCCAGGCTTCTGACGCAACGCCCGGCCAATCGCCTGAACGATATCGATCGCGGACCCCTTGGGGTCCAACAGGGCAACACTGTCCACCGCTCGAATATCCACACCCTCGTTCAGAACACGACAATTCGAAAGCACCGCACGCCCCGCCCGGCGCCCGAAATCAGCGAGCACGGAGCGCCGGTGGTCCATCTCGTGCTCACCGCTCAGCCAGTCGGCCCACACAGGCTTCGGGTACCGCTCGGGATCCGACGCATGCAGCCGGGCCGCGACCTTGGGCAGTCCCTTCGCGAACGCGGACGCCTCTATCGTCCGGTGATGGAAGGTGATGGTGGTCTGCAGCTGATGCGCCCTCATCGTCTCGAGCAGCGCGGCCTGCAACGCCCCCATCCGCTCACCGCGCAGCTGCTCCTCACGTTTTTCGTCACTCGCGAGGCGGGCGGGGGTGACGACGGGGTCGGTCAATTCGACGACCACAATTTGATAGCGCGCCAGAAGACCCCGGGACACCGCGGACGCGAGCGAGAGCTCGTACACGACGGGCCCGTAGATTTTGGGGTCATCCATGGAACAGGCCAGCTCCTGCGGCAGACGATCCCGCGCGTTCTCGAAACCCTCCTGGGGCTCCGCCCACCGCGCCCGAGGCGGACGCTCCTTCCAGATGCGCGGGGTAGCGGTCATGTAGAGCCGGCGCATCGCAGGAATGACGTCCTGGTCATGGATCGCGGCCCACGCCTTCCCTGCCGAGCCACTTGTCCGGTGCGCCTCGTCCACGACCACCAGGTCGAAAACGTCCATGGGAAGCCCGTACGCGCCCTCGTGCGCCTCGGCCAGCACCGGCAGCGAAGCGTAGGTGGCATAGACGGTGACAGGCCCGCGGCCGTGCCACAGCGCCAGCTGCGGCGGGCTGGTCGTGGACCGCACATCCAGATCCCACAAGTGCGGGTCGTCATCCAGCGAACACACCGCCACCGCCGGACCCGTATGCCCGGCCGATCGCCACTCGCGCACTGTCTGCGTCAGCAGATCCAGGGTCGGCAGCAACACGAGAACCCGCCCATTACGCGCGAGCCGCAACGCGGAATGCGCGGCAATGAACGTCTTTCCCGTACCGCACGCCGCCACCACCGTGGCCCGCAGCCCATGACGCGGAATCCGCTTCCCCGGAGGGATATCGAGACCGCGCACCACAGCGTCAACGGCTTCAACCTGATGAGGCCGAAGCGCAATCTCTTCTGTGCTCGTCATATCCGTACTCCAGAATTCACGAGAGGGGCGGCAAGTTAACGGGCAGCATGTGCTTTCACTGCCGCGAGGCGGGTTGCGGTGGTGGTTTTGTCGGGCTGGTGAAGGGCGGTGTCATTCCTCGGGCGCGCTGAATGCCGCGCGTTTGGGCTGGAGTTGGCGGGTCGAGGGGCCGAGAGGGTCACCGGCTCAGGCGGATGCGCGGCCCCCACACGAACTCGAGGTCGTCCAGCAGGAAGGCCTCCAGCTCGCCCTTCCAACGGCTGCGCAGGAGGAACGGGGCGCTCTCCATCCGTTCGCAGACGATCAGGCTCTCGGGCTGACCGACCAGCATGTAGCGGCCGTACTCGGCTGGTCCACTGCCCGGCCCGTAGGCGCGCAGCAGCCCCTGAAGCCGCTCACGGTGCTGTTCGGCGAACGCCTCCAGGCGCTCCACGTACCCGGCCCGCTCGTCCTCGCGTACGGCGCCCAGAGCCACAGTCAGGATCTCGTCCGACGCCTCGGGGACGAGGAAGTTGCCCGGGTCGGCCAAGGCCCACGTGCACCGCTGCGCCGCCGCCAGGACCTCCTTCGCGTCCAGCGCCGCGGCCGGGGCAAGGACCGGTTCCTGCACCCGGGGCTCCGCGGCGGAGGAGGACGGCTGCTGAAGGGGAGCGAGCAGCAGAGCACTGGAAGCAGCACGCCCGCGCTGAGCGGTGGCGGTCGTGTCGGCGATGCGCAGCAGGTAGCTGGCGACGTCGCGGACACCGGCGGACCAGCCGTCCTCGAAGCGCTGCGCGGACCCGTGCGGGGCACTGCTCTCACAGATCCAGGTGTGGGCGCCGGCCACCGCCCCGGCCTCCAGCTTCGACACGATGTCATCCGCCTGCTCGTTCGTGATCCCGACGGCGGCCAGGGCCTGGAAGACCGTGAACCGCGCGCTCGTTGCCTCCTGCTGGTGATGGCTGACGCGGGCCAACTCCTGGCCGTAAGCATCCGCATCGTGCTGCTCGGTGCTCACGCGTGCCTCACAGCGTCAACGGCTTTAACCCGATGAGGCCGAAGCGCAATCTTTTCTATGCTCGTCATATCCATACTCCAGAATTCACGGGAGGGGTGGCAAGTCGTGACGGATGGGGTAGCGGTATCCTCGGGATATTACACACTGCATCCCGTGATGCATCATCGTGATGATGTGCGGGCATCACTCTAGCGCAACAGGGCCTGAGGGGAGAGAGGTTCGGGTAGACTCATGCGCACACTGAACGTTCTTCAGGAAGTGAAAGGTCATCACACACCGGATGGAGCGAAGCGGAGTCCGGTGCACCTCACCCTGCGGGGCCGGCCTCCCGGTAGAAGTGACGTCACGTCACCGGGTGGGGGTGGCTGTTTCTTCGGGATGCTACACAGGCCTGCACTGATGCACCCCCACCCGGTAGCCAGCCGTTCCGGCTTGCCGGAAACAGGGCGGGGGAGCGAAGCGGACACGCCTGCCTTTCAGGAATTTAAGCGAAGCGTAATTCCAATTCCCGTGCGAAGCACGGGAATTACGGTGTGAAACACCGTCAACGAATTGCGAAGCAATTCGTCACGCGGTGCGAAGCACCGCGTTTCGCTTGCACAGCGCGCAGCGCTGTGGTACCCGCTCCGCGGGG
>NZ_JBITCU010000046.1:0-43118 GCF_044453545.1 Streptomyces sp. NPDC051664 | reverse complement strand
GATCTTGACGGCGGTGGTCTTGCCGGCGCCGTTCGGACCGAGCAGCGCGAAGATCGTTCCTTCCGGGACCGTCAGGTCGACCCCGTCGAGGACGATCTTGTCGCCGTAGGACTTGCGCAGCCCGTTCGCCGCGATGGCCAAGTTGCTCATGAGGGTGCTCCTTCAGAGGCTGCGGGCGACGATGTCGCCGTAGGCGGTGGTCGCGTGGATGTTCAGGCCGGGGGCGGCGCCGTCGGTGTTCTTGAGCGCGTTGTGGATCCGGCCGTAGGCGGTGCCGGCGTCCAGGGAGGCTGAGACCCCGCGGGCGGCGCCGACCGACACCTCGCCGGCCTCGGTGTGCAGCACGACCGTGCCGCCCACGGCCTCGGCGATCCGGATGTCGCCCTTCTTGGTGCTGATCTCCGCGGGGCCGCCCAGGCGGCCGACCGAGACGTCACCGGCGAGGAGGGTGAGGCGGGCGCTCGCGGTCTCGTCGAGCTTGACCGAGCCCTGCGCGCCCTCGAAGGCGACGTCCCCGAGCCGGCCGACACCCCTGAGTTCGGCGCTGGCCGCCTTCGCCGCGATGCGGGAGCCGACGGGCAGCTGGATGGTCACCTCGACGGATCCGGAGCTACCGAGGATCCGGTTCTTCGCCGGTGAGGCCTCGACCCGCAGCACGCCGTCGCCGTATTCGACCGTGATCTGCTCCGCCGCGTTCACGTCGCGGCCCTTCGAGGCGTCCGCGGGCAGGATCTCGACCGCGGTGTCGGCCCGGTCGGCAGCGATGAACCGGATGCGTCCCGCGGGGACGTCCAGGACGGCTGAGATCGGGGCGGGGGTGTCGAACTTCTGCATCGTGCTCTCCTTCGGTGCGGTGTTTCCGATGATGGAAAAGCTACGTTGCGTTCAAGAGTCCTTCAATAGGCTTGTTGCGCATAATCGCTATCAGTGCAGGTGGTAGCCGGGAATTCGTTGCAACGGTCCGGAGAGCTAATGCAACGAGGGATACCCGTTCGTTGCAATGAATCAAAAGTGAACGCTATAGGGAGGCATCAAGGAGCGCGAAGGGATCGCGATGCCGGGAGTCAGGCTCACCCAGCCCGAACGCCGGCAGGTCGCGCTGGGGCCGCCGACGGCCTCGTCTCCGCGGAGATCGCCGGACGTCTTGACCGTCCGGCCTCGACGATCACGCGCGAGGTGATGCGGAACGGCGGCCCTGCCGCCTACCGCGCCGACCTGGCCCACCGCGCGACCGAACGCCGCACCCACCGGTGCGCGCAGGCCGCCCCCGGGTTGCGGACGCGCCCCGCAGGCCCACGGACGCGCGAGTACGAGGAGATGTTCACCGCCGTCCTCACGCAAGCGAGCGCGCCCAAGTTGATGTCCCGGGTGCCGTCTGCCTCTACACCACCGACGCGGGCAGCCTCACCGCGTCCGAACCTGCCCAGCGCCCCGGGGTCAGCCCGGCGTCCGCCTCTGAAGCGGTCGCGTTCCTCGAGGGCCAGGGCCTCGTTCGCCGGGAACGCGACGACCGCCGTCGCGAGCGCTTCGGGCCGGCCGCGCACGGCGCTGGGGGCTGGCCTCCCGGCTTGCCGCGAAGGTGACCTCCCGTCACATCTGCGTGCCTCACGTTATTCTCCGGTCAGCTTTGTGTGAGTTTGTGTTGTTTGTGGTGATGGTGTAGTGGGTTTTCGCTGCGTCCGCTGTGGTCGATTCGGCGTCTGGCGGCGGGTTTTTCCCGTGGAGAGATGCAGGGCAGATGGTGCTTGGTTCTTTCAGGTCAAGGCCCGTCGGTGAGGTACGAGGCGTGCAGGGGTGGCGGAGTGCGCTGCCTGCCATCGGCGGCCGCAGGTCCGGGTCGTGGTGGTGGCTCGGGCGGGCGGGCGGGCGTGGCCGGCGAGGTGTGGTGGTGGGCGCGCTGGTGTCGGGGGCGGGGCTGCTTCCTCCTGCCGTCGCCGCGCCGGCGGCTGCGCCGGTGACCAAGACGTTCGCCGTCACCGGCGCCTCCGAGGAGTACACGGTCCCGGCGGAGGCGGTGGTGACCATCACCGCGGACGGCGCGGGTGGCTCGGACAGCGCAGTCAGCGCGGTTTGCAACTCCATCACGCCGTCGGTGGTGGGAGGGACGGGGGCGCGGGTGGTCACGACGCTGCCGGTCACCACCGCCGCCACCACCTACACCGTCAGCGTCGGCGGCACCGGAAGAAACGGATGCCCGGGTGCCGGCGGCGAGCGCGGGCACGTTGCCGGCGAATGGGCGGGACGAGGCGGTTGACTGCTGACATTCACCGGTACTGGCGGAGCCGGGGACACCGTCACCGTCATCGAAGGCAGGAAGCAGATCTGCTCGGCCACCGTGAACGATGCCGGGGACTGGAGTTGCAGCGGGCGAACGAGGCGTACGGGTGGTGAGCACACCTTCGTCGCCATCGCCACGGGCTCGACCGGCGCCATCGCCACCAGCGAACCAGTGACCGTCAAACTACGGCACCGTCTTTACGAGGAGTGGCTCCAGTGGCTCCACAGGTCCCTGGCATCAACAGCCCCGGGTGTCCGGGAAAGGGGCGTAATGAACAAGCGGATCTCCTGATCGGGGATCGGGGACGGGCGGGACGCCGAGGGTGTCCCGCCCGCACATGACGGCGGCGGCCCGCCGCCTGGCACGAATGACACCAGGCGGCGCCCTGCCGTCGCTTGGCGGGAAGGGCAAGAAGGACCGCCCTTCCCGGACGGCCGACCAGACCGGATCGAGAACACGGTGCGTGGGAGAAGAGATGTCCCTTCCGGACCCGGGGCGGGAGGCCGAGGCCGCGGCGGCCCTGGGCTTCGACCTCAGCGAATGCGTTCAGGAGCCCATTCATCTGCTGGGCAGGATCCAGTCCCACGGCACCCTGCTCGCCGTGGAGGCCGATACCGGCACCGTGGACACCGCAGCTCTGAACACCGGTTCCTTGCTGGGGATCGCGGCCCAGGAGTTGGTCGGGGGACCCATCACGCGGGTGCTGTCCGCCGAGGACTGGGCCGAGGCTCTTGAGGTCAGCGCTCAGCACGAGGCGGCAAGCCTGGTTCTCCCTGTCTCCATCGACGTGGCAGGCGCCCCCCGGATGTTCGACGTGACCGCACACCGGCAGGGGCCCTTTCTGATCCTGGAGTGCGAGCCGCGAGCCGTCGCATTGCCGCATTTCTCGCGCTACTACCAGGGGGTTCGGCGAGCCCTGACACGGCTTCGGTCGGCGACGACGGCAGCCGAGTGCTGCCAGGCGGCCACCCATGAGATCCGGGCACTCACCGGATTCGACCGTGTGGTCGCCTACCGCTTCGAGGGCGAGGACGGGCCAGGAGAGGTGGTCGCGGAGGAACTCACCGACGGCCAGGAGCCCTGGCTGGGGCTCTGGTTCCCCGCCAGTGACATCCCGCCCCAGGCGAGGCGGCTCTACCGAGACAACTGGATCCGGGTGATCGCTGACGTGGACGACGTCAGTGTGGGCTTGCACCCCCCGCGACGGCCCGGCTCGGGCCTGCCACTGGACCTGTCGAATTCCGTACTGCGCACCGTGTCCGGCTTTCATCTGGAGTACCTGCGGAACATCGGCGTGAAGTCGTCGATGTCGGTGAGCGTCCTCCGGGAGGGCGAGCTCTGGGGGCTCATCGCCTGTCATGGCGACGCCCCCGCCACCATTCCCCCGGAACTGCGGGCGGTATGTGAGTTCTTCGGTGTCGCTTTCTCCCTGCAACTCGCGGTCATCGAGGAACGAGAGCAGGCGGAGGCGCTCACCGCGTCCCGTGAGCGGCTTGATCAGATCATCTCCCGGGTCACGTCCGATCTGGAGGACTCGCTTCTGGCAGGCGACGACGCCCTCAGAACACTGCTGTACGCCGATGGTGCGGCGCTCTGCCGCGGCGGACGCAGCACCTCCAGCGGGATGAGTGTTGCGCCCGCTCTGCTGGAGACCCTCCAGGCACGCGCGGCAGGGCTGTCACCGGGCACGGTCTGGAGTACGGACCGCCTGTCCGAGGAACCGGACCAACCCGGCGGCGACCTGACGGAAAGCGGTCCGGCGGGGATCCTGATGGTGACGCTGAGCCGCTCGGGCGATTTCCTCGCCTGGTTCCGCAGGGACCGTCCCACCGCCCGCCAATGGGCCACCGACCCTTCCGAACCCGTCCAGGTCGGCCCGCGAGGCGAGCGGCTCACTCCTCGCGGGTCAGGTGCCGTCTTCCGCGCGGTGGTACGTGGACGGAGCCTGCCCTGGACGCCGACCGACCGCGCCACCGCGCAGGAGCTCTGGCGCACGCTGACCGGTCTCGTACTCCGGCACGAGGCCGAACTGACAGCGCTTACGGAACAGCTACGCGTCACCAACTCCGACCTCGACTCGTTCGCCCATGCGGCAGCCCACGACCTCAAGGAACCACTGCGGGGCATCTTCAACGCCGCGACCTTCGTCATCGAGGATGCCGCAGCGGACCTCGACGCGACGACTGTCCGACGGATGCTCACCATGCGGCGACTGGCCGGCCGGATGGATGACCTGCTCGACTCGCTGCTGCACTTCGCCCGGCTGGGCCGAGGCGGGCTGCACCGCATCCGTGTCCCACTGGACCGGGTGCTGGACTCCGCACTTGAGGTGGCCGGGGAACGTCTGGCCGAGGCCCACGTGCAGGTCGTCAGAAGGGATCTACCCGAGGTGTACGCCGATGAGCACCGGCTCTACGAGGTCCTGGTCAACCTCTTGGTGAACGCTGCCAAGTACGCCGCCGATCAAGGAGAGCGCACGGTCGAGGTCCTGGTCGACACACTCCGCACGCCGGCAGGCGGGCCCCCCCAGCAGACCGTCGTGGTCCGCGACAACGGCATCGGCATCCCGGCCGACCATCAGGGCGAGGTCTTCGAGCTGTTCCGCAGACTGCATGGGCAGGACGAGCGCGGTGGAGGCACCGGCGTGGGTCTCGCGATCGTCAAACGGATCGTCGAACGGCACGGCGGCGAGCTGTGGCTCGAAAGCGAACCAGGCCGCGGGACCAGCTTCTACTTCACTCTGGCTCACGAAGGCGGCGACTGAGCGGCAGGGCCCTCGTCCCCGCCCTTCGCTCTTCTCTGCCAGTAGTCGACGGCCCCCTTCAGAACGGTGCGGAAGAGCTCGAAGTTGACCGGCTTGTAGATGTAACTGTCGGCCCCTGCCGCGTAGGTTGCGTCGACCTCGTCCGGCGCGGTGTACGACGTGAAGACAACCACGGCCACGTTGTTCAGTTCAGGCATGGAGCGGATCGATCGGAGCACCGCGGCTCCACTGAGACCGGGCATGTGCAGATCCAGGAGGACGAGCCCCGGTCGTCGGGTGGCTTCCAGCAACCGATCGGCGACTCCGGCCCCCCTGTCGATGAATTCCAGCGTCAGACCAGGATGAGTGCGCCCGAGCGCCCGCTGAATCGCCTCAGCGTCCTCCGCCGAATCCTCGACCACCCAGACGAAGTCGTGATCGATCCTCGGATCTCCGGCTGACCCGCTCACGCGACCGTCTCCGCCTGTGCGACGAGCACGGCGATGTCGTCCGCACCCTCTGCCCGGAATTCCACAACAGCCGCTGCCAGCCGTTCGGCGAACCCCTGGGCCTCACCGGCCCCCTGCTGTGCCACCGCGTCCTGCAGGCAGGATTCGAAGAACGTCCCGTCAGCCGCTCTCGCCTCGGTCACCCCGTCGGTGAACAGCACCAGCGCGTCCCCCGGCGCCACATGCGCCGACCCGGATCCGTACTCGATTTCTTCCAGCACGCCCAGCAGATCCCCGTGGGCCGCGAGCTCCTCCACAGCGCCGTCCTCACGTCGCACCAGAGGCGCCGGATGTCCGGCACTCCAATAACGCAGGCGAAATCCCTTTCCGTCCGACACCAGCACCGCCACGAGCGCTGTCACGAAGCGGGACGTGCCCTCCCTGACCAGAGCCTGGTTCAGCCGTCCCAGCGCGTGCTCGGGCGTACTGCCGTTCTCGAGCAGGGTGCGCAAGGTATGGCGGGCCAGACCAGTGAGTGCCGCAGCCTCCGCCCCGCGCCCGCAGACGTCACCGATAAGGAGCGTCACACCGCCCTGCGCCCCCGGGACAGCGTCATAGAAGTCACCGCCCACATCGAGCGATTCATCGCCCACTGCGTATGCCGAACTCAGAGTGAGACCCGAAATCCGCGGTAGCTCTCTCGGTAGCAGATGCCGCTGGAGGGAGACCACGTGCTGGCGCCGCTGTTCGTAGAGGGTGCTGGTATCGATGGCCAACGCGGCCCGGTCTGCAAGATCGGCAAGGAACAGCGAGGCCACCTCGGCGATGTCCACCCGGTGGTAGAGGAACGTCAGAGTGCCCAGAGCCCGCCCCCGGGCTTTGAGCGGATTCACACTGAGCGCACGCACAGCACGCCCTGACCCGGACGAGGTGGTCCCGAAGGGTCCTCCTGCCAGCTCGTCACCTTGCAACACCAGCCCCTGCCCGCGGTCGACGACCTGCTGCAACACATCCGTGAGCCAGAGGTCCTCGGCCGCGACCACACCGAGCCACTGCTGCTCGAGCGCGTCCATATGTGAGAAGGCCACGGGAGTCAGTCCGCCGGAAAGACGCAGATGCACGACGCACCCCTCGGCGACAGCGGGTACAGCCGTCCGAGCCACCCGTCGCACGGTCCTCTCCACATCAAGGCTCGAATCCATCTGCAACGACGCCTCCGCCAGGAAGGCGTCACTCACCTGACGCAGCTCACCTTCGCGCCGCGCCACGATGCGCCTGTTGGAGACCATGGTGACCTCGGCCACCTGCTTCAACCGGGCCCGTAGCGTCACATCGACTGCGTCCCTGTCTGCGGTGCCGACCATGAACGACGTCCAGCCGCCCTGCCCCAGCGGCACGGCACACAAGGCCACACACCGCGCGCCCGCTGCCGCCAGAACCTGGACATGCGGCATAGCGCCGTCGAGCGCCGACACTGCGTGAACCGTGACAGCCGGATCGCCGCCCGGAGCCCCGGCGGCGGCAGATTCGCCAAAGTCCTGTTCGAATTCCACGAACGATGGCGTCGGCTCCGCAAGGGTGACGCTACGCAGATGGTGCAGCAGCCCACCGCTCCAGCGGGTGCCCACGACGGCCAGCACACCGGGCATACGAAGCAGCATGTCGTAGAGGGGGTCGGCCAGCTCCGCCACGTCCTGCGCCCTGTCGGCGAGACTCCAGAGCTCATGCAGCCGGCCGGACCACCATCCGTCGTCCGCCTGACAGGAAGCCTTGCCGTCGTGCTGCTCCACCGCTGATCCGCCGTTCCGTATTGCCACTGTCGGCTCCGGCCCGTCAGGGGAAACGCTATGCCACGCCGCGGCTGAGCGCCTCCAGGCGCGGCCTCCGCAGCGGCGCTCCGCACGAGACGCGCGAGGCCGATCGCCACGGGCCCGCACGCGCAGGGGCGCTGCCCGCCCGGTGCTGCCTCCATGGGGCCGATCGCTCCGACGGCCCTTCCGCGCACGGGCGGGGGCCCGAGCACAGACGGGCCTGCACCCCCGAGGCGTGCGGCGCAGGTCACTGGAAAATGCGTCTCGGCACTCGGGACTCCCGGCCGCCCTGTCGCAGCGAGTGGAGGCTGAAGCCTCAATCTGACGGGTTGTGAGGACGCCATGCCATGGGGGGCGGCGGCGTCCCGCCACGGCGCGAAACCGCCGCTCGGCCTCCGTACCAGCCCTTGCTTCATCTATCGAGATTCGATAGATTCCCATCGTAAATCGATGGAAGGATGGGCCATGGGAAAGCTGACAGTGGGTGCGCTGCGCGCCGTGCTCGTGGTGGTGCTGGCCGGCACCGTGTTCGTACAGGCAGGGATGGTGTGGGCGTTGGTCAGCGGGAGTGACCCGGAGGACGGGTCGCTCCCGCTGACCCCGCTGCGCGTGATCACGATCCTGGGCATGGTGTCGGTCCAGGTCGCCCTGGTCTGCGTATGGCGGCTGGTGACGATGGTGCGACGCGGAACCGTGTTCTCCCACACCGCCTTCCGGTACGTGGACGGCGTGATCGGCGCGATCGTGGCGGCTGCCCTCGTGTGGTTCGCGGTCACGGCCGTCAATGCGCCGGGCCAGCGGGAGGATCCGGGCGTCACCGTCATCATGGGCGGGATTGGCGTGGCCATCCTGGGGGTCGCGCTCATCGTGCTCGTGCTGCGGATGCTGCTCGCCCAGGCCGTCGCGCGCGACGTCGAAGCGGCGCAGATGCAGGCTGAGTTGGACGAGGTGATCTGATGCCGATCGCCGTCGACATCGACGTGATGCTGGCCAGGCGGAAGATGTCCGTGGGCGAGCTCGCGGACCGCGTAGGGATCACTCCCGCCAACCTGGCGGTGCTCAAGAACGGCCGCGCCAAGGCGGTGCGCTTCGCGACGCTCGCCGCGATCTGCGAGGTGCTCAAGTGTCAGCCGGGCGACCTGCTGCGCTGGGAGGCCGAGGACGCCGCGGGCGGATGACGTGCCCCAGGGCGGGCGTGAAAGCGCCTGGCACCACCGGCCCGCGACACGGCACGCGGACCGCATGGACGATCACCCGCTTCCAACCTCTGCTGGAGACCTCGCCGACCTGGCGGGCGTGGTCGTGACCAGCGACGCCATGCACACCCGGCGCGAGCACGCCAACTACCTGCTCGGCCGAGGCGCTCACTGCATCGTGACCGTGAAAGGGAACCGGAAGAAGCTCCACAAGCGGCTCAAGTCCCTTCCCTGGAAGTAGATCCCGCCGCTGCAGGGCCGCACCCGCGACACCGGCCACGGCCGCGGCGAGATCCGCCGCATCAAGGTGTTGCACGGTGAACAGCCTGCTCTTTCTCGGCGCCCGCCAGGCCGTCCGGCTCAAGCGCCGCCGAGTGGACCGCAAGACCGGCAAGGTCAGCAACAAGACCGTCTACACGGTCACCGGCCTCACTACGGAACAGGCCACACCCGCCGAGCTCGTCCGGCTGATCCGCAGCCACTGGAAGATCGAAGCCCTGCACCACGTCAGGGACGTGACGCCGAGGACGCCTCCCATCTGCGAACTGGCTCCGCACCCCGCGCCATGGCGACCTGGCGCAACCTCGCCATCGGCGCCCTTCGCCTCGCCGGGGAAAGCAGCATCGTCGCCGGCTTCCGGCGCAACGCCCGCGACGCCGGCCGACCGTTCGACCTCCTCGGACTCACATGATCACGAAACGGACGTCACGCGACTACGCCGGAGCCCTGGGTGTTGCAGCCGTCTGTAAATCGGACACCCCGGACAGGTCCAGTGCTGACTGTCCGGGCCGTTCTTGCTGGTCACGGCCCTGGCCGGACAGCTGCGACACCGGTAGCGCTTGTCGGGAGTGCCGCGCTGCTGTACCCCCAGCCAGGCCAGGGATTGCGGCGTGACTGCGCTCGGCATTGCTGCTGCGTCGGTAGCCCAGTTGATCCGTTTGCCTCCGCTGGTAGGGCGAACGCCATGCCAGCGCGAGTCCTTTAATCCAAATAAAATCCTCTTTGCATGTATATGAGTAGTTTCTATAGGCGGGTGACGGTGCATCACGAGTCCGTGGGACCTCGTCGCGAGTACAGCGCCTGTGACTGACCAGAGCTCACCTCGAGCGCCAGGGAGCCTGGCGACTGAGCTCAACGGTGACAAGAAAGGACTCATCCATGGCATTGGACGCCATCCCCTGCACCCCTCCTGGCAGGCGGAGAACACGGAGATTCAAAGCAACTGTCGCCATGCTGCCCGCGGCCGCGCTGGTGCTGACGATGACTTTGATCTCGAACCTTGCGAGCGCAGCTGAGGCGTCCGTGGGATTGGGGGCCGCCACGAGTTACGCGGTCCTGGCCGGTACAACGGTCACCAATGTGGTCGTCCCCCCGGTCCCCAACACGGTCGTCAACGGCGACCTGGGACTCAGCCCTGGGAGCTCGGTGACGGGCTTTCCGCCCGGAGTCGTCAACGGAGTGCAGCACGTCGCCGATGCTGCCGCCGTTCAGGCTAAGTCCGACCTGACCATCGCGTACAACGACGCGGCCAGCAGGCCGACCAACACCGTCCTGACCTCCCCGGGTGACATCGGCGGATCCACGCTGTTTCCCGGCGTCTACAGCGCTTCGTCGTCGCTGGGTCTCACCGGGACTGTCACTCTCGACGCCCAGGGTGACCCGAACGCCGTCTTCATCTTCAAGATCGGATCCACTCTGACCACAGCTTCGTCGAGCAACGTCCTGCTTATCAACGGAGCGCAGGCCTGCAACGTGTTCTGGCAGGTGGGGAGCTCCGCCACCCTCGGCACCAATTCCTTCTTCAAGGGCAACATTCTGGCCCTGACGGACATCACGGTGACCACCAACACGGCGATCGAGGGCCGGGCGCTGGCGCGCAATGGGCAGGTCACGCTGGACCACAACGTGATCACGAGGGCGGTCTGCCTGACAGGCCCGCCCGGGCCTCCTGGACCGACCGGATCGACCGGCCCCTCCGGGCCTCCTGGACCGACTGGGTCCACCGGACCCTCTGGTCCTCCTGGACCGACCGGATCGACCGGCCCCTCCGGGCCTCCTGGACCGACCGGTTCGACCGGCCCCTCCGGGCCTCCTGGACCGACCGGGCCTCCTGGGCCTCCCGGACCGAAGGGTCATAAGGGAGACAAGGGCCACAAGGGAGACAGGGGTCCGAAGGGTCACAAGGGAGACAAGGGCTCTAAGGGCCACAAGGGAGACAGGGGCCCTAAGGGAGACAAGGGATCTAAGGGGGACGGTCGCAAGGACAACGGCAAGAAGGACAACAGCCACAAGGACAACAGCCACAAGGACAAGGGCCACAAGGACAACAGTCACAAGGCTTGGTAGCGTCCGCTCGTTCCCATGGCTGTATCGCAACGGCGGCGGCCTCTGAGAAGCAGCGCCATACGTCCGCGAGGTGACTGCGCCCCTGGACATACCCTCCAGGGGCGCACACGCCCCGGTCGGACTCCCAGAGCAATGCTCATTACCTGTGGCGCAGGCAGGCCAACAGCACGGCAATTCGGAATAGACGGGAAACGAATCCGCTTTAGGTCGATTTGCGGTGTATTCTGAAAGTAAGGACGCACACTCTCACGTGTGGCGCCCTGGAAGGGCCGGCTCCGGTGGCGAGACCGTCGGAGCCGCTTCCATGTCCGCATCAACTCGGTGATGTGGGGATGATGCCCACGCCCATGAGGATCTGCTCCGCAGGCGTGCAGTTTCCGTCCTGCACGGCCATGGCCATCGCAGCGCGCGCGGCGGCGGCACTGGCCTGGGGCGGGATCACCAGGAACGAGAAGTGGTCCTGATCGCCACGCGTGACGATCATCGTGCTGTCGTCGACGGCGGACCAGTCGATACGGACGGTCCGGCCACCGATCACGAGGTGGCCCGGGGCATCGTCCCACGCACTCGCGTCCAGACCGACCCGCGCGATGGGTCCCAGCCTGGCGACCAAGGCATCGATCAGCCGGGGCAGTTGGGACGCTATGTCGCGGGTACGCGGCCACCACGCACCGTCGAAGATACCCTCACGATTGGAGGTCGTCTCCATCCGCAGCACCGCAGCCCCGGGAACGATCGGCCGACCGCTCGTGTCCGACAGGAGCAGGAGCGGTGCCGCGTCATCGGCATGGCCAGGGACATGCGCATCCGAAGTCATGGCAAGCCACTCGTCCGGGCGGGCACGTCGATGAAGATCTCCATGCCTCACATCCCTTCCTTCGGGCCGCCCGGCGCCCGGGCGGCGACTGCTCCGACACTGCGTCGCGAGGCCGGACCGGCGCTGTGGCCGCCTTCGGAGTCCCAGACCGTCTCCCGGACGAGGTCCCAGTCGGCCTCGGCCGCAGCCCGGAAGAGCTCGGCCTCCCGCATCAGCCCACTCGCGGTGAGGCTCCGTACCGGATCGGCGGCTGCGGTCAGCAGTCGGGCGGCGGTACCCGGGTCCGTCTGCGGTGGGATCACCAGCAGGTCCCAACGGCCGGTGGTGTAGGAGAGGAGCAGCAACTTGTTCGGATCCTGTTCGGGCTTGAACCAGCCGACGTGGACCACATGGCCCCGGACGGGCACCTTCCGTGGGATCACGGGCCAGAAGGTGGGGTTCACCGTCACGCGGGTGATCCGCCCCCACAGCGGGTCGAGCACCGCTGTCAGCGCGGGAAGTTCCGCCGACAGATCGCGCGACCGCGGCCACCACGCGCCGTCCAGCAGAGCGGGATCGGTGCCGGTCGGGGCCAGCGAGAGGCGCGGCGGCAACGAGGACAAAGAGAAGGTCCGGTCGTCGACCGCGGACGTGTACAGAATGGTCGCAGTCATGACACGAACCCTGCCCCGGGCCGGTGTACACCGGCCCGGCGTTGTGAGTCGCCAAGAACGACACGGGCTCGGAAGCTCGTGTACGGAATGTTCCGGGTATGTCCAGGGTACTCCGGCGGGGCATCCGGCGGAGTACGACAGCCCTGGGGATATAGGCCCCCGACGGATCGAACGACATGCCGGAACCTTCCGGTCACCACACCTGGAAGGAACACCGCTCGTGACCGGCGGTTCGTTACCCCCACCGTGATCATCTCTACCGGCGCCCGGCGCCCGGCGCCCGGCGCCCGGCGCCCGGCGCCCGGCGCCCGGCGCCCGGCGCCCGGCGCCCGGCGCCCGGCGCCCGGCGCCCGGCGCTCGGCGCCTGGCCGCCGCCTCGCTGACAGCAGCCGCCCTGGCCGCACCCCTGCTCATGTCCCCGACCGCGTACGCCGACTCGCCGGAAACCATCGGTTGATGAACAGCTGAGGGGGAAGCACCAACGGCGCTTCCCCCTCAGAGGCCTACTTGTGCGGGAGGCCTCCGGGTTGCCCAGCCTTGCTCATAGCCCCGAGTGAACCGCCGACCGCCGACGACATGGGCCGACATGCCGCGCTTGGCGTAATCAGCCGATCGGGCGGGCGTTCCAGGTCACGTTGTGCGGAGGCGGTGACCGGGGCGGTGGCAGGAAGAAGGTGGCATACCGGCCATGGGCGAGGAGAGCTTGGATCGCTCGGAGGGTTTTGGCGAGCGGCTGCTCGGTCTGCTGCTGGACAGGGCACGGCTGCTGCCGCCGCAGCTGATCGCCCCGCTGGTCGCGGAGGAGGTGGCCAGGATCGGAGGTCGTGACGTCTCCATCCTGCTCCAGGACTACGCGCAGGAGCTGCTGGTGCCGTTACCGGGCAGGAAACTGCACGTCAGCCAGCCCGAGCCGATCATTGATTCCTCCGCCGGCCGGGCGTTCCTGCGCGGGGACGTCGTCGAGGTGCCGCAGACTCCCTCGGGAGTGCGGATGTACCTGCCGCTGCTGGACGGCAGCGACACGGTGGGCGTGATGGCCCTCACGCTGGACGCCGTCGGTGACGACGACCGGCGGCTGCTGAGTCGGCTCTCCGGCCTGGTCGCCGACATGCTGGTCACCAAGGGCGCCTACACCGACGAGTTCTTCCGGGCCCGGCGCCGTGAGCCGATGAGCGTGTCCGCGGAGATCCAGTGGAGCCTGCTGCCGCCGACGTCGATGTCCGTGCCGCAGGTCGAGGTAGCCGGCATCCTGGAGCCCGCCTACCGCGTCGCCGGCGACAGCTTCGACTACGCCCTCAACGGCAACATCCTGCACGCGGCCGTGATCGACGCGATGGGCCACGGCCTGGATGCCGCCACGATGGCGACCGTGGCCATCGGCGCCTACCGTCATGCCCGGCGCGCCTTTGTCAGCCTGGCCGAGAAGTACGCGGCCATGGACGATGCCATCTCGCGGCAGTTCGGTCCCGACCACTTCGTCACGGCGCAGCTGATGCATGTGAACATCGCCACCGGTGAGATGGAACTGGTCAACGCGGGCCACCCCGCGCCGCTGCTGATCCGCGACGGCCAGGTCGTGCAGCAGCTGGAGAGCGCGACGACGCTGCCCGTCGGCTTCGGCGGTGAGGAGCCCCGGATCAGAGAGCACACGCTTCAGCAGGGCGACCGGGTGCTGTGCTACACCGACGGCATCATCGAGGAACACGTCAACGGCGGGGAGCAGTTCGGCGAGGAACGCCTCATCCGCTGCGTGAACCGCCTGGGGGAGGAGCCGCCGCAGGGGCTGCGGGCGGATCTGCGCCGGCTCTCCCACACGCTGAAGTGGGAACGGCGCGGGCGCACCAGCGACGACGCCACCCTTTTCATGATCGAGTGGCACGGAGGCGCCGCCGACCACCTCGCGGTCCTTGACTGAGCGCCCGCGCGTCAGACCCGATCACGGATCGCCGAGCCCGAACTCACCTCAGGTCAGCGGGCACCGGGCGACACCAAGTCTGCTGCGGGGAAGCGGTTCCTCGTCCTGCCGGCCTTTCTGGAGAAGGACCTCAAGCGGCATCTGGCCCGGTACGCGGAGATGCAGCCGGACGGACCGCTGTTCGTGGGGGAGTGGGGCAAGCCGATTCTGCCCGGTGATGGTCATGCCGACCGGCTTCGCGAGCCGTTCGACGGATGCGTGTGTGCCTCCACCGGAATCCGTGCGGACCCGCGTCCGCCGCCCTCGCCGGTACCTTGTCGAGGCCGTTGCGCCCCCTCACCTGTCGCGGAACTCCTGCGTTTGTCGCTGGCCCCCTGCAGGTTTGTCCGTGATCGGTAACCGAGGGATCTTGCCGGGGCGTTCGTCTGTCTTCATGGGTGCACGGCATCGGCGGAGACAACAAAGGGGCGGGCGGACATGGCAATGCACAAGGGAAGGGGATGGCACGGTCGGCTTCTCGCGGCGGCGCTCGGGGTGACGGTGGCGGCCGCTGCCACCTCGGTGTGGACCGCGCAGGCCGACACCGCCGGAGGGCGGCAGCCGCAAGCGCGTGTCTCAGCACCGGACGCCCAGGGCCAGGTGGCCAAGGTGGCGGCGGACATCGCGCACGCCTCGGACCGCGGCGCCCGGGGCGTCAACATCACCATCGACGACGGACCGGACCCGGTCTGGACGCCGCAGGTGCTGCAACTGCTGAAGGACAACGGAGTGAAGGCTACGTTCTGCATGGTGGGCACGCAGGCCCAGGCATACCCGGACCTGGTCAAGGAGGTCGTGGCGGCGGGGCACCGGCTGTGCAACCACACTGTCTCGCACGACACCACCATGGACGCCCGGTCCGAGGCCTACCAGTCCCAGCAGATCCTGGATGCCGAACGCATGATCACCAAGGCGTCCGGGGGCGTCCGGCCGCAGTATTACCGGGCCCCGGGCGGTGCTTTCACCCCGTACAGCCGGCAACTCGCCGCGTCCCGGGGGATGCGGCCGTTGGGCTGGAACGTCGACTCCAAAGACTTCGAGCGTCCCGGCGTGGACACCATGGTCGCCACCGTCAAGAGCGAGATCTCCAACGGGCCGACCGTCCTCTTCCACGACGCGGGAGGGGATCGCTCCCAGACCTTGGCCGCTCTGCGCGAGGTCCTGCCCTGGCTGAAGCAGCAGGGCTACTCCTTCGGCTTCCCCGTGCGGTGAATGAGGCTTGACCGCACCGACGTCCAGACCCGGCCCCCCGGCACCAGCAGAACCCACCCGTTGAGTCGGTGGCGGCTTGGTCGGCGCCTGGCACAGCAAGACCGTCAAGCTGAAGTAGCCCGCTCTCTGCTCTGGGCTCCGCGCGTGGACATCCGCGCCATCGACCCCCGGGACACTGCCTGGAGCAGGAACATGCCTGTTACCGCGTCTACTTCTGGGACAGGCCGGCTGTCGCTGCACACGAGTACGAGGTCCTGGACGCGGTCGACATCGACGACCTCCTGACCTGGGTATCGGTCCACGCGACCGAACGCGGACGGGGCTACACGATCCATGCCTCCACTGCCGACGGAGGCAGTCCGGGCATCCGTTGACCGTGGTTCACCGCTTCTTCTGGTGCGGACGCAGGTGTTGCTACAGGCCGCGACCTGGGCTGATCGGCGTTGCAGATCTCCTGCAAGGCCCTCTTCGCGCCGGGCTGGGCCGACTTCGGGCAGGCATCGAGAACGTTCGCGGATTTGTGAACCCAGCACCTCTGGTGGCGGTTTCGGGAAAGACTTCCGCGAGAGCCTGCCAAAAGCCCAGGGCGCCATCGCCGACCGCCAGGACGGGAGCGCGCATGCCCCGGCGTGCGGCGTCCCGCAGCAGGTCCGCCCAGGACCCGGACGACTCGCGGTAGCCGTCGGCCATGCGGCCCGCTTTGGTGACGGTGATTTCGAGGCGCTTCGGCATCATCACGTCGTGGACGTAGCGCCGGTAGATCACGACATATACGCCCTGGACGGCTGTGAGAGCGGCCCGTCCAGCGGCTCAAGCGCGATGCGGTCTGGGGTGTCACCATGACCGCAGCTTCTGCTTTCACTTCCAAGCCCATCAAGGACCCCGTGCTGCCACCGACGGAAATTACGGAGAAGGACGCCATGAGGCGCGTGGAAGAACAGGCCGGCGCGAAGCCGACGAGCGCTAAGCTCCTCGCCCAGCCAGTAGGAGGAAAGTGGCGGCCGGTCTGGCTGATAGGCGTGAACGGAGGCGACGCCTTCATCGACGCCGCCACGGGACAGAAGACTCAACCTGACAAGTAGACGATGTTCGGAAAAACAGGAGGCCCCGGGCCGCTGGCCTGGAGCTTCCTGCTGGAGCGGGTGACGAGAATCGAACTCGCGCTCTGAACCTGGGAATACTGAGAAGGCTGCCCCTCCTCGAAGCGCTGACCTGCACGGGTACGGTCAACAGCCTGCCTTGCACGATAGCCGCGTTCACCGCTGCTGCCCGCGGCTATCCCCCGCAGATGGTGCGGAGGTGGTGCGGCGTGGTGCGTGTGCCTTAGCTGCGGTGTCGCCCGGGCTGGGCACGGGGAACGCGCTGAGCTGTTGGTGCAGCTCGGGGTGGTGGCGGTGACGGGGCTGCCGAATCTGCGGCTGCCCCGGGTGGTCAGCTGAGACGCGGGTCGTCGGCCGAGAGCTGAGCGGGACCGGCCGCGCCCGGTACGGCATCAGTGCCCCGATACGGCAGCAGGGCCCAGACCGCGCGTCGCGGTCCGGGCCCTGCCCCGTGCGGTGCCGGCCTGCGGCGGCGGTGCGTCAGCTCTGTGCGGTGTCGTCGCCCGCCTGCCCGGCGCCCTCAGCTGCGCCTGCCTTCTCACGCATCTTGCGCACCAGCTCCGCCTTCTGGTCGGCTGCACCCTGGCGGTCGAGGTTGCGGTGCGGACCGTTGTTCTGCCGTTCGGCGCGGGACAGCCTCTTGCGCTGGCCGCCGCCCATGCCCACGGGGTTGTTGATGTTCTTGCTCACGGTCACGGGTTCTCCCGGTATTGATGTGAAGTGATCTACGGATTCATCGGTGGGGGACGGGCGGCGACGTCGAAGGACGTCAGCAGGGGCCCATCACGCTCTCACTCGTAAATCGGCGTCTGGAAGAACATGACAAAGACGTTACCTGGTTCCGTCGGCCCCGCACACCAACCTTTTCGCCGCCCCGGCGTCGGCCGGGCCTTCGGCGAGCGCCCGGGGTCAACCGTTTCCTTCCGGGAATCTCAGCACCGCCCGCACCCGCCCGTGGTCGCCGCCCGCCCGGGGCAGGTCCAGATGGGCGTTACTGGGCTGCCGCGGGCGGACAACTGATGGTCAGGTCCTGACTGCTACGTCAATTCCTTTGGTGACCGCTGTTTACCGCTCCTACTGGCACGTTGTGGCACGACCTCTTGCGCGGTGACAGGGGGAGGCATTGGCAGGGGGCGTGCGTTGCCCAGCGCGCTGGTGTGGTTCGCCGGGATACCCGGTGGCGTGGGCGTCAGCTTTGCCTGTGCTGCTCACGTATTCGTTCGGAGGGCCTCCACGGGTCGATGGCCCGCAGATCGGTGAGCAGGCCAAGTAGCTCCGGCGGGAAGCGGCAGATCCCGTCTCCCTTGGGGTTGCCCGCACCGAACCCTCAGGTTACAGTTATTTCAGATGAATCGGTCGGTGAGGTCAGTGATTGGAGGCGGCCATGGCTCGTTCCAGCGTTCTTGCCCGTGCCGAGAAGGTAGAGCCGAATCCCTCTCACCAGGGCGCGCTCGCGGCGACTGCTCGGATGGCGCCGGAGGCGGTCGAGGTGTTGGTGCGCACCCGGGATGGCAGCGAACTCGTGCTGCCTGGGGAGCTGGTCCGCCTGCTTCTGGCCTCGGCCGGTGAGCTTGCCCGTGGGCATGCGGTGACGGTCTTGGCGTCCGAGGTGCAGCTGTCGCCCGCTGAGACCGCTGAGCTTCTGGGTCTGTCTCGGCCGTTCGTCGCACGCTTGCTTGATGCCGGCGACATCCCCTCGGCGAACCTGCCGGGCAGTAGCCACCGGGTGGTCCGCCTTGCGGACGTGCTGGCATTCCAGCGGCAGCGTGAGCGCCGCAGAGAGGGGCGGCGCCAGATCGCAGATGTCTTGGGCGTCGATCTGCCCTATTGATCCGGGCGTCACGAGTAGCCGTCGAAGTGAAGAATGACGGGGAGCGTGGCAGCGCGGGTCTTTGTGGACACCAACGTCCTGTTTCCGTTCTCGGTCATGGACGTGATGTTGGCTCTCACCGAGGACGCTATCCACGAGATTGTGTGGTCCGAACGGCTGCTCGCGGAGTGGGAGCGGGTCATCGTCCGGGAGGGAAAGCGTTCGGCGAAGTCGGCTGCCGCAGTTGCCCAAGCCGTCCGGCGCTTCTTCCCCGACTGCGAGATCGAGGCGGCGGTATACGGGTACCTCGTGGATGAAATGCCGGGTGATGACCCCGACGACCGGCATCACTCGGCGGCAGCGGCAGCGGTGGCGGCCGGTGCCGACGCGCTGATCACGTGGAACCTTGCCGACTTCCCTGCCGATGATTTGGCCGAGCGTGGAGTGCGAGTAATCGACCCGGATTCGTACCTGTGCGGGCTGTACAAGGAGTTGCCGCACGAAGTGGCGGAGACGGTAGTCAGACTTGTCGGAGAGAAGCGCAACTCGCCAGTCACCCTCGCTGATGCCGTCGCCCGTCTCGCGAAGGCTGGCCTACCCGTCTTCGCCGACCTGCTGACGGGACACCTCGGGCGCCGAATGAGGTGACGCGAGGGCTGGCGGTGCGAAGGTGGTGCCGAACCCCTGAAGCGGACCAGACAACAAAGAAGCCCCCGGCCGATGGCCTGGGGCTTTTGTATGGAGCGGGTGACGAGAATCGAACTCGCGCTCTGAGCTTGGGAATCCTGAGAAGACGTCCCGCTGTGGGGGCTCTGGCCTGCAGGGATAGCGTCAATGCGTGCTTCGCGCCTCGGTGGGGTTGACCGCTGTTGACCGTGGTTCTCCGCCGCAGATGGTGCGAAGGTGGTGCGACGTCGTGCGTGTTTTTGAGAGAAGGAAGTCGCCTCCGGCGACTGCGACCTACCAGGCCGGATCAGGCAACGTTTGCGCGACGACGGCCCGGGAAATCTCGCTTTCCCGCGCTGCTCGACGGACTGAATCGTCTGGCCCGCCCTCGGCGCGCCGATCGCCTTGTCTCTCCACTTCTCTGCCCATACTCCATGCGGGTGGTGTGGGCCTTTGGGGCGTCACCGTCGAAGAGGGACGGCGTCAGGGGGGACGTCATGGCTCGGGCCTGAGCGCCGACCGCTGACCTGCGGAATTGAGCAGATTTCTGCTCAAGATGCTGGAGAGGGTATGTGCTACTAACGTGATGCCTGTGAGAGTCGCAACCGGGGCACGCCCCGGGCAGCAAGATTCCGGAAGGGCCGGAACCAATCAGCGACGAGACGTGCTCCCGCTTCGAGCTGTGACCTCTGCGAACCGCACCGTATGCCTTGCATGCGCTGCGGCCACCCGTCTTCGATCTTCGGTGGCGGAAGGAAAGGTAGAGACTCATGCGAACACCTCATATCAAGCGTTCCCTCGCTGTAGCCGCCGCCGGTGTGATGCTGGCTGGTGGCGCCGCTGTTGGTGCCGGAGGGGCGGTCGCGGCCGCCCCTGCCCACGCGACCTCCGCGGCCGCCCCTGCCCACGCGACCTCCGCGGCCAGCCACTCCTACGACCGGTGCGGCTGGTGGGGTGACTGCAACGGGTACTGCGGCTACGGCGACGGGTACTACGGCTACGGCTACGGCAACGGGTACTGCGGCTACGGCAACGGGTACGGCTACGGCTACGGCAACGGGTACGGCTACGACAACGGGTACGGCTACGGCAACGGGTACGGCTACGGCAACGGGTACGGCTACGGCTACGGCGGATACTGAGCCAACTCGGGGATAGGTGAACTGGGCTGGGTTACGTCTGGGGACATCGGGAGAT
Organism: Streptomyces sp. NPDC051664; assembly: GCF_044453545.1. Taxonomy (NCBI): domain Bacteria; kingdom Bacillati; phylum Actinomycetota; class Actinomycetes; order Kitasatosporales; family Streptomycetaceae; genus Streptomyces; species Streptomyces sp. NPDC051664. The sequence goes on along the minus strand of NZ_JBITCU010000046.1, from coordinate 22,886 downwards.
GCCTCCGGCAGAGTAAAGATGAGGTCGGCGTAGCGAAAGTTCTACCGCGCACACACTGACGGTTTCCCGCCTGCGTCGCTGACTACCCGAGGACCCCGAGCTCGACGTCCGGCCGGCAGTGGATGCAGGCCCGGATCCCGTCGGTGAGGGCGGCGAGAGCCTGCTCGCGGGTGATGGTGCGGTGTCGCTTTCCGGCGGCTCACCAGCCGCCGACGGGGACCTCGATGGGACGGGCGCCGACCCCGATGCTGAGCTCAACGATCCAGTCCGGTGTGGGCGGCCGCCGCTCAGGCGCCCTGCTGCCGCTCCTTCTCCCGCTGCTCGACCGTCGCGATCGCCTAGTCGATGCGCTCCACCCACATGGCGTGCCAGGTCCGCAGGGTGCGGAGGCGAGGCAGATCGGGCGGCAGATAGGGCACGTGTTCGATTGTAGTGGCGTGGGCGCGGCCGAGCCCCCACCGCTAGGGCAGGGGCTCGGGACGTAATGTGCTCGTCTTGGCTAACCGAGCGGCTCTGGCGGCAATGGGCGGGGTTGCCCCGACATGCTTTCCAACTCTGCACGGCCCCGTTCGTCCTGGTTCACGGCCGTCCGTGGGCCTGGCCCCTGAACTGCCTGCAGGAGACTGGCCCCTGAACTGCCTGCAGGAGAGTTGAACGGCCACAAACGGCGACGAACGAGACTACTTGCCCGCTCGGCCGGCAGTCGAGACCTCGCAGCAGGTTCAACTCAGGACGCGTGGGCTGACACCCGCTTTGGGAGCGAGATGCGGCCATGCTCTTGGAGGCCGGCCCTTGCCGCGGCCGCGCGCCGCATGACCACGGTCGGGTTGTCGTGCCAGGGGACCGCTACTGAACGGCGACGTAGTCACCCGTGGCCTTGACGGCCGGGGTGGTGGAGGTGCCGAGGAAGTTGTAGCGCCAGTAGCCCGAGTAGGTGGCGGTGTACGTGGTCTTCAGCGAGCCCGTGGAGGACGACGTGACCGTCTTCAGGTAGGTCGTGGGGTACGACGACGAGCTGCTCTTGCGGAACTGTAGCTTCACCGGCTGGACGGTGTAGCCGGCGTACTTGTGGGTGTCCCAGTTCGCGCGGGTCAGGGCGCCCGTGATGGTGAGCGTGCCGCCCTTCTTCACCGGCTCCGGCGACGCGTTGACCGTGAGCTTGGAGTAGCGCTGGAGGGCGTTGGAGGACACGGCGTCCTGGTACGCGGTGCCGACCTTGCTCCAGTCGGCGTTCGGGTCGCTGGGGTCCTGGCCGTTGTAGGCGGTGGCGAACGCCTCGCCGGTCCAGTGGGCGCCGGCGTCGGTGTTGGTCAGCTCCTCCTGCGGGTTGATGTCGATGCTGCCCTTGCAGTTCGCAACGGTCGACGAGGCGGCCGTGCAGGTCGCCGGAGCGTCGCCGAACAGGAAGTTCCCGTCGTCCGTGTTGCGGTAGAGGTCGATGCCCGAGACGAAGTCGTCGGCGGTGGGGTCCGCGTCCGAGCCGTGGGTGAAGGTGAAGCTGTACGAGACGTGGACCGTGTTGGTGGTGCCGACGACGATCGCCGACTTGCTGCTGTTCACCTTGATGTTCGAGAAGGTGGCGTTCAGCACGTACGGGTCGCCGGAGTCGGCGGCCGTCAGCGAGCGGGCCTGCATGCCCGACTGGTGACCCGAGGCCTGCTGCGCGAGCTTGTGGGCCTGCGCCAGGCCCGTTCCGTCGGTCGCCTGCGCGGCCGGCACGGCGAAAGCGGCCAGGGCGAGAGCGCCGGAGACCGTCGCGGCGGCCAGGGTGGCACGTATGCGCATGTGTTCCCCATGTGGAGAAGGGGTCCCGCGGTGCAGAAGTCGTCACGCGGGGCCCAAGTGATCTAGGAGCCTGTTGGCTCGCGTGATTCTGACCTGCGACCCCGGCAACGGGTTGTACGGCAGGTGGTGTTCTTTGTGCACGCTTTGCCAAGCCGCACCGGCCTTTGCCAACGTCACACCGGATGCATACCGACCCGCGGTCCGGCGTCAGTCGAACCAGCGCTGTGGCTTCGCCACCGGGCTGCAACACCCAGGGATATTGCAGCCGCCTCCTCGTTTGTGATCACGCTGCCAGAGCAATAGACCATCCCGCAGACTGGCGGCCATGGACTGGATCTCACCCGTCTCCGGACTCGTCGGCGCCCTGGTGGGTGCGGGATTGTCATACCTCGGTACACACCGGGCGCAGGCTAAGGCACTGGCCGATGCCCGCTCGGCCCGCCTCCAGGCCAAGCAGGACCAAGCCGTTGCCACGTTGGCCGAGACCTTTGGTGTTCTTCAGAGGCATGTCCGGGAGATCCCAGGCGAATGGGAGCCGGGGATGGAGGCCGGGGCGACCGCCGCCGTAGCGGCGGCACGACAGGCGTGGGATGAGAAGCTACAAGACTTCATTGCGCCGGCCCGGTTGGCCATCGGGGTCATCCGGGACAAGAAGCTGCGCCACCGCCTCAAGGAGACCATGAACCTGCTGGAGGAGTGGGACAGCGGGCTGGTGTATGCCTTCCACGGCCGTTCCCGTGCTGGAGTGCTGCGCGGGATGATTGCCCATGCTGTGGAGTGCGTAGGAGCGTGGCAGCGGGAAGAGGCGCTGCCCGAACCGAACCACGCCTTCCGGGAGGCGCGGGATTCCATGCAGGCCAAGCGGGACGAGTGGGAGGCCATTGCGGAGGCCCAGGAGGAGGACCGGCTCCGGCGCCGCGCCGAGCGCAACAGTGCAGGCACGCCGTCGCCCCCCGGGCTCGGCTGATGTGAGTTCCTGCGGCCATGGGTCCCCAGGATGGACAACGAGCAACGGCCTCGCGCTCTCAGCTTGGGAATCCTGAGAAGACGTCCCGCTGTGGGCGCTCTGGCCTGCAGGGATGGAGTCGATGCCTACTTCGCGCCTCGGTGGGGTTGACCGCCGTTGACCGTGGTTCTCCGCCGCAGATGGTGCGGAGGTGGTGCGACGTGGTGCGCGTTTCTGAGAGAAGGAAGGCGCCTCCGGCGCCCGCGACCTACGAGGGGTGGCTTCGCCACCGGGCTGCAACATCCGGGGATGTTACAGCCGTCTGTAACCGGACACCCCGGACAGCGCTCACTCTGACTGTCCGCCTCGTTGTTGCAGGTCAGAGGTCTAACCGGACAGTCGGACAGCTGGGACAGTTCCGAGTCCCCGGATGCTTCGGCCGGGGACTCGGTCGTCTCGTTGCTGCGCGGCGCGGATTGTGCGACGTCCCGCGAGCTCTTCTGAGCCCCGCCGGGTCCCTACCCCGGTAGCCAGGATGTCTCTCCTTGCGCAGAAGTCCCGCCACCGAATGACGCAACTTCAGGCTTCTGAAGCGTTCTCATCTTGTCCGACCGATCTGCGGTGAGACTGAAGGCGAGGAGGATCGCGTGGTCACCGGCTGGGATGAGGCGGGGTGCGCATTGCCTGGCGCGATGCCTTCAGGAACTGTTCCCGGGCCTCTTGAGCAAGGTCGTGAGCATCACCGATCGCTCTGTAGTCCGGCCACTCGGGGGTGCCAGAGTTGACTCGCGCAGCTGTCTCCAGGGCATCCGCAGCAGCGGCCAGGGAGGTGCAAGCCTCGTCGACACTGTCGGGACCGAGCAACTGCACTCGCTCCAGGGGCCGCTGCATGCTCTGCCATGTCAGGAACGACTTCTCGTATAGATGCTTCTGCATCTCTTCGAACCCGTCCCCCTCGTACGTCTCAGCCGCATGGATCAAGGCGTATGGCTCCCGGATCATCTCTCCAAACTCCCAGATGCCCGCGTCCCAAGCAGCCAGGAACACGGTGTATGCCTCCTGACGCTGCCCCCGAAGCCATTGCCCGTGCTCGACGGATGCCTGATCCGTTACCTGGCGACGGCCAACGATGATGCCGCTGAACACTCCGACGAGCGCGCCTGTTGCCGCTATCGCCGCGGCGATGATTGTTGCCACCTCACCTGTCATGGGCAAACTCTGCACGGCCTGGGCGGGTGCGGGAAGTTCGTGCGCAAAATGGCTTCAGCCCGCCCACGCTGCAGCGCACCGCCACCGCTGGTCCCACTGGCGACGACGCCACCAGGCCCGAGCCCGCGACAGCCACTACCTGCGACAAGCAGCAGCTCAACCGTGATCATGATCTACAACTGGAGTAGTAGGCCACGGCAAGGCAGTGCACCACCGGGCGCTCGCCGCGCGGCGCCCATGTCCGTCCCTTGGGCGGTCTCAGCCCCGGGCGGTCCTCAGGGGGCACTTGCCCTTCGCGGCCGGCGCCGAACGGTAGCGAACGAACCGACGTTGAGCCCCCAAGTGACTGCGAGAGAAAACGGTTCAGGGAGTTTCGCTGATCACAAGACAAGTGATGTGATCCATCGGCATGATTGTGATTTGATAACGGATTTACCGAGATGGGAATCGGCATGCGCGTATTTATCAGTTGGTCGGGGCAGGCGTCAAGGATGTGCGCGGAGGCGCTCCGCGATTGGCTTCCGTACATGAATCAGGCCATCGAGCCGTTCGTTTCTTCCCAGGATATTTCGAAAGGTGAGAGGGGGCTCGACAAGATCGCAAATGAGCTTAACGACTGTACGTACGGAATCGTTTGTGTAACTCGAGAGAATCAGTCGGCCCCGTGGATAAATTTTGAATCTGGGGCCCTATCTCGGGAATTGGGTAAAAGTATGTTGGCTCCTTTCTTGCTAGATCTCGCTGTGAAGGATCTAACGGGCCCTGTGGCCCAGTTTCAGGCGACGGAGAGTAGTTCGAAGAGCGATGTCTGGGCCCTGGTTAAGAGCATGAATTCTAAATGTGATCCGAATGTCGATGGCGAGCGCCTCGAAGTCGTATTCAACAGATTCTGGACTGATCTCGATGAGTCCCTGATTAAAGTTAGAGCGGCGCAACCTGAAAATGACACACCCGTTCGAGAAACGCCCGACATCTTGAACGAATTGGTTGCACTAGTCAGAGAGCAGACGCTCCAAATCCGCAGCCTGGAGTCGCGGGTGCAATCTTCGAGGGACGTCAATAGTTCGACTCGCTACACTATTGATTATGATCCTTATGAGGCGAGGGCTCAGGATGAGCGTGAGCTGCAGCGCCAGCGTATTAATCGATTCGCGGGGGCTGTCGCGCGGGTAGTTGGTCAGGAGCATATGATGGAAATGAGAATTAAGACGGAAAATGATGTGCAATTTACAGTCACCCCAGAGGGGTTGGAAATAGCTCAAGCGCAAGTCGAAGAACTTCAAGCCGTCGCTTCTAAATACCGTATAGGAGGGACCATCGCATTGCCCGGGAGGAAGGGTCAGTGGGTGTCCATGGCGCCGTTCTAGTGGAGGTCGAGTGCATTCCAGGCGAAATTTGTTTGCGACGTTGGGAACCAGGAGAGGGTTAACCCTCGCATTCGTAAACGCTTCCGTGGCGTTCGCCGCTATGTCTGGGGCCGTTCAACTGGTGCTTACTGTTGTCGATGTGGGTCCATTGAAGGGTTGGAGAGTGCTACTAGCTCTGCTCGCCCTTTCCGTTATTTGGGGCATCTTCAGATCCTCGCCTAAGGGGTTCATTAGTCGCGAATTCTCTAATCCCTCATTTAAGGTCACTGTGAAGAAGGGGGATCTGTTTGCTGAAACGTCTCAGCTTGTAATAGGTTTTACGGATACATTTGACACGGGCGTAGGGGTTCGAGAAGCGATTTCAGAGACTAGTGTTCAGGGCCAGTTTGCTCGACGGCTGTATTCGGATGATCTCACTCGCCTAAATCGTGACTTAAGTGTCGCTCTGCGAGGGAAGTCGATTGAATCGGTTGAGCTGAGATCGGATAAGCCGAAAGGAAATCTTAGGCGTTACCCCATTGGGACGGTTGTCACAATAGGAGACGAGAGGAACTACTATTGCATCGCTTACTCTAGGTTGAGTAACGATCTCGTGGCGCGATCCAGTGTCGATTCCCTATGGGACAGCATGCGGTGTCTCTGGGATGAGATATCAATGAACGGGGGTCGCGATCGAGTGTCGATGCCGGTAATCGGGTCCGACCTTGCGCGGGTGGATAACCTAGACTATGAAAGCATAGTAAAAATGGTGACGCTTTCATTTGTTGCTCGCTCGCGCCAATCTGTGATCGCGAAGGAGCTCACGATCGTCGTTCATCCACAAGATCAAGACCGTCTTGATATGAATGAAGTGAGAGCTTTTCTCTATTCTCTCTAGTCTGCTTGAGGAGATGGAGAAGGTTTCTGAGAGAAGGACGTCGCCTCCAGCGCCCACGACTCACGAGGGGTGACTTCGCCAGCTCCTGCCCGGGGTGTCCCTTGCATCGTCGCAGGTCAGGTCTCTAACCGGACAGTCGGACAGCTGGGACACTTCAAAGCCCCCGGAGCGGTGTCCGGGGGCTTGGCCGTGCTTGTGCGCGCGGCTTATGACGGCAGGAATCCAGGTGCGGTCTGTCCAAGATCGCGCAGATGGGTCAGGTACTCCTGCGCGGCCGGTTCTGCACCGTAGCGCTCCCTGACGACTGCTGCGAGTTCTCGGCTGGTCATGATGAGCGAAGGCACAGACTGCCGCGGCCCCTGAAGCGCGCGTTCACCGTGAATCAGCGCTTGGTCAAGGTCACCACTGCGTGCGGCAGTTACTCCGAGCGTCACCCGTGCTTCAGCGTTGCGCATCGGAGACCGCTCCGTGCCGTCGAAGTCGGTGCCTGCCCGGAGTACTTCGCCGGCGAGAGTCTGTGCGAGCTTGTCTTCGCCGACCAGCCTGTAGCAGTCCATGGCGTAGAAATCGAACTTCGCTGGGTCTACGACAAAGTGGTGATCGAGGTTCTCGGGATGGGGCATCCCTTCGAGAAGACGTCGGCCACGGTCGAGAGCGACCTCGACCTGCCGGCGATCCCCCAGCCGTGCCCAAGCTTTCGCTTCCTGCGCTGCGAGTTGTACGGCGACGCTGTGATGAGGCGCTACCTGGGCGCCTGCCTGTGCCGCCGCGATGACGCCACGGTAGTCGCCGGTGGTGAGGGCAAACCAAGCGCGCATCTCGTGTCCCCAGCCTGCTACCTCGGCGTGGTCGGCCTCGGAAGCTAGGGACAGGGCAGCGCGCCGGGTTGATTCGGCTGCATGCCTGGCGCCGGTGTCGTACTCGACGCAGCCCACAAGTAGCGCGAGCCAACCGGAGAGTGCGAGTACCTCACGGTGCTGGGCCAAGGTGAGGCTTTTTGAGTGAAGGTCAACTACTCGCTTCAGCCACTGTCGACCCTCGATGAGGAGCTGCTCGCTCGGCATGTAAGGGTATTCGGAGCATAGGCGGTCCGTCGTGATGCGAAGTGCTTCAAGGGTGGCGTTATCGACATCTGACTTGTTCAGTCGGCTAACGATTTCGAGCGTTTCCATGCCGCTGGCCACCAGAATTTCCCGATTGCCGTTCCTACGGCCCGGGATGGGGAAGATCGCGTGTGTCACTGTGCCGAACATGGCTGCGATGATCGGCTGGTAGAAGTCTCCCGGTTTCGTTCCGGCCTCCCAGCGCTTCCACTGGCGAACCATGCTGTCGTCGGCCGGCAGTTCCGTAGGAGCGTGGGCCCGCATGGCCTTCACCGCGTCGAGCTGCGACCAGCTACGCGCCGTCCGTTCAGCCGCGATCCGCTGTGCCCACACGGGCCTTTCGTCGCTCATGTGTCCTCCTCCGAGTGACTACCGCGAGTCTGGTCCGCTAGCAGGGGGGACAGGCAAGAGGACAACGCGGTGACGCCTGAGATGTCCCCTGCCCACATCCCTGACCCCCCTCCTGTCACTTAAATCACAGCCCCTGTGCGCTGCATGGTTATGCCAGATCACGCACCACCCGAGTGGGAGCCCTCTTCGAGTGCCTTCACCCGGGCGGTTAGAGCTTGAATCTGGAGGCGCATTTTCTTGATCTCTTCGTCTACGCCCGACGTCTTACGAGTCGGCGGCGCTTCGCTGTCACCAGCAATGAAGTATCCGCGGTTCCCCGCCGAGAAGATCAGTCCCTCTTGTACGAGGAGTCCGAGGCCGTCTCGCACGGTCTGTCCGGCGTACCCGAACTCCTGGGCCAGCTCGCGAGTAGTCGGCAGCTTGCCGTCGGGGTACTTGCCGCTCTCGATGCGGCCGCGCATGACATGCGCCAGTACCACGGGCTTCGGTCTTGGGTCGCGCGACACAACGCTCATGCCTTTGAGGGTAACCACTAGCGCGCACTACAGCGCTGTGTCGCGCAGGGTTGTGCACTAGCGCGCACTGGTGCATGCTAGTTTCAGATCGAAGGGGGCGGGACTCCCCAGCAAGGTCGCCCGCCGCCTGACCCTCTCCCTGTTACTTCGACTCTCAGGAGCGCTCAATGCGCGCATTCATCGGCGGCCACGAGGTCGTCTCGGACACCGACTTTGTGGAACTGGCCCTGGGCACCCCGGTTGAGCTGTGGCTCGGGGTGGAGGGCGAGAGCGAGATGGAGCGGGCGGCCCGCATGGACGCGGCCCGCGACATCCTCGCCGATAACCCTGACCTGCCCGACCGCGTGAGCCGGGTCGCTGCCGAGGCAATCGAGGCATTCGCGCCGGAGCTGTTCAACGTGATCCCGCTGCCGCGGCCGGTCGGCCGCCGTCGGCCGTCCCGGAAGGCGGCAGCAGCATGATGCCCACCACGCAGTCCGCGGATCGGCCGGTGGTTCCGCCGCTGACCCGCCCGGAGATGGGACTGGCCGGGTTAGGCGCTCTCGCTGCGGCGGGTGTTGGCGCGCTGGGTCTGATCTCCTCGTTCGACGCGGTGTCCGCTGCTGCGTTGCGGTGGGGGTTCAGTGAGCCGTGGATGGTGCCGGTCGGCATGGACGTGTCCATCCCGGTGTTCTCGGTGGCGAACCTGCTGCTGATCCGGATGGACATGGCGCTGGCCTGGGTGCGGTTCGTGCCCTGGGTCCTCACCCTGGTGACCTGCGGCCTGAACGTCTCGGCCGGCCACGGCACATGGGCGAAGGTCGCGCACGGGACGATGCCGCTGCTGTGGGTGGTGTTTTCCGAGATCGGCGCCCACATCTACGCGGTACGGATCGGCGCGGTGACCGGCCGCCGCATGGACAAGATTCGCGCCTCACGCTGGCTGCTCGCTTTTCCCTCTACATTCGCCCTGTGGCGCCGGATGACGCTGTGGGAGATCACCTCCTACGCCGATGCGCTGTCCCGGGAGCGGGAACGTCAGCTGGCCCGCGCCGAGCTGCGCGAGCGACACGGCCGCCTGTGGCGGTCGAAGACGCCCCGCCCGGAACGGGTGCTGATGAAGCTCGGGGAGGCCAATCCTCCGAGTGAGGCAGAGCCGCCCACCGAGAAGCCGCAGCCGGAGCAGAACGGCGGCCCCGAGGCCAAGCCGAAGCCGTCCGCGAAGCGGCCCGCGCGCCGCACCCAGAGCAAGGCGAAGGGCAAACGGACCCCGGAGCAGGTCCTGGCCGAGGCGCGGGAGATCACCACCGCTTGGCCGGACGCGGCGCTGACTGCGGACGGCATCCGCACCGCGGTACACGTCTCGCAGGCCACCGCCCGCACCCTGCGCGACACCCTCAAGGCCGAACGGGCCGCAGCCACCCCGCTGCACGGCCTCGAAACCGACACCGAGCAGGACGATAACGGCGACCGCACCGGGGCGGTGGCGGCATGAGCAGCCTCTTAACGACCCTTGCCGCTGCCGGTCCGCTCGTGGCCGGATGGTCCGTCCACACGGTGTGGATGTTCCGCCGACTACACACCGCCCGCCGTGACCCGCTCACCGGGCTCCGCACCCGCGACGGCTTCACCCGCCGCGCCACCACCCTGCTCAAGAACCCGCAAGCGGTCGTGGCCCTCGCGGACGTCGACCACTTCAAGCAGATCAACGACCGCTTCGGCCACGCAGCCGGGGATGCGCTGCTGAAGGCGACCGCGGACCGCTTGACCCACTACGTCGGCCGGCACGGGGTTGCCGGACGGCTCGGCGGTGACGAGTTCGCTGCGGTCGTCATCGACAACCACGGCACCGCCGCCGACCTGCTCGCGGTCCTGCACGGGGTGCTCGCCCGTCCCGCGGACGGCCTTGACCCGGCGGTGCAGACCACGGTGTCGCTCGGCTGGGTCCGCGCCGCCGACCACCCGGGCGAGGACCTGTCTGGGCTGCTCCGCCGGGCGGATGAGGCCATGTACGCGGCCAAGCAGGGCCGGGCGGGGGTACGCCGAGCCGGGCTCGGCAGGCTCTTCGCCACCTGGTCCGGACGCCGTGCCGGCCGCCGCGGCTCCGGTGCCGATGCGGCCCCTGGGGTGGCGGCCTGATGTCCCCGACGTTCGGCAAGTGCTACGACCCGACCGGCACCCTGCACGGCATACCGACCTTCCCGTGGAAGTACGCCCCCGACGGCTACGCCACCCGCCGCCAGCTCCGCGCCCGCGGACTGCGACCCGGTGGTCAGCCTGTCGCCGCGCAGGTGATGCGCCGCTCCCGCCGCCGCAAAGCCGGGGTGTCGGTCGCCTACCTCTACCGCCTCGACCTGGCCAAGCCCGTACGCCCCATGACACCGGGCCGTACCGCCGCACTCGCCAAAGCGATGACCGCCCGCCGAACCTGCCCCAAGTGCCGCACGGATGCCGGGTACTGCATTCCGACCTCGCTCGGCATGTGCCCAGCCTGCGCCTACCCCGAAGAACAGCGCGCCGCCTGAACTGCACAGCGCCCACCAAAGCGGGGTCCGGACGGTAGGCCGTCCAAAGCGCCGTCCGGACCCCTTTCCAACCCCAGTTGTCCGGGAAGGACAGTCAGTGAATCACGACGACGAGAACGAACTCTTCAACCGACTCGAAGCCGACATGGCCACCCACCCTGGGTCCGACTCCGATGCGGATGTGGTCGACCTCGACAGGGTGCGGTCGGCCCGTACCGAGTCGGCCGACCCGCGCACCGGCCCGTCGGCCGACTCCTGCCCCGGTGAGTCGGGGCATGAGTCGGGCGACCCGACCGAGCGGGCAATGGTCGACGGTCCGCAGCCGGTCCGCAGCCGGTCGGCCCCGGTTTCCTGGGCCGACTCATGGGCACCAAGCGCCGCGCCATCGTGCCGCTCTGGCTGCGCTCCACCACCGAGCTACGGACCGCCACACGGTGGGCCGCAGGCCACTACGGGCACCTGGCCGGGTATCACGCGCTGCGGTCCCCGTACTACGCCGCCCGCCTCGCTTTCCAGTCGCCGCGGGGTGCGGCGAAGTTCGTGGGCGGCACGATGCGGTGGGTAGCCGACCGGGAGGGCGAGCCGGTCCGACTTGCCTCGGTCCGGCGCGAGGACGCTGCCGAGTATCTGAAGCTGTCCCGGCAGCGGGACGGCCGGGTGAGGCTGCGGACTCTGATCACGGTGCTGGCCATGTTCGTCGGGCTGGGTGCCGCGCTCGCCATCTACGTGCTCGCCCCCGGCTGGCTGCAGGCTCTGTCTGTCGGGGCGGTGCTGATGGCGCTCGGCTCGGCCGGCACGCAGGCCGACGCCCCGGTCATCACCCGGGCTGTGGAGATGACCAAGGCACCGAAACTCACGTCCGACATCGTGCTGCGGGCCCTCGGCGCGCTGGGCATCACGGCGATCAACCAGGTGCAGAGCAAGGGGCGGGACGGGTTCACGTTCACCGCCCCGATCACCCGCGACGGCCCCGGCTGGCGTGCGGAAGGCGACCTCCCCTATGGCGTGACCGTCACCGACGTGATCGAGCGCCGCGACAAGCTCGCCTCCGGTCTGCGCCGCCCGCTCGGCTGCGTGTGGCCCGAAGGGGTCCCGGACGAGCACACCGGGCGCCTGGTGCTGTGGGTCGGTGATCAGGACATGTCGACCGCCACCAAGCCCGCATGGCCCCTGACCGAGGGCGGCTCCGTCGACCTGTTCAAGCCGGTCTCCTTCGGCACTGACCAGCGCGGACGCTGGGTCGACATCACCCTGATGTACATCGCAGGCGTCATCGGCGCCATCCCGAGGATGGGCAAGACATTCCTCCTGCGCCTGCTCCTGCTCATCGCAGCCCTCGACACCCGGGCCGAGCTGCACACCTACGACCTCAAGGGAACCGGCGACCTCGACCCCGTCGGCGAGCGCGTCTCGCACCGCCACCGGGCCGGAGACGACGACGAGGACATCGAGTACGCGCTCGCTGACCTGCGAGAACTGCGCACCGAACTCCGCCGCAGGGCGAAGATGATCCGGTCCCTGCCGCGGGACATCTGCCCGGAGTCGAAGGTGACGTCCGAGCTGGCGAACAAGCCCAAGCTCGGACTGCACCCGATCGTGATCGGCGTGGATGAGTGCCAGGTGTGGTTCGAGCACCCCAAGCACGGCGGGGAGTTCGAAGAAATCTGCACCGACCTGGTCAAGCGCGGCCCCGCCACCGGCATCGTCCTGCTCCTGGCCACGCAGCGCCCGGACGCCAAGGCCCTGCCCACCGGGATCAGCGCGAACGCGTCGGCCCGGTGGTGCCTGAAAGTCATGGGGCAGCTGGAGAACGACATGGTGCTCGGTACGTCCAGCTACAAGCGGGGGATCCGGGCCACGATGTTCAGCTGGAAGGACAAGGGCATCCACTACTTCGTCGGTGAAGGCTCCGACGCGAGGATCGTCTCGTCCGTCTACGTCGACGCTCCCACCGCCGAGGTGATCGGGCTTCGGGCCCGCCGCCTGCGCGAAGCCGCCGGAACCCTCACCGGCCACGCGGCCGGGGAGACGTTCGAGGCCAGTCAGGGCGCCGCGGACTCGCTGCTGCCGGACATCCTCGCGGTCATCCCCGCGGACGAGTCAAAGGTGTGGAACGAGACCGTGGTCGAACGCCTCGCAGACCTGCGGCCGGAGCGCTACGGCGACTGGGTCCGTATGTCCGGTGAGGAGCAGACCGCGCACCTGACCGCAGCACTCAAGCCGTACGGCATCGCGGCCGGGCAGGTGGGCCGCCGCATCGACGGCAAGTTCGTCAACAAGCGCGGCATCAAGCGCGACGACATCACCGCTGTGGTTGCGGAGCGTAACGGAAATCGGGACGCGAGCTGACCCGCGGGAGCTGCTATCGATAGCGCCACACCCTGCTATCGATAGCAGCCCCGATAGCGGCCCATCTGGCATCTGATCAGGCCGCTAGCGCATAGCGGTCCACCTGCAAAAACCCCTGAAACAGGCCCGGAGGCCCCGCCATGACCCCTGCCCTGCTGGCTAGCGCACTCCTCCTCTTCGTCACCCTCAGTTACGCATCCCTGTGTGCGGCCTCGCCGTTCGGGAACTGCCGCAAGTGCCACGGCTTCGGCCACGCCACCAAGACCGACCGCAAGGGCCGCACCAAGCGCGGCAAGGACTGCCGCCGCTGCAAGGCCACCGGCAAGCGGATACGCGTCGGCCGCCACCTCTACAACGTCGCCGCCCGCCTCCACCGCGACGGCACCCGCTAACCCACCGTCCCGCATCACCACACCGGAAAGGGGCCCGTCGTGGCCGTCACCGTCTCGCTGGTCCTGCTGTTCGGACTGGTCCTGTTCTTCCTGCTCCGCTCCAACACCCTCGGCTACGGCGCCGCGTTCATCGCCGTCATGTTCGGGTTCTTCCTCGCCTCCACCGGCGCCTCCGGACCCATCAACGAACTCACCACCGCCGTCATCGACGCCATCCCCAACCTGTAGGAGACCCCGCCATGAATGAACCACTCGTTCAACACCACTGGGTCGCCCTCGCGGCCCCGAAAGTTGCCCCGGCCGTCGCCACATCCACCGTGCTCATCCTCGGGCGGATCTGGAACGCCAACGGCGCCGAACACTCCGTCGGCAACGCCGCGTTGATAGTCGTCCTCGCGGCCGGAGCCGCAACGGCCGGCGCCTTCGCCGCCGCCGGACGGGGTGGAGGTGACGGAGTTCTCGCCGCGACCGCGTTCACCACCTCCGGGGGCCTCGCCCTCGCAGGCGTCGCCGGATACGCCGACGGGTTGTCCCTGCCGCTCCTGCTCTGGGTGCTGGCCACCGCCGTGGCGTACGGCATCGCGGCCCGGTACTGGCGCACCGACCGCCGCGACACCGTGGCCCATAACCGGCAGAAAACGGTGCGGCGCGAAGAGCACGCCCACACCGAACGCGTCGAAGCCCTGCGCGCCGGAGCACAAATCGAGGTCGCCCGCGAAGGAGCCGCCTACGCCACCGCGCTCGCCCAAGCCCTCATCTACCGCGAGGCCCTTCCCGGCTACGACCCCGCTGCGCTCACGCGCGCCGGACTGCCCGAACTCCCCGCCCTCGACATCACCAAGGAGCACTGAGATGGAACAGCTGCACCCGAGCACCGAGCACCACCCGGAACCAGGCGACTGGCCGACACCGGAAGCTGCCTACACGCTCGCCCCGAGCATCATCCGCGAGATCGGGTGGACCGCACAGACCGCGGCCGACAAGCCGTTCGGCACTGCGCTGGGCCGGGAGTTCTGGCTCCGCAAGGCCGCAGTCCTCGACCGCATCGCCCTCGACGACGAACGCGCCGGGACCCCGGGTGACGCGAGTGAGGTGGCCACGGAAGCAGCCCGACGCCTGATGGACCTGGCCGACACCACCGTCATCTGCGACCCGCGCCACTACGTGCGCCAGCAGTACACCCACTGGGCCAAGCACCAGTAGCAACGCCGCGGCGGCGGGACTCCCCAGCAAGGTCGCCCGCCGCCGCGGTTCTCCCTGCCCATCCGAAGACAGAACAGGAGACACCCAGCATGACCCATCCCGAGAGCATTGGACGCCTTCGCGCACGCCTGCTGCGTGCCGCGCTCGATGCGGCGGAGCGGGGTTGGAGCGTCTTCCCGCTCCGCCCTGGAGACAAGCGTCCGGCGGTTACCGAGTGGGAATGCCGTGCCACCACCGATCGCGAGCGGATCCGCCGTTGCTGGACGTACGCCCCGTACAACGTCGGCATCGCCACCGGGCCCTCCGGTCTGGTCGTTGTCGACCTCGACACGAGCAAGGGCGCGAACGACGTGCCGCCGGTCGAATGGGCCGAAGGCGGTGTCCGGGACGGAGCCGACGTGTTCCGCATGCTGCGAGAGCAGCATGACGAATCCCTGTTCGCGCCGGACACGTTTGGTGTGGGAACTGCCAGCGGCGGATCTCACCTGTACTTCGCAGCGCCCGCAGGAGTGGAGCTGCGAAACAGTGCGGGCAAGCTCGGTTGGAAGGTGGACACACGTGCTGGCGGCGGCTACGTCGTCGGTCCCGGCAGCGTCATCAACAACCACCCATATGAGATCACCAGGAACGTTCCCGTTGTTGTTCTCCCGGACTGGCTCACGGATTTGCTGCGGCCCGCGCCGCTCCCGCCTCAGAAGCGCGTGATCGTAGATCTCTCGACCGACCGACGCGGCAAGTGGCTGCGGTCCGCGGTCAATGGGGAACTGGAGCGCGTCACCGGCTCTGGGCCGCACAGGCACAACAACGCGCTTTACGTCGCCGCCGTCGCCCTCGGTCAACTCGTTGCTGGGGGAGAGTTGGGCGAAGCCGAAGTGACCGGTTGGCTCACCGCTGCCGCATTGCAGGTCGGACAAGATCAGCGTGAGGCGCTGCGCACCATCGAATCCGGTCTGCGCGCCGGTGCCAAGCGGCCTCGGACGGTGGCGGCATGAGCGCCAACCCGATTCCTCCGCTGCACTTGTACTCCGTTCCGAGTGGACCTCAGCCCGTACCTGCGACGTCGCAGGTACGGGAGCGGCCCCGCACTTCGTGGACTGCTGATCAGCTCATGGCGACTGAGTTTCCCGAGCCGAAATGGGCCGTTCCCGGCATCATCGCCGAAGGCGTGACGCTACTCGCGGGACCGCCCAAGGTCGGCAAGTCATGGCTGTCCCTCGGACTCGGTCTGTCTGTGGCTGCCGGCGGACAGGCTTTCGACTCCGTGCCTGTCGGCGGCGGCCCGGTGCTCTACCTCGCCTTGGAGGACACACCACGCCGCCTGAAGAGCCGCATGGGCAAGCTCTTGGGCGGACAGCCCGCACCGTCAGGGCTCACATTGGTGACCGAATGTCCTCCGTTTCCTCAGGGCGGTAGCGAAGCCATCGCGCAGTGGCTGGAGCGCAATCCCGACGCGCGAATGGTCGTCATCGACGTGTTCGCCAAGATGCGCGGACAGGCCCCGCAGGGTGTGTCGGCCTACGACGCGGATTACGTCTCTGTCGGCTACGCGAAGCGGCTCGCGGATCACTACGGCATCGCTGTCGTCCTGGTCCACCACGTCCGCAAGATGGCCTCCGAGGACTTCCTTACTGAGGTCTCCGGCACCAACGGCATCGCAGGCGCGGCAGACGCCACGCTCGTCCTCAAGCGGGCCCGCGGACAGGCCGACGGCATCCTGCACGTCACCGGCCGCGATGTGAGCGAAGCCGAATATGCGCTGCAGTTTCAAGAGGCGTCCGGAGCCTGGCATTTGCTCGATGGTCCGGCGTCCGATCACACGGTGGGCGACACCCGGGCCGCGATCCTGCGGTACGTGCGGGCAAACCCAGGTGCCAAGCCGCGTGACATCGCGGAAGCGCTCCCGGGCACCGATGCGGACACCGTGCGCCGGACGTGCTCGCGCATGGCTGCTGACGGACAGGTCACCAAGGGCAGCGGCGGACGGTACTTCCCGGACACCGAGACGCGGACACAGGCCACACCGGAGGTGTCCCAGCTGTCCGACTGTCCGGTCACCCCATCTGACCAGCAAGAACTACCCGGACAGTCAGAAGAGGAGCTGTCCGGGCTGTCCGGTTCCGGCCCAACACAGCAAGGAGAGCGTCTTGCGTGAGAGGTATCTGTCCATCCCTGAAGTGGCTGACCTTCTGGGTACGACCGAGCGTTTCCCCCGACGGCTCGTTGCCGAGCGGCGCATCACCTTCGTAAAGGTGGGCGCGCACGTCCGCATCGCGGAGAGCGTCCTCTTCGCGTACATCAAGGCCAACACTGTCGAGCCGGTCCGTCCCCGTCGCTGTGCAAGGAGGGCTGCATAAGTGCCGAAGAAGGGTCCGAAGAAGGGCAAGAGCATGCGGCGCTTTGGAGCGGTACGGCAGTACCGCTCCGGTCGCTGGACCGCCTCGTACCTCGATTCGACGGGGGAGCGGCGCCGAGCACCGGAATCCTTCGCTACGAAGACGGACGCTGAAGTCTGGCTGTCGCAGGTGGAAGCTGACCTCACCCGTGGGAACTGGCGAGACCCCGATGCGGGAGCAGTCAACTTCGGGGAGTACGCACTGAAGTGGGTGGACGAACGGGAACTTGCAGCGACGACCGACGAGCTCTACCGGCGACTGCTGCGGTTGCACATCCTTCCGGGATTCGAGGGCGTCGACCTCGATCAGATCACTGCTCCCAAGGTCAGGGAGTGGCGGGCAGAGCGACGCAAGGCAACCGGGGCAACGACCGTGGCCAAGTCGTACCGGCTGCTGAAAGCGATCCTCGAAACCGCCGCCGACGACGAACTGATCCGCCGCAACCCCTGCCGCATCCGCGGCGCAGGCAAGGAGTCGCCTGCCGAGCGTGAGATCGCCACGGTGGAACAAGTGGATGCACTCGCGGAGGCGGTCGGCATTCGGTGGCGCCTCATGGTCTACCTCGGCGCTTACGGTCCGCTGCGGCCGGAGGAACAGGCGGAGCTCCGCCGCAAGGACGTGGACCTGGACGCGATGACCGTCCGGGTTCGCAAGGCAGCACCGGAGCTGAACACCGGGGAGCGCGCCGTGGGCGACACCAAGTCCGAGGCGGGCAAGCGGTACGTCGTCCTGCCGGCCTTTCTGCACCTGGATCTGCGGAGGCATCTCGACTGGTACGCGGAGAAGGGACCGGAGGGACTGCTCTTCGTAGGTGAGCAGGGAGCGCCCTTCCGCCGCTCATCCTTTGGGCGGAAGTGGCGGAAGGCGCGACGGACGGTGGGCATGCCCGACAGCTTTCGCTTCTACGACCTTCGTCACACCGGGCACACCCTCGCCACGCGCTCAGGGGCAACGCTCAAGGACACGATGGTTCGTGCAGGACAGTCGTCCGAGAAGGCCGCGCTGATCTATCAGCACTCGGATCACGAGCGGCAGAAAGAGGTGGCGCGCGGGCTGGACAAGATGGTCCGGGCCGCTCGGGGAAAGGGCGCTGAACAGCGGAAAGACGGTCAAGGTGGTGCGGAGGTGGTGCGCGACGCTTAGATCGGTCTAGACAACAAGAAAGCCCCGGGCCGCTGGCCTGGGGCTTTTGTATGGAGCGGGTGACGAGAATCGAACTCGCGCTCTGAGCTTGGGAAGCTCATGTTCTACCATTAAACTACACCCGCGCGGAGCGCTGGTCGATCAACGCTCATCGTCGCACACTCTACCCCATGGCAGGCCGCCGGTGCGTGAGCCGGGGGCCTGGGTGTCGTGTCCGAGGTGTGGATGCGGCTGCCGGGGGCGGGAGTTGGGGCGTAGCGTACGCAGTCGGAGTGCCGCCTGGAGTGGCGTCCTGTTCATCCCCTAATGTGGCTTTCTCGTCCAAGGCTTGTTGGGGAAGGGACTTGATGGACTCCATGGAGCGCACCGTCGTCCGCTGTGCCGAAGGGCACATTTTCGCTACCGCTTCGTTCCCGCTGCAGCAGCTCGGGACCGGTCGGATCGGTCCCGGGAGGCTTATCCGCTGTCCGCGTTGCGCCCGGTTGCGGCATGCCGTTCCGGTGGTGTTCGAGGAGCGGTAGAGGCGTCGGCAGACGGTTGTGTCAGAGCGCGCGGGGCGGTCCGGTTGGGGCGGGCCCGCGCGTTCTGCGTATCCTCGGGACGTGCTTCTCTCAGACAAGGACATCCGGGCCGAGATCGACGCCGGGCGGGTCCGCATTGATCCGTTCGATCCGTCGATGGTGCAGCCCTCGAGCATCGACGTGCGGCTCGACCGCTACTTCCGGGTGTTCGAGAACCACCGCTACCCGCATATCGACCCAGCCGTCGAGCAGGCGGACCTGACCCGCACGGTCGAGCCGGACGGGGACGAGGCGTTCATCCTGCATCCCGGCGAATTCGTGCTCGCCTCGACGTACGAGGTCATCTCGCTGCCCGACGATCTTGCGTCGCGGCTGGAGGGCAAGAGCTCGCTCGGCCGGCTCGGGCTGGTGACGCATTCGACGGCCGGGTTCATCGATCCCGGGTTCTCCGGGCATGTGACCCTGGAGCTGTCGAATCTCGCGACGCTGCCCATCAAGCTGTGGCCGGGAATGAAGATCGGCCAGCTGTGCATGTTCCGGCTGAGTTCGCCGTCGGAGTTCCCGTACGGCTCGGAGCGGTACGGGTCGCGCTACCAGGGGCAGCGTGGGCCGACGGCCTCGCGTTCGTTCATGAACTTCCATCGGACTCAGGTGTGATGCCGGACCATGAATGACGTACGAGAGAACCTGACGTACGAGGCGTTCGGTCATGCCGTGCGGGAGCTCGCGCAGACCGTGGCCGACGACGGATACGAACCGGACGTGGTGCTCAGCATCGCGCGGGGCGGGGTTTTCGTCGCGGGCGGGCTGGCGTATGCGCTGGACTGCAAGAACATCCACCTGGTGAATGTGGAGTTCTACACCGGGGTCGGGACGACCCTGGAGATGCCGGTCATGCTGGCGCCCGTTCCGAATGTCATTGATTTCTCGGACAAGAAAGTCCTGATCGCCGACGACGTCGCCGATACGGGCAGGACGCTGAAGCTGGTCCGCGATTTCTGCATCGATCACGTTGCCGAGGTGCGCAGCGCGGTCATCTACGAGAAGTCGCAGTCGCTCGTGAAGTGCGAGTACGTGTGGAAGAAGACCGATCGCTGGATCAACTTCCCGTGGAGTGTCTTGCCTCCAGTACATAAGTCGGGAGAGGCGCCCAGGGAGAACAAGGAAGCGCTCTGACCAGCGCCCACCCCCTCAGTAGCGAGCGAGCCCCTCGATGCGAACTACGTGGCGTATCGGCCCCTAGTCGGCATCCTCTGGGGATGGCACGATGAGCGGCCATGGATGATCAAGGCACTTTTGCCGCCCAGGCTCTTCGGTTGGTCACTACGCGCTTCCCGCACGCACTGGGTGCCGTGCTAGGAGGCTCGGTTGCCCAGGGTCGCGCTACCTCAAGCAGTGATCTCGACGTGGCGGTCCTTCTGCCGGACTCGGACACTAGCCGCCGTGAGGTGATACGTCATGAGGGCCGTCTCGCCGAGCTGTTCCTGACCACCCTTGCGGACGTGCCGGAACTCTTCGAGTGGGACAGGGCACGCCGCCGAGGCACGCTCCTTTTCATCTATGACCAGGGCCTGCCCTTGATGGACCCGCACGGCCACCTGTCTCGAACGTGCGAACAGGCCCGCGCGGTGCTCGCGGGCGGTCCTCCTCCCCTTACGCCGGCTGAAAGGGAACGAAGTCGCTACGGCCTCACCTGTTACATGGACGACCTGGTCGACACCCCGCCGGCCAATCGGTATGAACAGCTTTCCCTCGCCGACTTCACCCTGCGCGAGGCGGCACACCTGCTCACTGCCCACCACGGTGCTTGGACGGGCATTGGCAAGTGGCTGCCCCGCCGACTGCTGAGTGCGGACCCGGTACGTGGCAAGGCTCTGCTGGATGGCCATCAAGCCGTCGCCGATCGCGCCGACCCCGCACCGTTGGCGACTGCAGCCGAGCAAGTTCTCGATCTGCTCGGCGGACCGCTGCGCGAAGGATACGCACTCCCCTGGCACACCTGATCCGCGAGCCACATTTCGAGCTCTGGGCGGACGTCCCACACTCAATGTTGCCGTCTGGCCGGCCGCATGTAGAAGGCACCTCGGCGACACTCGCTTTAGGAGTTCGATCCCTCATCCGTGCGGCTGGCTCGGACTTGTGCTCGCTGGGCGGTCCGTGGTCCAGCTTCAGTCGCTGTGATCCGTTGTCGTCTGGCGACGTTGATGTCAGCTGGTGATGTCAGACCGTGGGGTGTTCGGTCGGCAGTGGGGCGCGTACGAACGGGGTACATCGCTCGTCGCAAGCACCCATCGCGTGGAAGTTCCTCCGTGCTTCCGTGAGGCTCAGCCGACCGTTGGGGCCGCCTCGAACTCGGTCCGCATCGTGGTCGTCCTGCCCGTCGTCCTCCCAGAAGCACACCGGACAGATCTCGAAGTTGCTGCGCTCGCCGAGCGTCAGGAAGCCACAGCAGGGACAGGGGTGCGGACCGTCCTCGGCCTTCCCCTGGATGTTGAGGAACGGAGTGTTCATCACGGCATCCTGCCTGGCATCGCCGTCGATCGCGAGCGGATGGATACGAGCTGCCCAGCCAGCGGAGCCATGAGCTTGGGAATCACCGGGCCTATGGGCATGGTTGGCGACCTGACCAGCGGCAATGGGTGCCAGAGGGAACCTTAGGGCTCGCTTTGGCACCCGCTGTTGACCGTGGCTTACCGACCTGTCGGGCACGGATCGGGCACACCTTAAAGTCCCAGGCTTTACCGGATCAGTTAGCCGCGACGGAACAGTTCTCGGGCTCGATGCCGGTGAGATCACTCGGCGGCTATTGGCATCGGCCACCGTCAGTAGCCGCAGTTCCCCGTGACTCCCCGCCCGATCTGGCGCGGTTGTGGCACGGACACCTTCTGATCCGTAGCTCTAGCCGGATCGGTCAGCGACGGCCATTCCGGCCGCCTCGAGGCCCCGTAGAGACGGTACCGGCCGGGGGCGGTTGCTGGGGTTGCGGTACGGAGCTGCTGTACGCCTACGGTGACTCGGTCGTCTTACTGCTCCGGCGAGGCATCCCGCGATAGACCACCCAAAGGCTGACCAGAACCAGTAGTGCTCCGCCAATTGGCCAACCCACGGACCCGCCGGCGCGGTAGTCCCTGACGCCGATCCAAAGAAGGAGGCCGGACAGGGGCAGCCCTGCCCAGTCGAGGGCTCTACTCAATCTCGCGGTAATCGAAGGCTCGTTCACAGCCTGATCCTGGCAGGCGCTTGCGTCCTCCACCAGATGCGAGCGCACTTGAGGCGCAGCCTCAATGACGACCGGTGCACCAGTTTGGAAGACCCCGTACGCGGACGCCTGCTGAGCTGCGGCGTCGTTGATCTGCGGGGGAGTGCCCATCCAGCCGTGGTTCCCCGCTCGTCTCCCGCTGAACGGGCACGCAGGGGGCACGCTGCGCGGAGGATCTAGACAGAGCGACTGGGCTCCGACATGCTGCATCGGCGATCATGCGCAGCGGCGGCTGCACGGTGCAGTGGGGTGGGGTTTGGTGAAGCAAGCGCAGGCCGAGGCTTCGCCGCCGGAGCGCATCCGTTACCGGCGGACCCGTTTCCAGTGCGCGCTGCCCCTTCTGCCCGCTGCTGTCCTCGGTGTTGTCACCGAGATCTTGGACGGGATGAGAAGGGATCCGTTCAGCCTTGGGGCTGCCAACCCGCTTTGGCTGTGGATCGCCATGCCGTTATTGGCAATGATCGTCTTCCCGCGCTACGGGGTCACCCTCACACCATCGGCGGCCGTCGTGCACAATCTGCGCCGCCAGATCATCCCGTGGTCCGACGTGCAAGGCGTCCACACCGAGTCTTCCCTGGGGCAGCGGACCGTCGTGATCTATGAGGCCAGCGGTTGCCGTACCCGTCTGCGGGCACCCATGACTGGGGCCCTCGGCTGGGATCGCAGGTTCGAGGAGAAATTCCACACCATCGAACGATGGTGGCTGGCGCACCGCGGACCGGATTGGACTCCTGTCCCGTCACCGCGGACGCGGCGAGACAGTCAATCAACGCCCAACGGGAACCCTTTCGCGCCTCCCGCCTAGCCGACGGCTGACGCCCCTCAGCCCACCACTCGCCCCAGCTCCCATCCCGTCCGCCTTCGGCCCACACACTGAACCGTTCCGGGTTCGGTAGGGACTCGATCATTTGAGAGGATCGAGTCATGGCACGTCCTTCCCAGTACCCGCTTGAGGTGCGCCGTCGTGCG
>NZ_JBITCU010000045.1:0-45681 GCF_044453545.1 Streptomyces sp. NPDC051664 | reverse complement strand
GTGACGAATTGCTTCGCAATTCGTTGACGGTGTTTCACACCGTAATTCCCGTGCTTCGCACGGGAATTGGAATTACGCTTCGCTTAAATTCCTGACAGGCAGGCGTGTCCGCTTCGCTCCCCCGCCCTGGTTCCGGCAAGCCGGAACAGCTGGCTACCGGGTGAGGGTGCATCAGCGCTGGTCTGTGTAGCATCCCGAAGAACACAGCACCCCCGGACCGGTGACGTGACGTCACTTCTGATGGGAGGCCAGCCCGCCGGATGGAACACACCGGACTCCACTTCGCCTCATCCGATGCATGACGGTCCTTCACGTTATGAAGAACGCTCAGCATGTGCATGAGTCTTCCCGAAAGCCCCTCCCCCTGGACCCTGTTTTAAAGTGATGCCCGCACATCATCACGATGATGCATCAGGTGATGCGTGTGTAGCATCCCGAAGGAACCGCTACCCCCTCCGTCAGGACTTGCCGCCCCTCTCGTGAATTCTGGAGTACGGATATGACGAGCACGGAAAAGATTGCGCTTCGGCCTCATCAGATTGAAGCCGTTGACGCTGTGGTGCGCGGTCTTGATATCCCTCCAGGAAAGCGGGTTCCGCGTAATGGTCTGCGGGCCACGGTGGTGGCGGCATGCCAGGGCCGCCACGCACGCAGGCGGCCACCAGGGCAGCGAAAGCAATCCCCAAAGTGCGAACGGGCACACAAACTGCCTCCTTAGACAATCAGGTCCCCAATGCACCAGGCGCGCGTACCGTCACGATCTCGGGCCGGAGCGATGACCGGCCCGTGTGGCCCCGCCCTGTCATCCTCGTCGGGGGCTGGGCCACCAGGCCCCTGCCCCCGTGGGGGGTGGCAGGGAAAGGCGGCCGACGCTCTCCCCGGCGGCCGCCCGCCTGAACCAGTTCGCCCCCTGCGCCAAGAGGGCGAACTACAAGTGGCCTCGCGTGCCCCGTCGAGGCCACAGGCCGTGGTGTGCGGCCCGAGGTGGCCCTGCCTCTGAAGGATGATTTCAGAGGCAGGGCCGCCCACTCCACAGACTCCTGCCCACCACGGCAGGGGGCAGGAAAAAGGGCGGTCGACCATTCGGCCACCCCCTGAACCAGTTCGCCCCCAACCTCACCCGGGGGCGAACTGGAGACGGCCTCCAGGGGCAGGTCCGCCCAGGCCCGCAGAAGACAGCGCGGCCAGTCACACTGAAGCCATGACCGCCCCGCTCCTCGTCGACGTGTACACCGCCCAGGCCTTCACCAAGGCCGGAATCCTCCGCGTCCGGCTCCACCGCGGCAAACTCACACACCACGGCCACGACCGACACTCCCCCGTCGCCTAGCCAGCCGGAACCGGGCGACGGGCGACGGGGCGGGCTTGCCCAGACTTGGGCAAGCCCGGCTTGCCCACCCGGGGCGGGCTTGCCCGGTCATCGGATGGCGATGGGGATGATGCAGGCCGCGAGGACGGCCGCGCCGCCCATGGCGACCATCAGCGGTGTGGCCAGCACCGGGTGGCGGTGCGCCAGGTAGCCCAGAGCGCCCACCACCAGGACGACGACCAGGACCAGGAGCAGCAGGACGAGCAGGGCGAGCGTGGACATCAGGTGTTCTCTCTTTCGGGGTCAGGGGTGCCGGGCCGGCACACGAGCGGGGCGGATCTTCAGCGGTGCCCGTCCCTTACGTCTCGGGGAGCGCCGCAGACAGCAGCGCTCCGCGCCCCGGGCGGGACCGGGAGGGCGGAGCGGGATGCTGGGCAGCACGATGGACGAGGTGGGGGTTAGCGGCGCAACCCCGGGACCGGCAACGCCGACACTGGGCAGCCGCGGAGACGCATTCAAGGGTTTGACCTGGGGTTACAGCTTCCGGGAACTCTTGAATGAGCCCCGTAGCACTGATAGGGGCAAGGCCCGCAACCAGGCGTGAACCGATCCCCTCTCGCCTGAGTTATGTGGGGGTCGCGAGCAAATGTGACGCCGACCGACGCCGTTCCTGGTTTTTCTGGAGCGCAAGGACTTCCCCGGCAAAGCCGGCACCGCGCGAACCGACTGCGGAGCAGACATAAGGGGAGGGCCGCTACCAGTAGGTAGCGGCCCTCCCCGTACAGGTGCGGTTGTTCAGTCGGTGGTGGAGTCCTTGCCGACGAGACCGGCCAGCAGCTCGACGAGCGTCGCGTTCATGCTGCGCTGCTCGGTGCTGCGGACCCGAGCCACAGCAGGGGACCTCAGATATGGGAGAGCCTGAATCTCGACGTTGATGGGGCTCGCTGAAAACGGCCACGGACCGCCCCGAGCGAGTTACTCCGCCCAGGTGTTCCAGAGCCGAGAACTGCTTGCCTGCTTCGCCTTATGGCGATTAACAACCATGTTGGTAGGAGTGGAGGGAGTCGAACCCTCACGTCCGGGGACACCGGGACTTGAATCCGGCGCGTCTGCCTGTTCCGCCACACTCCCAGGGCCTCACCACTGTCCACCGCGCGGAGCGGGCCATGCACCGCAATCAGGGCGGCGCACGGCCCGCCGTGCTGTGAAGCGGACTGCAGCATACCTCCGGCAAAACCCGGCGCGGACACGGGCGTTGCCAACCCCATGCAAGCGCGGCGGGTGGCGGCCGACGCGTCGCTCAAGGGCCCAGCGCAGCGCCGCCCGTTTCCCGCGTCGTAGCCGGCGCATGGTCAGACAGGCGGTTTTCCGAACGGAGCACTCCCCGGTCGCGGAGCTGCTGGAGGCTCTCCAGACCGCCCGGCCGGCACAGCCGGCCGGCGGCGATGTCCGCCTCTGCCGCCAGGACCCGCCGAGCACCACCCGTGCCTGCCCGGGGAAGGGCGGGCGCCTTGTGCTGCGGGCCATGACCCAACGGTCTACGCGGTGTGCTCATAGCCGCTGATCGTACGGACCCCTGTCTCACCCAAGGCGACCGACGTGGATGACGACGACGGTGATGGTGGCATCGGCGACCTCGGACGCGGAAGCAGCCGACCTGGTCGGCGCTGCGCACCTCGGCCGTGAGGCAGTCGGGCCGGTCGGCAAGCTCCGGCCAACATCTATTGAACGAGCGAAAGGGAAGGGCGGGCGGGCGCTGTCTTTTGTTCTCCGCCCCTGAAGCTGATGGGTGCGAGACCGAAGACGTAGTGGTTGAGCTCTTCGGGGAAGATGTGCACTGCCTTTGCCAGGTCGGCCACAGGGACTCTATCGGCTCGTAGCGCTTCGAATACCTTCGAGATCAGTTTGCTGTTTTCTCGGACAAGGGACGAACCGGGTTCGCCTTTCCGGTATCCGAGTTGTGCAAGTTGCTTCATGGTCTGCTGAAAACGCCACTCGGAAAGGAGTTGCAGAGTTCGCAGGCGGTAGGAGAAGGCCATCGCGGATACTCCCCAGCGTCTTTTGGCGCTCAGGATGCGTTCCACGGAGGCGTTGTTGACCTGCTGGGCGAGGATGCCGGCCTTGGGCATGAGGAAGGCGGAGGCGAAGGCGTCGGCGGCAGCTTCGGCGGCGGGACCGCGGGGAGGCTGGTAGCCGCTGTGGAGGACGAGGTGACCCAGCTCGTGGGCGACGTCGAAGCGTCCTCGTTCGCCGGTCTTGCGGGTGTTGAGCAGGATGTACGGGGTGCCGTGACGGGTCG
The DNA here is from genome assembly GCF_044453545.1 of Streptomyces sp. NPDC051664. Classification (NCBI taxonomy): domain Bacteria; kingdom Bacillati; phylum Actinomycetota; class Actinomycetes; order Kitasatosporales; family Streptomycetaceae; genus Streptomyces; species Streptomyces sp. NPDC051664. The sequence goes on along the minus strand of NZ_JBITCU010000045.1, from coordinate 42,073 downwards.
TGGAGAAGGCGTCGGCGTCCAGGCAGTCCGGGGCAAGGGAGAAGACACGTGCCCCGTGTGCTTCGAGAAGATGGACCATATTGGGCGCCGGTGCTTCGCCAAGGCCCCAGTCGGCACGGACCTGCTCGGCGGCGGTCTCGGGAGTCAGGTCGCCGTAGGAGGGGATGTCGGGCTTGGGGAGAGTGAAGTGGTCCTCAAGCCAGTCATTCAGGGTGGCGGCGATGGAGCCGCAGCCCAGGGCACTGTCGCGCTCGGCTGCGCTCATCTTCGACGGCGCACGGAAGCTGACGGCCCCCGGAACCATGTCCGGCGCCGGCGGCGCGTAAAAGAACGACAAGGGGAAGCGAAGAGCTGCGGCGAGTGAGGAAAGTGTTTCCTCGGACGGGATCTTGCGCGCGTTCTCGAACGCCGTGATGCTCTGGGCCGAGAAGCCCGATTCGCGGGACAGTGCCGCGAGCGTCATGCGCCGTCGCCTGCGTGCGAGTACCAGTCTTTCGGGGGTGAACACTTTCCCCAGCTCCCGCCGTGCTTAGTTGGTTTAGTTGGTTTTCCTGACCTCGAAGTCCGGGTCGTTGCCGTCGTCGGGCGCGTCCAGGAGGGCGATGTCGAGGCCCGGGTCATTACGGGTGAAGAGCGGCAGCCGCTCACTCCACTCATTCACATACTTTCCCTCCATTTTTACCGGAAGGGAGAGTTCTGCGGAGAGCTTGCCTTCATCGTTTCGTTCATAGAGCAGGAACCACAGAGGCATGGAGTCGAGCTCTCCGCCGAACTCGACTTCGTCCCGGGAGCTGAAGACCCCCTGGCCTCCGCGTTCGTACTTCACGTTGTTCTCGACCAGCTGGGCCATGACCCGGCCCTTGGGGTTCTTCGACCGGACCGAGCAGTCCAGGTCGCCCACACCGCCCGAACCGCTGACAGCCGTGATGGCGTGGCCCCCCGAATGATGGACGACGCGCAGGATGCTGTCCCGCGCGGTGTACTTCCAGACCGGATCCTGCTCCGCGGGATCGGTCAGCTGCTCCGCGAGGTAGCGGTTGGTCCTGCTCCAGAACGTGATGCCCGCCATCGCCGGCGCGTCGAACTCCGTGCACATCCTGGCCTCAGCAGCAGCCCAGTCCAATGCCTTCTCGAATAACTCCTTGCCCACGCCGAGCTGCTTGAGCCGAGCATCGACCTTATGTGCCTCACTGCCGGTCACTACATCCCCTCCCAGGGTCGGTTTCAAAGACCGTACCTGAAATGAGGGCTGTTTTTTGAAACCTTGACGATCATTGCACAGGTGTTCGAATGTGTCCATGTGAAGGCTCCAGGTCAGCGCCTGGCCGCGGTCACCGGCGGCGCGGAGCGGCGAACCGGCCGCCGGTCTCCTGGCCGGCCAAGAACCAGGAGGGAAAGCGAGGGCTTGCCCAGACACCCACAGGCTTGCCCGGTCCTCTGGAGGAGGCTTGCCCACCACGGTCAAACTCGCAGGACCTCTCCACTGGCGGTGTCCCTTTCCGTGGACACGCGGGCGAAGGGACTATGCCTGGTCGACGCAAGGGTGTCCTTCACGGGGCGAGACGCGATCACTGTCGCCCGGCACTGGTGCGGCCACGTGGGTCCGGGGCCGGGGACGGGGTTCGGTTCAAGTGGGGAAGCGATGGGGCCAGCCAGCCAAGGCGCCGCGCTGTGGGGCATGTCGTGTGGCCTGGTCCACCGAGTCGTGGAACGCGTAAGCCTTGCGCAGGTCACAGGTCCTGAAGACCTTGAGGATGTGGTCGTCAGTGCAGGTGAGATACAGGGAGCCCTCGTGGTCACGGATTCGTTTGGTGATCGCCACAATCATGCCCAGTCCCATGGAGTCCAGGAACGGTGCGGGGCGCAGGTCCAGGACGAAGTGGCGGTGGCCCTCGTCGAGGAGTGCGATGACTGCTTCGCGGATCCTGGGTGCGTTGTAGAACTCGACCTCGCCGTTGACCTCTACGACGGTCCAGCCATTCGCCGGGTAGTAGATGAGGTCCATGCGTTCGTCCTGGAGAATGCTGGTCCGCATTGCCCGCTCCTCTCCACCAGGCAGCGATGGCCGGCCCGGCCCGCGCGCGTCTGAAGCCGATCACCCCCGGCGCAGGCCCGGCCAGGCATCTCGGTGGGCGAGGGGTTCCGTTGCTGGCAGGGCTGGCAGGCGCCGGGGGTGGTCGGGCCCTGAGGGGTCATATCCACTGCATGCCGGATGCGACGATCATGCAAGCGGACGGCGATCGGATCGCCGCTGAAATTTACGGACACCCGCGGGGGGGACCAGCAGAAGATGGACCGGCCGCGCAGCCGCGCCGCAGGACGACCCAGCGAAGACGAAGGATGCCAACGGTCGCGAGCGGCCGACACGCAGAAAAGAAAAGGAAAAGGAAAGGGTCTAGGGAGCCCGCTTCCGCAAGGTGGGCGGCTGGTCGATGGGTCAGCGAGCATCCGCGTTCGGTTGACGAGGCTCGCCCACAGCCCGGCGCCTTACGAGTAGTCGAGTTCCACGTAGTCGATGTCGGTGAATTCCACCAGGAGCCCGTCGGCGCGTCGGCCGCCGTCCTTGAAGTACTGCTCCTGGAGGCCTTCGGCGACGACGGCCTGGAGCTGAGTGTCACTCGCCCCGGCCGCCTGGGCGTCGAAGAGACGGGCCGCGTAGGCAGGGGGCAGGTGCTGGGTGATGCGCCGGATCCGCCCGTCGTCGGACGTGCCGGGCGCCGCGGTGAAACCGAACCTCGCCCGGGTCTCGATGACGATCCCGGTCGACGTCGCCGCCTGCTTCTTCGCTCGCTCGCGCACCCGCGGCTGCCAGTCCCTGCGGACCTCGGCCGCGAGCTTCGCGGCGAGCTCCGAGCGCGGGTGCTTGATCTGGCCGGTGAGGTAGCGCTCCACGGTGCGCTGCGAGATGCCCAGGCGCAGGGCGACGGCGCGGGTGGAGCCCTTCTCGTGCTTGACGAGGAACCGTATCTGGGCGCCGGCCGACTTCGGGATCGGGCGGGTCGCGGTTGCTGTGGCGGCCTTGTCGAGGCTGTCGCCGATGATGCCCACGGGGATTCTCCTGTCGATGATCGTCTGTACGGGCCGCTGAGTGCCGATCTCCACCCCGGACGACCGGATGGACTCCGGGGTGGCTGATCGTCAGCGCGCGGCGCCCTCAGGGGCTTTGTGGGGCTGCTGGTCGTGTGGGGTGGGATCAGGTCTGCGCCATGTCGACGAACCGGCTGTAGTGGCCCTGGAACGCTGTCGTGATGATCGCGGTGGGTCCGTTGCGGTGCTTGCCGACGATCAGATCGGCCTCGCCTGCGCGCGCGGACTCCTTGTCGTACTGGTCCTCGCGGTGCAGCAGGATCACCACGTCGGCGTCCTGCTCCAGCGATCCCGATTCGCGAAGGTCGGATACCTGCGGCCGTTTGTCGGTGCGCTGCTCGGGCCCGCGGTTGAGCTGGGACAGCGCGATCACGGGCACCTTCAACTCCTTCGCCATCAGCTTGAGCTGGCGGGAGATATCGGAGACCTCCTGCTGCCGGCTCTCGGGACGGCGGCCGCCGCCGTACTGGAGCAGCTGCAGGTAGTCGATGACGACCAGGTCGAGCTTGCCGCGCTGCTTGAGCCGGCGGGCCTTGGTCCGGATCGTCATCGCGGTCAGCTCCGGTGAGTCGTCCAGGAGCAGGTTCCCGGCGTCGACCCTGGCCTTGGCCTTGGCCATGCGGATCCATGCCGCCTCGTCGAGCTGGCCGGAGCGGATGTGGTGCAGGCCGATCGAGCCCTCGGCGGACAACAGCCGCATGTGGAGCTCCGTGCGGCTCATCTCCAGGGAGAAGAACGCGCTGGACAGCTGGTGCTTGATGCTCGCGGCCCGGGCGATGTCCAGGCCCAGGGTGCTCTTGCCCATGGCCGGGCGCCCGGCGATCAGGATCAGCTGCCCGGACTGCAGGCCCAGGGTGAGGCTGTCGAGATCGGTGAAGCCCGTGGGCACGCCGGTCAGCTCGCCGGGTTTGCGCTTGCCCGCAGCCTCGATCGCGTCGAACGTCTCGTCCATGCCGTCCGAGGCGGGCAGCAGCGACTCGTCACCACGCTGGCGCACGATGCCGTAGAGCCGCGACTGGGCACGCTCGACAAGTTCCTCCGCGTCGCCGTCGCGGGCGTACCCGCTGGCGGCGATGGCGGTGCCGGCCTCCACCAGGCCCCGGGCGACGGATGCCTCGTAGACAATCTCGGCGTAGTACGCGGCGTTCGCCGCCGTCGGCACCGACTGCACCAGCGTGTGCAGGTACGAGGCGCCGCCAACCTTGGTGAGCTGGGCGGACTTGGTCAGCGCGGCCGCGACGGTGATCGGGTCGACCGGCTCATGGTGTCCGGTGAGCTCCAGGATCGCGCTGAAGATCGTGGCATGCGCCGGGCGGTAGAAGTCCGAGTCCTTCAGGACCTCGAGGACGTCGCCGATCGCGTCCTTGGACAGCATCATGCCGCCGAGGACGGACTGCTCGGCGTCCAGTTCCTGCGGAGGGATGCGCTCGAAGCTGCCCGGATCGAAGTCGTCGCTGCTGCGGGTGGGGGTGGGTACGCTCATGGTGGATCTCCGTTCAGGGATTCGAGCAGCGGCCGGGCCCGGCAAGGTTTCCGGCCGTTGCTGCCGTGCGGGGAAGGTCAGAACGCCCCAGCCAGCACGGGCGCCATTCGGCACTCGCACGGGCCGATCGGCATGAAGGTCTCCGGATCCTCAGCGAGACCGGACCCGTTGCACTTGTCGCACTCCGGCGCAGCAGCCGCAGGGTGCGCGCCCGTCCTGGTCGAAGCCACGGGAAGCCGCTTGAGGTGCTTGCGGTAGATCGCGGCCGCGTCATAGACGCGCTCGGGATCGCACTTGCGCGACAGATGACCGCGTAGCTGGGACAGAGTCCAGCCGACCGTGAGTGCCTCGCCAACGAGAGAAACCAGGTCGAGGGCATCGTCGCGGTGCACATTGCCGGGCAGTCCCGTGAGCATCGCTACGACCTGAGCGGTCTGCTCGGAGTCGTTCGCACCCTCGCGCGGCGCGGGCACTCCAGCAGCAGCCGAAGCGGGCTTGTCGTCCGGCGCAGCCGTCTCTCTCGTCTGTCCCGTCCCGGCATCCGCCCCAGCGACCGGTGCCGGTGGAGCGGATGAGGAAGGAGAGAGAGAAAGACTTCTTTGGGGGGCTTCTTTGGGGACCGTGTTTTTGCTGGTCAGCGGCTTGCGCGCGTTTTTTTTCCGACCAGTCTGGTCGGATTTCCGACCGGGCTCGTCGGAAATCCGACCATCGAAACCACCTGGGGTTTTAGTGGTCCGGTCCTGGTCACTTCGATGGTCGGATTTCCGACCGACGCTCTGCTGGACCCCATCGCCGGTACGCGTGTGCACCGGCGGCTGCGCCGGGTTCTGCCGCCAGTCAGGGGTGTAGGCGTCGAGCTTGTCCCACACGTTTCGCCAGCCCTCGTACGTGTCCGGCGGCAGGTCATTGACCTGGTACTTGCGGAACGTGTTCTGGATGCCGCCCTTGCCGGTCGAGGTAACGAGCCGGCCCCCGTCGGGATTCACGACCAGGCCGTGCTCGTCGAGCAGGCGCAGGGCGTCCTTGACCATGGTCGGACTGGCGGGCTTGTCGTTGATGCCCGGCAACAGGTAGCAGAGCTGATCCACGGACATCCGACGCAGGCCGCCACCGGTCCGGCGGGCGGACTCGGAGACCATCGCCCGCAGCAGGAGGTAGAGGTGCAGGGCGGTCCGCGACATGCCGGGTTTGAGCAACACCCAGTCGCGAACCTGCGTGTACGACCAGTAGTCAGTGATGTCGCCGACGAACTCCAGCTCGTCGGTCTCATCCATGCCGGGAGATGTCATTGGGCCGCCCCCTGAGGGCGGAGGCGGTCGCCTCGCAAGGCGTTCGGCGCCGCGGCGGGGGGCCGGCGGCGGCGGGGGTGGATCTGGCGGTGCATGTGGTGGGTCTCCCCTGATAGGGGAGCCGTGACCAGCGGATGTGACCTGACCGGGGCCCCAGGTGGTGGCGTTCCGCGAGACGGGACGCTTATTCTGGGTACAGGTGACCACGCGGACCGGAAGGTCCACGGGCATCACCCCCGGCGAGGTCACCTCACCGGACACGACTCAGAGCTTGGAAGGCCTGCGAGTCGACTTGAGGAGCCGCCTTGTCCTTGCCGGGACGGGGCGGCTTCGCCCTTTCTACGGGGCGCGAGCCAAGTTCTTCATGGGTTCATCCTGTCACTGAGGCCGAGATGCCATACGACTGAAGGTCAGGTGCGCCACGTTGTGCTACTACCTTCGCGCTGCGGTCGTGCTGCCGAGCCACTGAGAAACCAGGCGTATGCCATCGGCGTCCAACGGCCGTGCCACCGTGGCGATCTCAACGGGCGTCACGCTTAGGTTCGCGCGCCCCAGGGCTGCGGACAGGGTCTGAATCCGGCGGTCGAACTCTCGCTCCTCGCGCGCGCTCAGAGTGGGCGCTATCCCGTCGTCGGCGGCCGGTGCGGCGGCTGCCTCGCTGCTGTACTCCTTGCGTCCGTAGTGCTGCCAGGAGGCCGGGAAACCTTCTGCGGGCCCCCACAGCTCGGTGATCAGGTCACCGCCCCGTGCGGTGACTGTCTGCGCCATCGCACCGATGGCGAGATCGACAGCCGATCGCGCAGGTGATTCGGCGGCCACGGTCCAATTGCCGTCGGCACGGCGACTCATCGCGACGAATCGTGGAGCTCCGGTAGGCGGCTATTGCATCTCAAGGGTGCTACTCATGTGCACTCCTTCTACTGCGGCGGACATGCGTACGACCGAGCCTGAGCGAGACCTGACGGTCCGTCAACTGTGAGGATCGAGAAGGGCAGCGAGAGCCAGGGCACGGGCCTCGATGATGTCCATGCGTGCGGCCCACTCCTCTCCCTCACGGTGGTCAGGATGGGCGGCTGGCGGTTCGGTTCACGCGCGAGACTGCCAGGGAACGGCAGGCGTTCGTGGATGTGGCCGCGCACGCGGACACCGGCCGAGTCAGTCTCTGGATCTACCCGGACAAGGAAGACACGGCGCGGGCTGCAGTTGCGCTGCAGAAGCGCGACTTGTCGCTCTTTGGCGCCTTGGGCATCGGCGTCGAAAGCGACCTCCACTGCCGGACCTTGCACCGGCTCAGCCGGGCCCCCCGCCGAACCACCTGATCTTCCGGGTGGCCGCTCGCCTGCTCAGTGGCTGTCGGCTGCCTGCTTGGCCTGGTTTGAGGCGCAGGCACCGGGCGGAGCCCAGGCCATCGCCCCTCGGATTCCTGAGTTCTGGCAACTTTCCTAAAAAGCGGAAACTTTGAGGAGATCTCTCTAATCTGTGAGATGAGTCGAAGGGAGGCGTCCATGACGGACGGCGAGGAGACGGGCACACCAAGGGCCCTGCGCATCAGCTTCGAGTTCGAGGTGCCACGCAATTTGAAGCGGAACATCCACGGAACGAAGATCGAGAAGGCCCTGGACACAATCACCGAGCGGGTCCTGGGCCTGGCCGAGGGAGTTTTCCCCTGGGCCAGCAAGGCCGTGGTCCGTCGGCAGTGGGTCTACAACTGGACTGACGAGCCGCTGGAGTACGACTTGCCCGCGAACGAATACAACAGCCCGAAGTAGCAGCCCAGCGCACGCCAGGGGCCCCGCCGGGGCGGTGGCCCTTCGCGCTGTTCAGAGGGGATTTGGTGAGCGAGAGTCACACTGTTCCGGCGGTGCTGCACGACGACGAGAACCGCGCGGTGCTGGAGCGGATGCTGCCTGTCTGGACCGCAGGTGCCGTCCCGCAGAACCGGCCCGTCGTCGTTATCGTTGGTGGCCAGCCCGGCGCAGGAAAGACCCAGGTTGCGGATCTGGTCCAGGCGGTGCTGAACCGCCGTGGTGGCGCCGTCCGGGTCGGCCGTGACCTGTACAAGCCCGCGCACCGCCAGTACGCCGCGCTTCTGGACTCTGACGTCCGCACCGCCGGCGCGAGGGTCCGTCCGGACACGAGCCGTTGGCAGGCCGCGGTCGAGGAGCACGTCCGGGCGCATGGGTTCGACGCGGTGGTCGAGTCAGCCCTCGCCGACGAGGACGAGTTCCGTGCGGTGTCGGCCGCGTACCGGCGGTGCGGTCACCGGATCGAGGTGGTGGCGGTCGCGACGGCCGAGGCGTTGGCCCAGCTGGGGGTCCTGGACCGTTATCTCGCCGGCGGCTTCCGGTATGTGTCGTGGGAGAACCAGGACTCGTGCGTGAAGGGGATGCTGCGGACGCTCGCGGTGATCGAGGCGGAGCAGTTGGCGGACCGGGTGTCCGTGGTCCGGCGGGGCCTGGAACCGCTGTACGACAACGAGCTGACGAGCGGCGCCTGGGCACGGCCGGCGGCCGCGGCCGCGGTAGCGAGGGCGGATCAGGTGCGTCCGTGGAGCGCACCGCAGACCCGCGTCTTCCGCCGGGAGTTGACGCGTGCGGAGGTGGTGGTTCACGACGAGCGGCTGCCGGCGGACCGGCGGCTCGCGGTCAGCCGGGATGCGGAACGGGCCTCGGCGGCCGCCGAGGCGGTGCGCCGGATCGCGCAGCCGCTGCCCGGACCGCCCGGGACGGATTACCACCGGCTCAACGCGGAGGAGCACCGGTGGGTCTTCGACGAGCTGATCGCGCCCTCCTATCTGCGTCGGGCCGCCTTCCGCCCGGACCCGATCGTCGTCTATCTGATCGGCGAGCCGGGTGCGAGGAAGTTGGAAGCGTCCCGGATGCTGCGGCGCGCCATGCGTCCGGGAACGGTCCACCTGGAGCCGCGCAGCCTGCGCGGTTCGCACCCGGACTACTTCCAGCTCGTCACCGACAGCCCCCGCTGCGCGGACGAGGCGGTCCGTGCCGACGCAGAAATCTGGCAAGCCGAGGCCGAGGCGTACGTGCGCGAGCGGCGCGGCGACCTCATCATCGAGGCCGACTTCACCAGCGCGGCCGACTTCGCCCTTAGCGCGGGCCGGTTCGCCCGGGCCGAGTACCGCGTCGAGGTCGTGGCCCTCGCCGGACGGGCCGCGGACAGTCGGCAGCGGACCCTGGTCAACCACGCCCGTGCCCTTCAGCTCGACGTGATCACCGCGCTGCCGACTCCGGCCGCCCATGCGCGGGCCCGCCGAGCGGCCGCCGACATCGTGGCGGCCGCGGCCGCCAACCCGGACATCAGCGCGGTCACGGTGATCGATGGCGACCACCAGGCGCTGGGGCAGGATGCGTGGGCGGCTTGGGCCATGGCCGCCGAGCAGCGCCGCCCCTATACCGATCAGGAAGCCGCCCGCTTCCACGCCGTACAGCGGGCCCTGTACCAGGCGCTGCCGCGACTGCGGGAGGAGGTCGCCGGCCTGACGGCCCAGGCGCGGCCGCTGATGCCGGCCCCCTGGCAGCCACGTCCGGTGGAGCACCACCCCGGGCCGTGCCGGCTGCCGCTGCCGACAGGGTGGCTCAGGTCGCTTTCAGTTCCTTGAGCCGGGCGGCGTAGGCGAGGGCGATCTGCACGGTCTGGTCCTCGTCGGCGGTGTGCAGCCGGTCCAGGTCGTCCACGGCCTGGGCCCGGGCCGTGCGCCACCCGGCCACCACGTCCGGGGCATAGCGGCCGGGGTCCCTGCGGGCGGCAAGCAGGCGGGCGTTGTACTCGTCGATCACCCGCTCCACCATTTCCCTGGCCTGCTCGGCGTCCCCGCCAGGCTGGTGGAGCGGCGGCTGGTCGGTGGGGCCTTCGGGGGTGAGGGGGTTTGACATGACGGGTGCCACCTTCGGATCGTGCTGACGTGCTTGACCGGTCATTGTCCGTGACGCGGCTTCACCGGCTCGTGGCCGGGCATAGGTTGGGCGAAAGGCGATCACCAGGGGGTTTTCAATGGCGGGGCGGGATCTGCGGGCGCTGTTCAGCACCAACGACCGGCAGTTGGAGGCCGGCGCAGCGTTCACCAACCGGCAGGGCCAGTGGCAGATCGTCCAGGCCGCGATCGGCGAACACCTGGCCCGGATCACCGGCCCCGGCTTCACCGTCGAGGACCTTGAGGCACCCCGCACCAATGTGCTGGTGGTTCACGGCGTCGGCGGGATCGGCAAGACCACTCTGTCGCGCACCCTGGAGGCCGCGCTCGCCGAAGCCGGGGGCCGACCCGCACGGTGGGGCGAGCCGTCCTGGCCCGCCCGCCCCGCGCTGCTGCCCGTACGGATCGACCTCGCCCGCTCCGCCGGCACCGACTTCGAGCGAGTCCTCCTCACCATCCGCCTCGCCCTGGCCGCGCACGTGGGCCGGCCGCTGCCCGCCTTCGATATCGCCCTGCGCCGCTACTGGGAGCACCAGCACCCCGGCGAGAGTCTGGAGGAGTACCTGAGCCGCGGCGGGCTCGCCGGCCGCTTCGGCAAGGCCCTGCCGCAGCAGGTCCAGTCCGCGCTCGGCGACGTCGCCCAGGCGCTCATGCTGCCCGGCTCCATCGGCGGCGCCGTCGGCCAGCTCACCGGCGCCCTGGCCACCGCGCTGCGCGAACGCCGCCAGACCGTACGTGCCCTGGCTGACTGCTCCCTGCTCGCGGATCTTCTGGACGCCGAGCCGGACGTCGATGCCCTGTCGTACTACCCGTACCTGCTCGCCTGGGAGCTCACCCGGATCCCGGCCGAGAAGGCCGTGGTGCCCGTGGTGCTGCTGGACACCTTCGAGGACACCGGCGACCGGACCCACCGCGACCTGGAACGGCTGCTGCAGCGAATCGTGTGGCTGATGCCCAACGCGTTCTTCATCGTCACCGGCCGCAGCCGCCTCCAGTGGGCCGACCCCGCCCTGCAGGGCCAGCTCGACTACACCGGCCCCACCGCCTGGCCCGGCCTGGTCCAGCAGGCGGTTCCCGGCCCGCGCCTCGCCGGCGCCCCCGGGAACGGACGGCAGGTCCTCATCGGCGACTTCAGCCCGCAGGACTGCGACGACTACCTCGTCCGCCGCCTGGTCCGCGACGGGCAGCCCCTCATCAGCGCCGAGCTCCGCGCCGTCATCACCGCCCGCTCCCACGGCCTGCCCCTCTACCTCGACCTCGCCGTGCTCCGCTTTCTGGAACTGCGGCGGGCCGGACACACCCCGGCGCCGGCGGACTTCGACGCCGACTTCCCCGCGCTGATCACCCGCACCCTGGCCGACCTCACCCCCGACGAGCGCCACATTCTGCGGTCGGTGTCACTGCTGGACGCCTTCGATCTCCAGCTGGCCACCGCAGCAGCCGGTCTCCCCCACCAGGCGGCGGCCGCCCGTCTCGCCGAGCGGCCCTTCGTCCGCGAGAACCCGTACGCGCTGTGGCCGTACCACCTGCACGCCCTGATCCGCTCCACCCTGCGTACCGCGGACGACGCCACCGACGACCGCTGGACCGACGCCGACTGGACGGCCGCCGCCACCCGCGCCCTGGCCGCACTCGGCGAGCAGTGGCGCGCAGCCCCCGGGCCGGGCCGGCGCCTCCTCGTCGGATGCCTGCGCCAGGGACTCGCCCTGGCCCGCGACCACCGGCTCGACCTCGGCTGGCTCACTGACGCCGCGTACGCATACACCGACGACTACGTCTGGGAACCCCTTCCCCTCCCTGCCCGCGCCGAGACCGACGACGAGCTCGCCACCCCCGCGGACGCCTTGGTCGAACTCCTCAGCACCCTGGCCCGGCGCCAGCACGAACACCGTGCCCGGACCGCCGACCGGCTCACCGCCATCCTCGACACCGGCCTGCTGCCCGCCGAACTGACGGAGATGGCCCTGTACTACCGGGCCAAGGCCCACCGCGACCTCGGCCAGGCCGCCGCCTCCCGCGACGGCATGCGCCAGGTCGCCGGCGGCGGCGGCCGCCTCGCCCCCGACGCCGCCCGCGGGCTCGCACACCTTGCCCGTGCCGCCGGAGACTTCCCCACCGCCCTCGCCGCCGCCCAAGCCCTCGGCTGGCCGGGCCGCGGCCAGCGGGTCCTCGGCGACATCCACTTCGCCCACGGCAACATGGACCAGGCCGCCACCGCCTACGCCGCCGCCCGCACCGAAGCCGAGCAATACGGCAACACCGGCGAACAGGCCATCGCCCAGGCCCACCTCGCCCTCACGTACGCCTTCACCGACCCCACCTGCGCGGACCGGGAGATCACCCTCGCCGGGCAGCTCCTGGCTGGACTCGACCAGCGCGCCACTACCCTGACCGCCCAGATCGCCGCCCTCGCCCACGATGCCGGCACCCCGGGGCCGGACGTCGACGACCGCGCAGCCCTGCTGCGGACAGAGATCACCACCGCCGGAATCACCGCGGCCGCGCTGCTGCTGGAACTCGCCCTCACCCTGCACCACACCCTGCGCGGGGACGACGCCGCAGCCCGAAACGACACCGCCCGGCTTGACGAACTCACCCGCAGCGGCGACTACGCCTACTACACCGACATCGCCCACTTCATGACCGGGTTCCCCCTCAACAACCCCTCGCCCGCGCGGTGGATCGACGGACAACAAGCCACATGCAACCGGTGGCGAAACCTGGTCATCGCTCGCCGTGGGCATACCCGGCGCACCGCCTAGCCCGGCGCCGCCGGACACCACCACCCTCGACGGCCACATGCGGCGCCAGTTCCAAGGGGGTAACCGATGTCTTTCAATCCACTACCTCGGTTGTGCCTTGACGGGATGTGAGGCCTACATTGCTCCTGGTGATCAAGCGCGGGGGCGAACATGACGGACAGCACTGACTCAAACGTCGGCGGTACGGATCCGCGCGTAGTCAGCCAGCCACTGCCGCCGGAGGTGCCTGCCCCGCGCTCCGAACCGTCGCTGCCCCCCGAATCCACCGGCCTTGATGCGCCCGGTATCCCGCCGCCGGCTGCCGAGCCGGATCCCGAGTGGTGGCGTGCGCCAGCAACCGGCGTGCCGGAATGGGCCGTCGACGCCGACTCGGCACCCCCTCCCGGGGCCGGGGTGCCCGGCGTGCCGGAACAGGGCCACTGGCCCGGAGCGGATAGCGATGCCGGGGCCGTGCACGGCATGGAGGGCATCGTGGCCGCGCACGAGATCGGGGCTCAGATCGGGGAGGCGATCTCCTCCCACCTGCCGGGAGCACAGGAGCAGTCCCGGAAATTGGATCTGCGGTGGCTGCTGCTGAAGTACAACGTCCCGGGCGTCCTGCTGTCGTTGCTGGTGACGTGGGGCGGGCGCAGCAGCGTGGACCGCATGGCGGCCTCGGTCTCCGAGGACGGGATTTTCGCCCCGGTCGGGGTCGTCCTGTGTTTCGTGCTGGTCGGGCTGGTGCTGATGGTCCTGCCGGTCGGCAGCTGGCTCGGTGCCGCGCTCGGTCACATGGTCTCGGCCGTGGCCGTCGGACTGGTCCGGCTGTCCAAGCGGGCGTGGGCGACCCCGTACATCGGGTACCTGATGCGTCTGGCCGTGGCCGTCGTGGTCTGGAGTTTCGTCATCGCCGTTGTCCGCGTCATCTGGCGCGCGGCGGTCCACTTCCTGACAGGAGCGTGAGCATGAACGACACGGGAGCCGCTGCCGGCGGGATAGGGGCGGTCGCCCTGGGGCTGGTGATCCTGATGTATCAGATCGGGCGGTGGCGGGGCGGTGACCCGACTCCGAAGGTCCACTTTTTCGCTGGCGTCGCCCTGGCCGCGCTGTTGTTCCTCGGTGGCGGGCTTTTCGGGGTGATGGGTGGTGCCGCTGCGGCTTTCGGTGACGGGGTCGGTACCTACGCTCTGGAGGGCGCTACCGGGGCCATCGCGAAGGCTGGGGCGGCCGGGCCGACCGGCGGGGAAAGGGTCGCCGTGGGCGGGGCGATCGCTGGGCTGTGCCTGCTCGCCCTGTACGCGGGCCTGATCAAGTCCGGGCGCGCCGACCTCAGGGAGCCGCTTATACGTGGGGCGGCGGTCGGGGTGTTCCTGGGTGCATCGGCCGGGCTGATCGGGATGGCGCTCGGTCTGATCCGGACGTCGGGCAACACGATCGGCAACATTTTGATCCACACCATCTGAGGGCGGCGCGATGTCTGGGGGTTTCGGGGTCGGGGTGCGGCATCTGCGTGCCGAGTGGGGCCGCTGGTGGCGGGTGGAGGATCTCACCGAGACGCACCTCGCCCACCGTGCCCTCAACGAGCAATGGCGCATGTGGGAGGGGATACGCCGAAGGTACGCCGGCGAGATCAAGGCGAACATGACGCTGCTCAAGCAGCAGCAGCGGCAGGCCACCAACATGCAGATGCAGCGGCTTCAGGCACAGCGCCGCGGCGGATACCAACAAGGCCGGTACGGCGGCGGGTTCGGCATGTTCGGGGGCGGTGGCGCCAGCCCGATGATCTCTTACCAGATGATGCGCTGGGCCCAGTTGCAGATCAAAGCGGGCCAGGAGCACTTCATGCCGCAGCCGGTCACCCCGCCGATCCTGGCCGCCGCGCGCGACCAGGTCCGCACGGTCCGGCACCGCACCACGTTCATCCTCGCGGTGCTGCTGCCCGCAGCCTGGGTCGGTCTGTGGGCGCTGTCCGCGCTCGCGGCCCTGACGGTCACCGCCCTGGCCGCCGTGTGGCTTATGGCTCTCGCCCATGTCCGGGGCCGCAATCCGCGTAAGCGTCGTCCGCCGATCCCCAGGCTTCTGTTCGTTCCGCCGCAGGAGATCAAGGGCGTGGAGCTGGCCGAGGAGGCCGAGGAGCCGTTCCCGCTCGCGGAGGCCGGCCGCGACCCGGCACGGGTCCGGGAGGCTGTTCGCCTCGCGGTGCTCAGGCACAAGCGCAGGGTGGAGATCGAGGAGATCCGAACCCCGGTCGAGACGCAGTACGGATGGGAGCTCCCTATCGTCCTGAAGGTCGGGAGCCTCGCCGACTTCCCCGCCATCCTCAAGGACCTGGCCACACCGCTACGGGTCGGCGCGGGCCGCATCATGGCCGCTGCGGCATCTCCCGACGACGCAGCCGAGATCAAGCTCCGGATCCTCACCAAGGACCCGTTCGAACACCCGCTGCCGATCCCCATGCGGCCGCCGGGCTCCTGCTCGATCCGCAACCCCTTTGACCTCGGGCTGTCCATCGAGGGCCAGACAACACCGGTCCTGCTCGCGGGGCAGCACGCCATCGTGGTCGCGGACACAGGCGGCGGGAAGACGGCGCTGATCCAGCGCATCGCCGACTTCGTGACCGCCTGCTTCGACGCGGTGATCGTCGACATCGACCCCGTCAAAAGGGGGTTGAAGGTCTTCTCGCCGCTGGCCGCAATGACCGCGCGCAGTCCCGAGGAGGCCGAGCTCGTCCTGGAGCGGCTGGTCGCGGAGGCCAAGCGGCGTATCGCGTCGATGCCGCCGACCCAGAACATGTGGGAGCCCACGCCCGAAGACCCCGCCATCGTCGCGGTCCTGGATGAGTTCATCAAGCTGTCCCCCAGGGGCAAGGAGCTGGCGATCGAGCTCCTGCGGAACCTCGGCCGCGAAGCCCTGGTCTCCGTCGTCATCGTCACGCAGGACGCCACCAAGGACGTCATGGGCGACGCCATCGCGGACGTGCCCGGCCTGAGAATCATGCTGCCCTGCCGCGCCGGCGACGTGCCCCTCGTCGTCGGCCGCCAGGACGCGGTCTCCCTGGGCTGGTGGCCGCACCTGCTCGTCCCCTCACCCGACCCGGAAGAACCGGCCGACGCCGGACGCTTCTACGTGATCGCCCCGCGCCACCGCGAGCCGATCCTGCGCTACGCCTCCCTGCTGCCCCCCGATGAAGCCGCCCGCCGGGTCGAGGAGCGCCTCAAGGCCCCACGGCCGCAGCTCACCCTCGGCGGCCACCGCACGGCCGTCAAAGAAGTGCCGGTGGCGGTGCGGCTGTTGCTGAACGCGTTCGCCGCGCACCGTGACCCCGAGGCGCTCACCATCACCGAGCTCGGCGACTATCTCGCGGTCGCCGCGCCGGACGTCTACGGACGTTGGGAGGGCAAGGCGAACCGGAACCTGATGGTCGGGCGGACCATCAAGTCCGAACTGAGGGACGTCGGCATCGACATCGCCACGATCCGGCTGGCGGGGCGGACGGGTAAGCCCGCCGCCTACCGGCTGACCGACATCAAGGCGACCCTGTCGTGATGCGTCCCGGTCGCGTCCGCGATGCGTACCGGCGTCCCTGTGGTGCGTCCTGGCGCGTCCACGATGCCCTCCGAGGGCCCCTGAGCGTCCAGGTGATGCGTCCATGCGTCCGCCCCAGACACATCACATCCACATGCTGACCTGCATGGACGCATCGAACACATCAGAAAGACACCCCCCGGTGGAGGCCCTATGACCCCGCAGAATCCCGCTCAGCACGCCCGCGTCGCCGCCGATGCCCTGGAGCGGCTCGTCCGCGACGTCCAGACGGGCCACGCCGCCTGGGCCCACCCGCACACCGTCCGCCAGGCCGTCGACGACCTGACCCGGATCACCACCGCGGCCTCCACCGCCCTGCTACAGCTCGCCGCCGCCCACAGCCAGCACACGCAGCCGGGCCCGCGGACCACCCAGTCCGTGACCGCGCTTCACCAGGCCGGCCATTACACGACCACAGCGGCAACTCAACTCCGCACGGCCCGCCACACTATGAACTGAACGTCACCGACAGCGAGGGGGAACTCCCGTGCCGCGCGACCGGCTTCACGACCAGGAGCGAGGGATCGATGCTGCCCGCTGACGACCCGTGCGACGCCATCACCGGCGCCGCCGGAAACTACTGCCGAGGAGGCGGGGGAAGCAGCGGCAAAAGCGGCGGCGGGGCGCTCGACAGTCTCGACCCGCTGCACCAGCTGGCACAGGAAGTGGCAACCGCAGCGGACTGGACGGCCGGCCAACTGGGCAAGATCGTGGCCGACCGCAATTCCGTCGATTTCACGAACGGCAACTTCCTCAAGCAATACGCGGTCGTCTTCGCCGCATCCTCGGTCCTGGTCCTGGTCCTGTGGCTGCTCGCCGTCGCCAAACGCGCGATCCGCGGCGTGCCGATGGGCACCGCGATGGGGGAAGCGATCGGGCTGCTGTGGCTCGCGGTCGGCGCCGTCGCGTTCACCCCGCTGATCCTCTACACCGTCGTCGGCGCGGTCAGCGCGGTCACCGATGCCCTGGTGGCCGGCCTCGGGAACGGCAGCAGCGACCTATTCGCCACGCTGGGCGACAACCTGAAACAGGGCAAGACCGGCGGAGGCCCGATCATCCAGATCATCACCTCCCTGGCGACGATCCTGCTGTGCGGAGCCCTGTGGCTGCTCCTGGTCCTGCGGACGCTCAGCCTGTACGTCGGCGCGGTCCTCGGCGTCGTCATCTACTCCGGCCTGGTCGACAAGGACCTGTGGGGCCACATCCGCCGCTGGGCCGCGGTCATGATCGGACTGATCCTGATCGAACCGATAGTCGTGATCGTGCTCGGACTCGCATCCGCACTGGAGAGCACCGGCGAGCACGGACCGGTCGTCACCGGCCTTGCCGTGTCCGTCTGCGCACTCGGCGCCGCCCTCTACCTGGTCATGAAGTTCCCCGCGTTCGGCGACTCGATCAAGGTCGCCCGTGGGGTGGGCCGGGCCGCCGGGGGCGCGGCCCGGATGGTCACCGGAGGCGCGGGGGCCGCGGGGGCCGCGGTGGGTGTCCAGCGGGGCATCTCCACCCATGGCACGCGCAGCGACGACCGCCAGGCCAACAGCACGTCCCGCAGCACCCCGAAGCCCGCGAATCCCATCTCCGGCGGGATGGGCGCGCACGGGTCACGCACCCCGAAACCGGCCCCGAAGCCGAAGAACGACGAGTAGCCAGGCACAGCAGAACGGGCCGCAGCCGAACACCGGCTGCGGCCCGTTTCCACGTCCGGGCCTCTCAGACAGGAGGACCCTGGGTATGTGGCAAGGAAGAGCTTTCGGACCTGTAGCCAGTGCGGCAGCCCGTTGCCCGAGGACAGTCGACGGTCTCGCCGGTACTGCTCAGCGGCCTGCCGCACGAAAGCGTGGCGGTGGAAGCAGGAGCGCGAGGAGTGGTGGCGGAGCAACGTAGAGTTCGCCGCCGCCCTGCGTGAAGGCCGTCCCTACCGCCGGCCGAAGAAGCGGTGCCCGGTCTGCACGGGCTGGTGGTACGTCGGCGAGGCCACGGGCGGCAACCGCAAACGGGTGGATGCCCTGTACTGCTCACCGAGGTGTCGCACGCGGGCCTATCGCCAGAGGCGTTTGCGTTCAGAAGGCGTCACCCCGTGACGCCTTCACGTGACGCTATGGGGTTCCAGAAGCAGGCGCTCAGGTACGCAGGTCCACCAGGAGCGGGGACGTGCGCTCCCCCTCCACGTTCGACAGTGAGACCACCGCATGCCCCGGCGGCACCGCGTGCGCGAGCTCGGAGGCCGACCAGCGCTCCCGCTCGACCTGCCGCACCGTCACCGCACGGGCAGTGACGGCTTTTCCGGTGATCGCCTTCCGCAGCGTGTGCCACGCCCGGCCGCCGGTCGTCTCCGCGTAGATCTGCCGGTCGGTGATGTCCCGCGTCTCGATCCACTCGGTGCCCCATGCCTGGGCGAACTGCTGCCCGTCCCACTGGGTGATCCCGGCCAGTGCCATCCGGCACCCGACCGCGCCCAGCAGCGGGCCTCGCAGCGGGTCTGCCACGTCATCCAGGGTCCGCAGGGCGAGCACGATCCCCGCGTGTGCGGACCGCAGCCGCTGCATCCCCCGCACCGCTTCCGCGGTGACCGTGTCGGCCGCGTCGTCGAGGATCAGGCAGGCGAACAGCGACCGGTCGTGGCGCTGGGCCGCGCTCGCGGTGAACTGGGCGAGCACGAGCCGCGCCAGGACGCGGGCGGCGTCGGGGTGTCCCCGGTCGGGCAGGTCGATACGCACGCGCACGGGATGGTCCAGGGCCCGCAGCGAGAACGCCCGCCCCTTGCCTGTGGGGTCGAAGAACGCGGCGAACGCGGGCCGGTCCAGCAGGGCGACACGGTCAGCGAGCACCGCACCGGGGCCACCCGGCACCCCCAACTGACGCCCGCACGCGTCGAGATCGCGCAGCAGCCCCTGCTGCCCCGACGTCTCGAGGTCCAGCCGCAGCGCCTCCAGCATCCCCGGTGCGCCGTCCAGGAGCTGACGGAGCTCTGGCACGGACGGGAACCGGCCGTGGACCGCCCGGAACGGGCCCAGCAGCCGCCCCAGCACGACCGCCGCGCGGCGGCTGTCCCCGCCGTGTTCCCCGGCAAGATCACCGGTCAGGGCCTCGGCCAGCACGGCGGCTGCTTCATCGGGGTCGGTGGTCCCGCCGTACAGGTCGAAATCGTGCGTCGAGTCCGGGTGACCGATACGAACGACGACGTCGTACTGCCCGGCCGGTCCCAGGTCCGTGCCGGCCGCGCCCACGACGACCACCGCGGCCCGCCCGGCGAGCGCCTGGAGACACAGCGCCTCGGCCAGCGGCCGGACCACACGTGTGGTCTTGCCGGTCCCGGACGGGCCGACGGCCAGCAGCGACGTGCCCAGCAGTTCCAGGCCGATACCGAGGCCGGCGCCCCGGTACGCATAAGGGTTCTTCGGGGTGTCGGCCGCCGTGCCCAGCCGCACCTGGTGGGTGAGCAGATCGTGCTGTGCCACCCGTTCCGGCACGTCCCGCGCCCCGGACGGGTGCGCACAGGCGGCGGCCCCGCGCTCGCGAACGGCATCGGCGAACGCCTCGACGCGGCGCCCGGACCGGGCGGCGTGCCAGGCCCGCGTGATCCGGGCGTGGTCGGTATCGCGCATCAGCCCGGTGCCGGCGTCCGAGGCCAGCCGGTCAGCCGCAGCGCCCGCACCCGCAGCCCGCAGGTGCGGCCACTGGGCCGGATCGTCCTCGGGGGCCGGCGCCGGGCCCGGCGCCTCGGGCCGCAGGCTCGAGGCGCGGGAGGCACCGTAGCGGCGCCATACCTCCGCCCACCGCCCCATCCGCCCGGCGGCAAACAGCAGTCCACCGCCGATCAGGGCGTAGTAGCCGTAGTACACCAGGACCGTGGTCGTCTCCCCCGCCTGCCCGTACCGCCAGGAATCCGGCGTCACCAGCTCCAGCGGGAGCAGCCACCACAGGCCGACGTAGCCGTTGTAGAGCAGCGACCACGCGAACCACGCTGCCAGCAGGGCGACCAGAGCCCCCGCCACCAGCTGGCGGCCCGGCACCAGTTCCGGTTCCTGCTCCGGGCGCGTGCGGTGCCCCAGCCGCCATATCCCCACGGCCACCTCCGGCCGCGGAGCGCGCAACCACGCCAGGAACGCCGTCCCGTCAGGGCGTGGCGGGGCCGGTGCGTGCCCGGGTACCGGCGGCACGGGCCCCGGCACGGATCCGAACGCATCACGCGTGCCATCGGCACCCATATATCTCCCCCGACCAGCCAATTGCCCGTACCGGCCCAATCTAGCCCCGCCAGAACGGAGTTCAGCCGCCCGCAACCCGCCCAGCCCCACAATGGCCTGCGAGAGCACCGCCGTCCCCCGGCCCCCGATGCCAGGAGGGCTTGCCCGGCGTCAGTGCGGTCGCCCGGGGGGAATCTCTCTCCCCCCGGGCGACAGAGGGGTCCGTGCGCGGGGGCAGGAACGGCCCACACGACAACCCGCACGACAAGCGCACCGGCGTTCAGGTCCCGGAGCCGCGGGCCTGTCACAGGGGTGGCGTCACCCCTCCGCTGTCACTAAAGCCGCTGACGGACCGTGAGCCGCTGTACGGCGATCTGCGGGCCGCCCTTCAGCCCTTTTGGGCTGGGGGGGCAGGACGGCTGGCAGGCGCTCAGGCGCCCACTGAGACGCGTTCAGGGTGGCAGTCAGGGCACAGCTCTCCGGTGCCTCCGTTGCCGAGGGTCCGCCACCTCACCACAATCCGTGCCGCCTGGTTCAGCCCACCGTCCCCGCACTTCCCGCACCACGGCGGCAGGCCCTTGCGCTGCTCCGGCGTTGACTTGGCTTCCGCTTGCTGCTGGCCGGGGATCGGCACCGTGGACCGCTCGACGTGCCGTGCCAGGTCCACCCAGCCGCGGGCGGGCATCTCCGCCGCCCGGTCGGCCAGCCAGCCCGCAGGCAGTCCGGCCGCCAGCAGCTCCACCGCCGCCTGCCACAGCCGGGCACGCGTGCCGTTGATCACCGGACGGCCCGCAGCCGCCGCGTACGCCTCCACCACACGCTCCGCCTCTTGATGCTGCTCATCCACCGCGACGGCGGCAGGCGCAGCCGGTGCTTGCGTCTTGTCGTCCGTCGGCGCAGCCTCGCGCTCTCTCTCTCCACCACCCTCCGACCCGTTACCCGAGGGACCGCCGGAACCAGAGAGAGAGAGATCTTCTCCTGCGGAGCAGGAGGAATTGGTCTTCTTATGCTGCGGCTGAGCCTGCGCAGGCTCAGCCTGCGCAGGGAAATCCGACTTAGGTTCTGACCTGCGCTTTTGTGTCTCGTCTACCTGACGCGGATTTTCCGACTTAGGTTCTGACCTGGGCTTTTGTTCAGAGGGGGGCTCGCTCTCCCATGGCGCTTCAGCGCCGATCAGCAGCCCTTCGGGCATGTCCGTGATCCTGAAAATTGTGTCCCCGAGCTGCCCCAGCTCGTTACGCTCGCGTTCCCGGTGCAGGTAGCCGTACTGCTCCAGTTCCTTCAAAGCACTGGTCAGCGCGTCTCTGCCCTCCGGACCGGACGCAAGCAGCGACGCCATCGAAATCCCGAATCCGTCCCGGTGACTCAAGATCTCTACCAGCAGCCCACGCGCCCGGCGCGAGAGCCGTGCGTCCCGTACCGCCGCGTTGTGGACCATGGCGAAGTTCCGGCCGATCACGTCGGCCGCCATCGGACCGCGCTTGATCTGACCGCTGAACCCCCGGCGGGTTGGCGCGCTCACCGGATCACCTCCGCCAGGTAGCCAGCAGCCGCCAACTCGTCCAGCGCAGCCCGGATCGTGGCCGCGCTGTCCGGCGTGCCCTCCGCCAGCGACTCCGGGCTGAACACCTGGCCCTCGGGCAGGAGCACCAGCTCTCCGAACAGACCACGGGCCTCATACGAGAGCTCGGTATGCCGGAACGCTGGGTGGTCGAGCAGCTGACGTTCCGGCAACCGGCACCCGCCCCCCCGCGTCCACTCGCGCCGTTTCTGCAGCGCGCCTGGCAGGCCCACTGGCCTGCTGTCCTGCTGTCCACGTACGCTCATAGGTGAGCGCACCTCCGTCCTGGTAGATCGAGAGTGCTTCTCCATCCGGGTCGTGACCCCGGGTGGACCTGCGGGCCCCGCCATTGGCGGGGCCTGTTGCGTTGTGCGGGCCATGCTTGCGTACGGCCGCTGGTGTTGGTGCTGAACAGGGGCGACAGGCCCTAGTCCGTTGGTTCAGAGGCCCGGTAGTAATCGCTGCTCGCGGGTGCGACCGGCCATTTAGCTGACGAGCCCCGGGAGAGTGGATAACCAACCGCGAACAGTGCCGCGGACATCCTGATGTCCTGTACTTCTACGATGCGTTCGGATTTATGTCCGCGCCCAGCAAAATACGTAATTCGAATTGCGCGCAGCAATGGGACGCCGATCTGTGGCATTAGGAGAGATTCCGCCTCATCCGGAGACGGCATTCGAGCGGATACCTCCTCGCGCCATTGGAGGGGTTTCTTCTCCCACTCTTCCAGCCGGTCGTACATGCCTCCGTTCCCGGTACTTCCGGTGAGCGTTGGCAACTCCTCAGTGACCCACTCCGCAATCCATGAGTCGGCGAGCTGCCGATGCTCCGGAACCTCCGGGTCTCCCACGATCCGCCGGCGCACGGTCAGTTCGGTTCCGGGCTCTACGCCCAGCGCGTCGGCCACATCGGCCGGGACGGGAGCGCAGGTCACGCGCGTTTCCTCCCCGTCGGGGTGCGGTAGTGCCCGCCAGTGCTGTGACTCCGGGCCGCTGTAATACCCCAGCTCATCCCGTTCCATCTGACGGTTCCGGACGGTGAGCCGGACGCGGTCCGGGTGCTCCCGGACGAACATGCCCGCCCGTCGTCGGCTCTCGATCAGTCCCTCGCGTGTCAGCATCTGCCACGCCCGCCGCACGGTGATGTCGCTGACCTCGTACTGAGCCGCGACGTCCCGCATGAGTGGCAGCGCCGTGCCCGGTGGGTACTCCCCCGATGCGATGCGTTCGCGCAGGTCGCGGGCGATTTCCTCGTACCTAGAGCTCATCGTCCAGTCCCTCCGTTGATCAACACCCAGGAGACTAGCGTATACGTCAACCTTGCCTGAGTCGCTTCTGACGTATACGTTATCTCACGGCAGTCAGAGCGGCCCCCGGTTGGAGCCAGGGACCGCTCTGTGCCCGGACGTTGGAGCGCCCGGGCGGTGCCTGGCCTGGGCTCATGCCCAGGCCAGGGCCTCGGCATTGGAGTGCCGAGGCGGCTGTCGGACCGATCCATTGAGAGATGGGGAACCGACGTGTCGATTGTGGCTGAGCGGTTGCTGAAAACGCAGGTGGCCCGCGTGTTACGAGCGGGGCTGGCGGAGGAGGTGGAGCGGCAGACGTGGGAGGACGACGCGCGGGGGCCGGAGCCTGAGCAGTCCGTGGTGGTGACGCGGACGGTGTTGCCGGTGGGCCCGGGGTGGGAGGCGCCGGAACTGGTGGTGCTCCCGTCGCTGCCGCCGCTGCCGGTGGGGTTCGTCGCGGCGGCCGGCTCGGCGGCGGTCAGCTCGGTGCCGGCCGGGTTGGGGAGTGACGAACTTCGTGTGCGGGGTCTGATGATCGCGGCGATCACCCGGTGGGGGTGGACGCGGTGAAGCTCTCGTTGAATGCGCGCCAGCTTGCCCGGGAGGCCGGCCCCGTGGGGGACATGGCGTGCCGGGGTGTGGACCCGGACCTGTTTTACCCGGAGGCATCGGACGCAAGCGCGGCACGCCCATCGGCGGAGGAGCGCCAGGCGCTCGCGGTCTGTGCCGGGTGTCCGGTCCGTGACTGGTGCCTGGCCCGGGAGATGGCGGAGTGCACCGTCACGTCCCGCGTCGTTGGTGTGCGGGGCGGGTTGCGTCAGGCGGACCGCCGGGCGCTGCTTCTGGCCCTGAAGAAGCGGGGGCGGAAGTGAACGCCTCCTTCAAGTTCAGGAAGAAGTCGGCTCCGGAGCCGGTGGTTGTTCAGCTCGATCTGCCGGAGGAGCCCGAGGAGTTCACCGGGCCCGACGTGGCTGACGGGGAGTCCGGGGAGGCGTCTGCCGAAGAGGCGGGCGTTCCGGTCGGGGGGACGGCCAGGCTGCGGAGCAGGGCGCGGAGGCGTACGGCGCGGAAGGCGGCCACCACCGCCGCTGTTCCGGTGGTGCGTGAGCCCAATCCGCGTCTGCAGTGGGCGTTCTACAACGCCACGGCGGCCGGGGCGGGTCACCTCGCGGTGTGGTCGGTGACCGCTGACCCGATGGCCGGGGTGGACCTGATGGCCCGGATGACGGTGTCCGTTCCGCAGCTCGCCGCCGCCGGGCTCACCCTCGTTGCCGCGTACGGCGGGTGGCGCGCGGGCGCTCTCCTGAAGGGCCTGCCCGGTCTGTTCGGGATGGCGATGCGCCCGCTGGGGGCGCTGGGTGCCGCGCTGTGGGGCCAGGGCACCACCCCGCTCGTCCGTGACGCCCTGGACGCCGTCGAGCCGTGGGGGACTCTGCTGTCCCCGCTGCTGGCTGCTGGTCCGGTCGCCGCCGCGTGCTGGTACGGCCTGGACCGCCGCGCCGCCGCCGCTCAACTGATCTGGCCCGTGCGGTGGGTCCTGCGTATCCCCCTGGCGACCGTCGTCGTCTCCTCCCTCCTCTACACGCCTGGAGCTGTCCTGTGAACGTGATCCTCGCTGCCGACGTCGTGATGGCGGCCGGCCCCGTGCTCGGCGGAGCCGGTACGTCCGGCCTCGCTCTCACCAACGGCATCGTGCTGCTGGCCGGTCTGCGCGGCTCGGACCGTGTGAAGTTGAACCGCGACAAGGCCGGGGTGCTGGGTATCGGGCTGGGCATTCTGTCCTCCACCGCCGACACCGTGCTCTCCCAGCTCAGCGACGGTGCCGCGCAGGTCCCGACCTCACTGGTCCAGGGCGGCGCCTTCGGCAACATCGGCATGGGGGGAGTCGCCCTCTCCCTCACCGCGACGATCTTCCTGTTCAAGTGGACAAAGCTGATCATCCCCGCGTTCCTCGGGACCGGCGCCGGAGTCGTTTACTCGCAGGCCGGAGGGATCTGGGGGATCGGCCAGAACCTCATCCTCATGACGGCCGGGGCGGTCGGTGCCCTGTGACCGGTCTCGGTACAGCGCTGACCGCGCTGGTCAACGGCTCGATGGTCCTGACGGGCAAGCTCTGCGGATGCGTCGCGCACGCCGGACGCCTCGCGTGGGACGCCGCGTCGACCGACCCGGAAGCCACCGCGACGCGGCAGGCCAAGGCCGACTGCGCCGCGCAGCAGAAGGAGCTCAAGGCCCGCCAGGAGAAGCGCGACGACCAGGACGACGGCGCGGAGGGAGACCTGTCCGAGGTCACCGCGCCGCCGGTCGCCCCGGTCCGGCGTCCGGCCCTGGAAGCCCTGGGCGTGCTCGCGCTCGGCGGCGTCCTGGCGGTCGGAGCGCTCAGCGCCGCATGGCGCCTGGTGTCCCCGGCGGCCGGTCAGTGGTGGGCCGGTATGGAGCCCTACCACTACCTGATCATCACGGGCGCGGGACTGGCCTGGATGGCAGCAGCCTGGATGGTCGCCGCTCCCCTGACCGCCAAGGATGACCAGGACGTCAAGGACGAGTGGGACGACCACGACCAGGACGACGTCCAGGAGGACGCGGTCGACGCGGCGGAGCCGGAGGACCGTGGCACGGCGCTGCTGTGGCACGTACTGCGGGCCCTGGCCGACGCGGAGTCAGCAGGGCGCGCCGGACTGCACCTCGACGTTGTCCTCGACTCCGCGACGGCCGCCGGACTGGTCCCTGAGGACACCGAACAGCCGGTGTTCCGTGGGTGGGTGGAGTCCTGCGGGCTCCCCACCGCCGACAAGGTCGGCATGCGCATCGGCGGGAAGCCCGTCACCCGCGTCGGACTGCGTATCGACGCGGCCACGGAGGCACTGGGGATGACCCCCCTGGCACTCCTTCGGGCCCGTGCCGCCACCCCCGCCGGGGGAGCCGCCGGCACCCCCGCCCAGCCGGTCGGGGAGACCCCCGCCGGCGCCCCCACCGGGGCCCCTGTCGGGGTGCCCGTACCGGCCGCTCTGCGGCTCATCCCCGGGGGCCGGCTGGACCCCGACCAGACCCCTTCCCCGCCCCTCTCCCAGGAGAAGGCTGGGGAAGCCCGATAGACCGCCCTATCACCGCTGTGACCTGCGGCTCTATCACCCGCCTAACGCCCCCTGACGGCCCCTCTATCGGCCGCTCTGACACCCAAAATCGCCGGAACCGAGAAGGGGCCGGGACATCCACGGAGGAGAGATCCCGTGACCAGCAGACACCAGCAGCAGAGCTTCGATTACCGGGCTGAGGTCGCCCACGTCGAGGCCTCTGGCATGACGGAGATCGTCACGGGAATCGTGATCGCCGCCACCCGGCGGGAGGCACTTCAGCGGGTCGGTAGCGCGCTGCGCGCCCGTGGCCTGGAACCACTCGACGTGACCCTGTCCGACGCGCCCTGACCGTTGCCCGATCCGCCCGGCACGACCGGGCGGTGAGGGGAGCCGGTCAGACACACGGCCCCACAAAATGCGGAGCGACCGCCCAACTGCCAAGAAAGCCGGTCGCTCCGCTCCATCCCGAACACGAGACGGAGCCACATCATGGCATTCCTCCGCAAGACGATCTCCCAGGACGAGCTGCGCGAGAAGCTGCCCAAGAGCGAGCAGGACAGCGGGCCGACGTACCAGTCGAGCCGCGGCGGCTGGTTCGCCAAGCCCGAGAAGCCCGTTCCCGGTACGCCGAAGGACGGCAAGTGATGACGCGCCTCGCCCGTCTTGCCGCCGCCTTACGCCACCTCTGGCAGTGCCCGGGATGCGGCGCGTACACCACCCGTCCGCTCAACCCGGGTGAGACCTGCGGGGAGTGCTGAGCATGGCCGCGCAGCCGCTACCGATCCGGCGGACGCCTCACGAGCGTGACGGACGCTCCGGAAGCTCTGGCCAGTCCGAGACCGCCCGGCCGCATCCCTCCACTCCCCACTAGTCAGCCCTGTCCCTGACATCGCGTCACCGCGCCCCGGGCGGACTCTCCGCCCGGGGCGCTTCTCAGTCCTACGCAATTGGAGGTACTGGTGACTTACTCGCCCGCGCTCGACGTCGATCCGCTGATGACTGCTCCGGCTCGACCGGTTCCCGCTCCGGATGGGCGGGCCGGTGCTCCGGTCGTACCGGGGAGGGGGGAGACTGCCGGGATGACTGACACGCTGACGGGTGACCAGCACGCGGCCTACCGGGGGGCCATGGCCGGGGCCGCTCCGGAGACGGCCGGGGCGGCTCCGGCCGCACGGGCGGCCATTCCGGCCGCCACGGTCCCCGCTCCGCCCGCTCCCCGCAATGGCGGCCGGGGTCGGCCGGGGGAGGGTGACGCCCCCCTGTCCACGGCCCCGGCCGCCGACGGCGCGGCCCCGGCCACCGTGGCCACCCCGGGGGCCGGCCGCGGTGCTGTCTGGGTCGGCCGGCTCCTCATGGCGGTAGCCGTCGTGGGCATGCCGCTGGTCGGCATCATCGGGTTCGCGTCGTCGTACTCGACGCTGCGCGGGTTCGCGGCCGATCACGGGTTCAGCGACAACGGGGTTTGGAGCCTGGCTCCGTGGTTCCCGATCGGGATCGACGCGAGCATCGTGGCGCTGCTGGCCATGGACCTGGTGATGGTTCGCCGGGGTACTCCCTGGCCGGTGCTCAGGTTCGCCGCGCACGGGATGACGCTGGCCACGGTCGTGTTCAACGCCTCCACCGGCATCGGCCCCGACACGGGCGTAAGTGTCTGGGACGGCCTGGGGGCGGACCCGCTGCGCGCCCTGTCGCACGCGGTCATGCCTGTGTTGTTCGTCCTGGGCATCGAGGGGTCTCGCAAGATCCTGATGCACGCGGCGCGGATCGCGGAGGGCACCGCCAGCGACCGCATCCCGCTGCACCGCTGGGTGCTCGCCCCGATCGCGACCGGCCGCCTGTACCGGCGTATGCGCCTCGCGGCGGTGCGGTCCTACCCGGAGATGGTCGAACGCGAGCAGGAGCTGCGCGGGTATGAGGTGTGGCTGAAGCAGAAGCACGGCGGCGACCTCTCCGCAGCGTCCGAGATCGAGCGGCTGCCCATGACGATGGCCCCCCGCGGCTACACCGTGGCCCAGGCGCTGCGCCTCCCGGCGAAGTGGGAAGCGGATGCGGCGGAGCGCCAGAAGGAGGAGGCGGAGCGCCAGCGGCTGGAAGCGGAGCGCCAGCGCGAGCAAGCGAAGGCGGACCGGATCGCAGCCATTGAGGACCAGGGTGACATCGCGGAGGCGGAGCACCAGGTGGCCGCCCGGACCGGCACGGCGGCGGCACAGGCAACAGCGGCCACGGCGACGGCTCAGGCGGAGGCGGAGGCTGCCCGGGTCCGGGCGGAGCTCCAGCGGACAGCGGCGGAGCGCCAGGCCCGTGCGGAGGCGGAGGCGCTGGAGTCGGCGGACGCCGCCGCCGCCCGCCGCCGCGCGGCGGAAGACGATCAGAAGGCCGCCGAGGCGGAGCTGAAGGCCGCCGAAGCACGGCGGACAGCCGCCCACGCCGCCCTGAACGCGGAGCGCCAGGAAGCGGAGAAGGACCGCGTTGCGGAACTGCGGGCAGCCCAGCGGAAGCGGACGGCGGAGGACGAGAAGGCGGCTGCTGAGGCGGAGCTGACGGCCGCCCGGATCCGCGAAGAGGCGGCCCGCCTCGAGGCCGCCGCGCAGGAAGCCGAGGACCTGGCCCGGCTCTCCCCCCGCGAGCGGAACGAACGCCGCGTCGCGCGGATGCTCCTGGCCGTCAGCGGCGACCCGGAGGCGGTTCCCCTCGCCACCATCCAGGAGGAACTGTCTGTCGGCCGGACTACCGCGAGCGAGCTCCGTGCAGCCGCGGTGACCCTGATCCAGGACGGCTACCGCCCCTGACCCACCGGCACACCACACAACGGAGGGCGGCACCCACACAGGGGGCCGCCCTCCGCCATGCCCGCCCACAAGGTCAGGCTCGCCGCCACCACCGCCGCTGCTCCCCGCGCGCCGGCTCTTTCTCCTTGGGCACGGAGCCGGCCGGGGGCTCGGTCTGCGTCTGGCCGGGCACGGACGGCCGGTCGAGTACCGGCTGTTCCGGCGCGGGCATCAGCGCCTTGAGCGTCCGTTGGAGATCCGCGATGTGTTCGCCCCGGATCGCGAGCTGAGCGCGCAGGTGGTCCGCCTCGGTCTGGGCGAGCTGTCGTCCGTGCTCGGCCTGGGCGAGCGCCAGGGCGTGTTCCTGGCGTACGCGTTCCAGCTCGGCGCGTACCGCGGCCACGTCCTGGCCGCCGCCGACATCGCTGTTCTGCCCGGTCGGAGACGACGGGGCCGGCTCGTCCGGTGCGTCCGGCGGTGCCGGGGCGTTCAGCCGGAATCCGGCCGCCAGCAGGTCATCCACCGGGATCAGCCACCCGCGTGCCGGGTCCTGGACTGCGCCGGGCAGGTCTCCGGCCTCGCGGCGGCGTCGGATGGTCGTGCGGCTGACGCCGCACGCGTCGGCGGCCTCTCGCTGGTTCAGCATCGGGCGCGTGCTCATGTGCTCATCCTCCCCGTACCCGCGCCCGGCACCAGACCACCGGCCCGTCCGTGTGAGTGTCGCCTGCTGTCGCGTGTGGGTCGGCAGTCGGCGCGACAGCGGGGGCGTTGTCCCTCTTCAGTACGGGCCTACGGGCCTACGGGCCTACGGGCCCAATCCCCGCCTGAGGTTCGAGACGCGACAGGGCAACCGCACTTGATGCGGCACTTGTGATGGGGATCCCGCGACTGAGGGCCGTTCCAAAATTTTGGAATGACGGCCCCGGGCCGGGATGTACGGCGTGTTCTACGCCTGCCGGGCGTGATCCGCCCACGGGCGGAGCGGCGCCGTATCGCCCGTGAGCGCGTCCAGCAGCAGGTCCGCGGCCTTGCCGGGGTCCAGCCCGGACCGGGCGGCCTCGGAGACGATCCACGCGCTCAGGCGGCTGACCTGTTCGTCGGTCATCACCCAGCCATTCCAAATTTTTGGAATGACCGCCGTCGGTTCCACCACCTCGCCTGTTTCGGCGGCCTTCCTGGAACGGCCGGACTTGCTCCGCCTCGGCGCCGGGAGCTGCCGGGGTGTGAACAGCCCGTCCAGCTCTGGTTGTTCCTTTGCCGGCTCTTCCAGTGCGCGGCCCGTGGACAGGTACTCGGCCAGGTTCTCCACCACCGCTGCGGTCACCCGCCGCCCGGCGTCGGCGCCGTACCGGCGCAGCTGCGCGTAGTACTCGGCGACCGTCTCGGACCCGTGCGCTTCGGCAACGTCGATCAGGGCGCGCACGTGGGAGTCGGCTGCCGGCCGCCCGTACACCTCGGCGATTCGCTCGGCCAGACGCCATTCCCGGATCTCCAGGTAGGCGGCGGACTCGCTGATGCCGTCCCATTCCTCGTCCAGGTACTCCTGCCGGGTGCGCTCCCCGTCGTCGCCCCGGTACAGCCGCCGCCGGAAGGCGGCTTCCAGCGCCTTGCCTCGCATCCACTTGGCGTGGCCGTAGTTGTCCCGGGCCGCGTGGACGCGCTCCAGGTCTCGTTCCTCGCGTGCGTCGAGCGGCCCGGTGCGGTCCAGGTCGACCGGATCGGGGATCAGCTCGGGCACGAACGCCTTGGCCCGGTCACGGCGGCCCACCGCGTCGGCGCTCACCGGGAGCCCCTGGGCGCGGGCAGGTGCCCTAGACGCGTCAGCTCGGTCACCAACGCGTCGTAGGGGGCCTTCCGTTCCGGCTTGTTGCACGGGAAGCCCACGGCCGACGCGATGGCCTCCCGTCGGGGGATCCGGGTCGCCAGGACGTTCCACCGTGGCAGCGTCCCGTCCTGGCCACCGCCTGCTAGCAGGTCCGTGAACCGTTTCGGGCTGTTCGAGCCCGCCTGGCAGCGGTTCAGCAGCACGACCGTTGCTGGAGGCTCCCCGCTGTCGCGGAGCGCCGCCGACCGGCGGATCACCTTTGCCAGCGGCGTGCCTCGCTCGGGTCGGGTCAGCCGGTCGTAGTCGGGATTGGTTGGCGACACCGTCACGATCACGAGGTCTGCCACCTCCAGGACCGAGTCCACGATGTCCGGGTGGTTCTCCGCGTGGCCGGCATCCACCAGGTTGATGCGGCTGTGGTCCATGGCTGGGTAGACCGTCTCGGCGAAGGACGGGGTGTCCGCCTCGCGGACTTCGCCCGGGAAGTCGTCGACGTCCCGGGCCCACGCGGCCAGTTGCAGCGACTCGTCCGCATCGTGGCAGGTGACCTGATGCCCGGCCCGGGACAGGGCATAGGCCAGAAGCCCAGTGTTCGTCGTGCCGCCCATCGTCCTGGGCTTGAGGCTGGCGATAAGCATGCGTGCCACCCTAGTGCGGGCGCGAAAAGACTCCCAGGCGAGTGTGAGTGGGTGTGGTGGTGGCCCCGCCCACGAGTTCAGTGCCGCTTGACCGTCCGGGCCGGCGGCAGCGGCCGGGCAGGGTGGGCCCTACCCGGCCGCGGTGGCTACTCCCAGGGCCGTGGTAGCACGTGCCACAGGGCTCTGAGCCAGTCGGGCGGGTTGGTGAGGACCTTGTCCACTAGCCGGGCCGTGATGGATCGAGCCGCCCCCTGGGCTATCGCGGCGGTCAGGCCGGCACCGACAGCGGGCTGCTGCGGGACGGGCGCCGGGGTGGGCGACTGGACGGGCGCGGGAACGTTGTCCCGGGTCATGATGCTGCTCCCTTGAGCAGAGGGATCAAGGACGGCGGACACCTGTGGTGGTGTCGTCCGCGTGGGGGTGGTGAGCACCTCGCGGTCGGCGGTCCTGCGGCTCTCTGCTTGAGAGCGTCCCTGTGGGGCTTCGGCCCTTGCCCAGGGTGGTGTGTCCACCGTAGCGGCGATCGGCGCGGATGTTGCCCCGGGTGTCTGGCGGGTGGTCATCGGTACTGCCTCCGGCGTGAGTTTGGCTGGGCGAGCGGGACAGTGACAGGACTCAGGTGCTTGCGTCTCGTCCTGGCGGGCACGGCTTCTTCACCCCCTACGGCCGGAAGCCGGGGCACAGACAGCAGCGACGGGGAGGAAAGATTCCGGGCCACTCGTCGGCAGTGTCGCGCTTCTGCTGGGGGTGGGCCCGGCCGACGCCGCGTCGTTCGGGACGAACACCACCACCACGCTCCTGAGCGTGTGGGCGCTTCCCCCGGGCCGCCGGAAGAACGTCATGAAGCCCCCAGCAGCCGAGCAGATCGTGCCCTTCATCCCTCGTCAGGCCAGTTCGCTGCGCACGAGCGATCAGCGCCGCTTGGCCCGTGGTGCTCACCGCTTCCAGGAGCGTTGCCACGCAGAGAGCCGACTTGCGGCCGCTGCCGACCGGGCGGGGGTGTAACTCGTGGCCCGGCCCGAAAGCCCGATCTATCCGGGTGCGACCGCAGAGCTGACCATGCTCGTCACACGCATGCGACAGCGTCGAGCCGCTCAGGGAGTCCCGTACAGCGAGCTTGCCGAGCGCGGACACTTTTCGACGGCGACCCTGTCGACCGCGGCTTCAGGACGCAGGGTGCCCGCCTGGGATGTCGTTGAGGCGTACGTCTCGGCGTGCGATCCGGAGTCCCCCCTATCCGACGCCGAACTGGGGGAGTGGAAGGCACTCTGGGAAGCGGCCGTGCGCTCCCAGGCAAGGCCGAAGGCCGAGATACTCGACGCCGCCGTCCCCCGCAGGGGCGGCCGGATCACGGTGCGGAACGCCGCGGCCGCAGAGATGCCCTCCGAGACGCTGGCCGACCTGGTCGAGCAGGCCACCAAGAACCTGTCCGACCCGGCACAGCAGGCGTTTCTGAGCGATCCCATGCGTACCGCACTCGCGTTGTGCACGACCCCGGCCGACTTCTCCGCGCTGCTTGACCAGCTTCGTGAGCGCGCTGATCTGTCCCTCCGTGAGGTCGCGGAGCGGTCGCTGAAGTACGGAGGGATCTCCAAGTCGGCAGCGCACGAGATGGTTTCGGGTGCGAAGCTCCCCAGCACCGAGGCGCTTCACGTGTACCTGCTGTCGTGCGGAGTCAGCCGGGAGAACACCACGTCGTGGCATCACACCGCGACCCGGCTGAAGATCTCGCAGATCCGTGAGGTCGAGCGGGCCGAGCACAAGCGCCCCTTCGTTGTCACGTTCACGCATTGGGATTTCCGTTACGTCATGGTTCTCATCACCTTGATCCTGTCGCTCATGCAGGTACGGGATCTGCTCCGCTAGAAGGTGAGGTCCCGCTCGCTTGGGCTCTCATACGCCGCTTGTGGCCCCGACCCAGGTCGGGGCGTCCGTTTCGGTGCCCGGGTGAAGGCGCGTTGGGGTGCCGGCGACAAGTGGCTCAGTCTGTGGTCTGGTTCCGCGGCGTCGGCTGCGCGGCCGGTCCGACCGCCGATGGGGTGGCCGTCACGAATGGGTTTCCTCGTCGGTGTCCCGCGCCTTCTCGGCATTCGGCCTGGAACGGACGAGCGATGAGAACAGGCCAATGGCACATGCCAAACGCACTAAACACTTCCCTTGCGTAGTCCATCAGATGTGGTGAAACCTGCAGGTCAAAAGAGTGATACGCCCGGATTGCCCTCCATGATGACGTCGTCTCACCCGCCCCTTTCGCAAGGAGTACGACCATGTCCGAGACGACCGAGCCGAATGTTGGTTCGTTCACTCTCGGCGGTCCGCTGACCGCCGAACCCGCCGGAACGATCCAGGTACCGGAGCACGAGGAGTGGACCCTGCCCAACGGCTTCGCCTGGGTGTTCCCCGGCGAGGGCAACCACAGCGGTCTCGTCCGGCCCGTGATCATGGCCGACGGCTTCAACCTCGGCCGGAGCAAACTCGACGTGCTCTACCACGGGCTGGAGAGCGGCTACGCGTTCATCAGCGAGCTGCGCCGGCGCGGCAGGGACGTGATCCTGCTCGGCTTCAATGAGCGCAGCGCCTCGATCCTGGACAACGCGCAGACGGCCCAGGCCGCCATCATGCGGGCCATCTCCGAGCAGCTGGGCGACGCCCGCCTGGTCGTGGGCGGCTTCAGCATGGGCGGCATCGTCACCCGCTACGCACTCGCCAAACTGGAGACGCAGCGGATGGACCACCGGACCGGGCTGTACTTCTCCTACGACAGCCCGCACCGCGGCGCTTCCATCCCGGTCGGTGTGCAGGCGTTCTCCCACTTCATCCCGTTCCCGAACGACTTCGCGAAGCAGATGAACAGCCCGGCCGCACGCCAGATGCTGTGGCAGCACTACGACAAGGACACCGGCAAGATCGGCACTGCCCCGGAGCGCACGGAGTTCCTGGCCGCCCTGGACCGGGTCGGCGGGTGGCCACAGATCCCGATGAAGATCGCCGTGGCGAACGGCCGCGCCGACGGGGTCGGCCTGCCGGACGTGAAGCCCGGCGAGGTCGCGCTGCGGATCGACCGGATCTACCCGGGCACCACCTTCTACACCCAGGCCCAGGGCAACGACGTGACGGCCGCATACCTGAACCGGAGGTTCCCCAAGGCTGAGAAGACCATCACGACCAGCGGCTTCCCGGAAGTGGACGGCGCGCCGGGCGGAACGCTGCACACCTACAAGATCCTCGCCGACACGATGGAGAAGCTTGGCGGCAAGGCGGACCTGCGGCACGAGGACGTGTGCTTCGTCCCCTCGGTCAGTGCGGTCGCGGTCCGCGACATCGAGAAGCAGGACGATTTGTACGTGAACATCGATGAAGTCAGCCCGGAAGAGAGCGAGCTGGACGACTTCCGCTGTTCGTCCACGACTACCGCGCACACAGCCATCACCGAAGAGCTGTGCACCTGGCTCATCGAGCGGCTCGTCGACTAATCCGCGTCACGCGCCGACCGGGGCTGCCGTCCTCGCACCAGCGGACTGCAGCCCCTTCATCGATCCGCGCTCTGATCAGCCCGCCCGGCAAGAACCCCGTCGACCGGTTCCGGCTGACGAGGCGACGGGAGCCGGCCGTGTCTTGACGTGCACCAAAAATCGAACATGTGCTCTAATTTGGATATGGAGCCCATCACCTTCCCCCAGGACCTGGTGCAGGCCCAGCACGACTGGATCCGCACCTACGAAGCACTCGCCCAACCTCACCCCCGCCGCCTCACTGGACTGCGCCGGCGACTGCTCCACCTGTCGGACTACATCTGGCGGCATCCCTTCTTCGTGACATTTGAGGGCAGCGCCGCGGCCGCTCGGGTCGAGCTGCGGCGGCAGGCGCGCGAGCATGAGCACGGGGTGCGAGCGGCGTGAGCGCGGAGCGGCTCACTGTTCGGCAGGAGTCCGTCCTCCGGGCCATCAGGGACGCCATAGCGGACACCGGCGACGCGCCTACGATTCGCGAGATCGGCCACCGCGTTGGGCTGTCCAGCACTGGCTCGGTGGCCTACCAGCTCGGCCGCCTGGAGAAGCTCGGCCTGATCAGCCGCAATGGACGGCACTGGCGCTCCTGCCGACTCACCGGATAGCGACGTGTGAGCTTGATGCAGCCGTTGGACTTGTAGTCGAAGCCGCCGTTCCCAGCGCCAGAAGTCGTCTTCCTGGAGGGGGCTACGCGTCTTGCTGTGAGCCCGAAACAAGCCGGGTGCCAGCACTGTGTGGGAGAGGATGGCCGCACCGGGCACAGGCACGGTACGGACCTTGAAAGGGGCGAGGGCATGTCTGACTACCAGGTGACCTTCGAGGAGACGCGCCAGATCGTAGAGGCGTTCCTGGAGATGAACCCGTCCCTGAAGCCCCGGTGGGGCAACAGGATTGGCGACTGGCATTACGTCGCTTTCGACGACGACCCGGAGTTTGAGAAGTTCCGTGACGCGGACACCTCGATGTGGGTCGTGCAGTTCGAGGACCCGATGGGCGGCACGCATGACGTGGACCACACGGTGGTCCTCAAGGGTTTGAGCGCATCCGTGTACGAGGACGACGCGATGGAGTCGACCTTCATCTCCACGTGGGTGATGCGGCAGACGGTCGAGGAACGAAAGCTGAGGCCGCTCCCCACGTGGGGGCCTTCTCGGATCGTGCAGCTCGGACTGTTCTCAGGGGCCGTTGTCCGATTTCCGTACCGGGGGCATTCGCTGCTCGACGGGGGGCCGGAAGAGCGTCTGAAGTTCCTGGAGCCGTCCGAGGACACCGGTACCGAGACGGCCGTCTGAGAGTCCGGCGTCAGGAGCGACGCCACCACCGGCGCCGCTCCCCACCCGCCGGCCCAGCTCGCGCAGGTGGTCCGCCTCGGCCTGGGCGAGCTGACGGCCGCAAAACCGATGGCGCCCATCAGCTGATGGGCGCCATCGGTTTTGCGGCCGTCCTCGCGGCCTGCATCGTCCCCATCGGCATCCGATGGGCAAGCCCGTTCTCGCTTGGGCAAGCCGGGCTTGCCCGGCGAAGCACCGCCGTTGAGCTGCTCGCCAAGGGCTACCGGCCGGCCGCCACCTCGTACATGTAGAAGCCCCCGGAGCGGTCGGCTCCGGGGGCTTCTTGTGTGGTGGGGCGTGCGTCAACACGGCTCCCGCCGGCATGCCCTTAGTTCTTGGTTGCACCCAGTGGACCAGGGCTTTCACCTCGCCTCACGTGAGGCGAGTGCTTTGCCAGTGTTGCTTGTACCTGTAGTACAGCGTGATGATCTGTAAGTTTTTGTCAGTAGTCGTTCGGCATCGTGATGTCAGTGTGGTTGGTATCGGGTTTGTGCTGTTCAGCAGGTTGTGGGCCGGATTTCTGGTGGTGACACGGATGCCGATTCGGCGCTGACGTTTTTGGTGATGGTGCACGTCAATTGGTTGGCGGTCGGTATGGCGTGGAGTGCGTTGTCGCTGGTCAGGAGTGTGCGGACCGCTGGCATCTGAAGGTGTCCGGCCTGGGCGGCTGTGGTGAGCCGTTCGGTGGCGACGGTGGTCAGTTCATCGAGGCGGCCGTGGACGTCACGCAGGGCCCGCTGCGGCAGCCTCATGTTCACCAGCCCGGCTGTGAGTGCCCGGCAAGCCCGCCCCTGGCGCCTCATGCCCGGTCGTCGTATCCGAGTTCGGCGAGGGCCGCGAGCTGCTGCTCAGTGAGCCGGTCGGGGTGGTTCTTCTGGTTGCCCGGAAAGGCGCCCAGATGTCCAGGCGTACGGATGCGCCGTCGGGGATGGCTTTGACGTGTTGCCTTGCCTGGGGTCGACCTGCGGGTGCCGGGGTGTGTCCGTCGGCTTGCAGCGTCTCGCGCTGGTTTCGCGTTGGTCGGGTTGTGCGACCGGTGGCTTCTCTTGGGCGGGTGATGCTTCGTGGTTGCTGGTCAGCGCGGGTGGGGCGGTGTGGACGTGCCGCGATATCTCTTCCTCCTCCGGGAGGATAGAGAGTCTTTTCTAAAAATGTGGCGCTGTGGGGCGTTACCGGCCGAACGGGGGCCACCCGAAGGTGGCGGCCGTTGCGGGTAAGGGCAGCAGGCATGTCAGGAGGGCCGTTGCCCGGTGGCGCCACAGCGTCTGGAGTAATCGGCGCCAGGACCGGCTTGATGTAGCGCTTCCGTGTTGCCCGTTGATCGCCATGTCACCCCTCAGTACGCACAGAAAAGACTCTCTGTAAACGGATACGTACGGTGTGTGGGTTGGGCTCGATTGTTTTCGGTGCGATTGCGGTGAAGGTCCAGGAAACGACGAGGGCGGGGATGTGTTCCCGGCAGGGTGGGTGGTGGCCGGCCGGGTCGACGAGCTTTGGTGCGGCGCGTGGTCTGCGGGGCCATTGCCACCGAAGATGAACCCGCGGAAGGAGGCGCCCGCGGGCGCCTCCCCGACGAGGCCGCTGCCATGAGATGCGTCTGTATGGCGCTGTTGAGCCTCGACCTGGCCGGTAAGGGCGGCAAGAGGTGGACCATGTGCTGGAAGGCGCCGCTGCACGCGTTTCGGATCGTCTTCGAGGGCCGGCATCTCGGCCAACAACTGAATCTCAACAACCAAGATCAGCCGTTGAGTTGAAACACTCGAACGTCCCCAGCCTCGTCTTCGTAGCAGGTGAGGGGGCGTGTTGCTGTGCCGTGGTGGTGGGAAAATCTTCCGCGTTGCTGGGCGGCGGGTGCGCCCTCTTCACTGTGACCGCGGCGGCCTTCTGCCTCTGTGGGTGAGGCCGTCTGAGGAGGGGTGCCATGAGGGATGAACTGAAGTCGCGCCGGGCTGAGGCGATAAGGGAGATGAGCGACCGGATCCGGGCTGCGCGTTCCATGCTCCGGCAATGCCGGACGGCCGCTCATGAGATCGAGGCGGCCGTCTTGTTCACGGTGCATCCTGAACTGCTGGTGCTGGACCACGAGCTGGATGTCCTGTATGGCGATCGGTTGTAGCTGCCCCGGCCGCGTTCGTCGCGTGGTCCCCGGCCCCTGCCGGCGGGGGCCGGCCTGGTGGGCCGCGGTGCAGCCCTCGGCGCACCGCTGGTGCGAGGAGTCGGGGATGCTCGTGTGCCCGTTCGCTGGCCGATGAAGCAGTTCCTCCGTGGTGGCCGCACGGCGGGGACGGCGGACGGTGGCGAGCGGCTATATCTGGATGCTGGCGAACACGTCCGCCACGTTATTGAGGGCGTGGTCGATGGCAGGGGCGCTGCTTGTTTTGGCGAGGTAGAAGCCGGCGAGAAGGCAGAGGATCGCGTAATGGGTCTTGATGTTGTTCCGGCGGATCAGGAACACGACGATCAGGAGGAGTATGAGCGCGGCGGAGCCGGACAAGATCACTTACGGGGTCCTCTCGACGGGCGGAGTATTCAGTTCCGCACGCTAGCGAGATGTGCGCTGGCCTGGCTCGGGTTTGTCTTGAATTGAGCCGTAGGGTCATGGGATTGGCTGTTTTCTGCATCGGGGCATGTCCAGGGGCAAGCGGCCCCTGCCGCCGACTGCGCGAAGTCCCGGAGCCGTGACGGCATCCGGGACTTCTCTGCACTTCGTTTCTGCTGGTGCAGAGGCCAATGAGTGCCTCGCTAGCCCGCCCCTGGCCCTCATGCCCAGTCGTATCCGAGCTCGGCGAGGGCTGTGAGCTGGTCCTCGGTGAGCCGGTCACGCCGACTTTTTTGGTTGCTCAGAAATACACCCAGGCGTACGGAGGTGCCGTCCGGGAGTTCTTCGACGTGCTGTCTTCCGACCACGGTCTGGCCTTCACGCTGGATGTATTGCTTGAGGGCTGCTACGCCCCGTGTGAAGGCGTCGGAGCCCTTAGCCGCCCCAGCCTTCCCGTTGCCTCGCGCTGGGGCCTTGTGGGGCCATACGGCCGGTTTCACGCCCACCTCGCCCAGCCGGTGTTGCTGCTCGGTGTTCAGGCGTGTCCAGTCGCGGACCTGCCGCGCGAGCCAGCGTCCGATGTCGTCGCCGCGATGCGTCACCCCCGGCACGATCTCCTCGAGGCCGGCACCGCCCGCGAGGACCAGCTCGCGCAGGCCGGTGTAGTGGCGTTGCCAGTCGACGGTCCACCCCAACTGCCCCGGGTTCCAGTCCGGGTCGATCGCGGCTAGCTGCTCGGCGCGCCGGGCAGCGCGTTCGGGGTCCTTGCCGAGTCCGCCGGGCCGTCGGAGGTTGGTGAGCCATTGCCCCACCGGCTTGTCGAGGGCGGTGGCGTGCCGGGGCGCGGCCAGCGTGCCGGCTTCCGCGTAGTACGCGCGGGCCGCGGCGAGGTTTTCGGCGAACGCCGTGTCTGCGGTGTCCCAGATCATGCCGAGCTCTTCCAGCTCATCCGCCCGGGTGCTGGACATGGTCCCGGCCCGGTACGCGCGCCGTTGGTCGGACAGCCATCGGCCCAATGGGTAGGCGCCTTCGGTGTGTTCATAGGGCACGTCCAGCGAGCCCTCGCGCTCGAAGTACCGCCGGGCGGTGTCGTAGCCGCGGGTCCAGTCCTGGCGTTCGGTGTCGAGGATCTGGAACTTGATCCATTTCGCGATCATCACGGGATCCCTGGGGGCCGCGAAGCGGAGCAGCAGCCGTGACTCCTCCTGACCGTCTTCTGGCTCCGGACCGATGTTTTGCGACGGATCAACGACCTGTTTCTGGTTCTCTTGCGGAATAGCGAGCATCTCAATGGCATGTTCATCGTGCGCCCGGAGCCCTTCAAGGACCTTCACCAAAGGGCGATACGAAGAGGAGGTGAACATGTCTTCCGGCTGCTCATTCCGCGCCAGAAATACGGGCACGATCAGCGTTGCAATCTTGCCCTGTCCGGGTTTCTGACGCAGCGCCCGGCCAATGGCCTGCACGATATCAACTGCGGACCCCTTCGGGTCCAAAAGGGCCACGGAATCCACCGCCCGGATATCAACGCCCTCACCCAGGACACGGCAGTTCGAAAGCACCGCACGCCCGGCCCTGCGCCCGAAGTCCCCCAGCACCTGGCGCCGGTGATCCGCCTCATGCTCCCCGCACAACCAGTTCGCCCACACACGCTCCGGGTACCGCTCCGGATCGGATGCATGCAGCCGGGCCGCGACCCGGTGCAGTCCCGTCGCGAACGCGGATGCCTCTATCGTCCGGTGGTGGAACGTGATGGTGGTCTGGAGCTGGTGCACTGCCATCGTCTCGAGGAGCGCGGCCTGTAGCGCTCCCATCCGCTCACCGCGCAGCTGCTCCTCGCGTTTTTCGTCGCTGGCCAGGCGGGCGGGGGTGACGACGGGGTCGGTCAGTTCGACGACCACAATTTGATAGCGCGCCAGCAGGCCCCGGGACACGGCTGATGCGAGCGAGAGCTCGTACACGACAGGCCCGTAGATTTTGGGGTCATCCATGGAACAGGCCAGCTCCTGCGGTAGAGGGTCCCGCGCGTTCTCGAAGCCCTCCTGGCGCTCCGCCCACCGCGGCCGGGGCGGGCGTTCCTTCCAGATCCGGGGGGTGGCGGTCATGTAGAGCCGGCGCATGGCCGGGATGACGTCCTGGTCGTGAATGGCGGCCCATGCCTTCCCCATCGATCCACTTGTACGGTGCGCCTCGTCCACGACCACGAGGTCGAAGACGTCCATGGGAAGTCCGTACGCGCCCTCGTGCGCCTCGGCCAGCACGGGCAGCGAAGCGTAGGTGGCGTAGACCGTCACGGGCCCGCGGCCGTGCCACAGCGCCAACTGCGGAGGACTGGTCGTGGACCGCACGTCGAGGTCCCACAGGTGCGGGTCGTCATCCAGCGAACACACCGCCACAGCTGGCCCCGTGTGCCCGGCCAAGCGCCATTCCCGCACGGTCTGCGTCAGCAGATCCAGGGTTGGCAGCAGCACGAGAACGCGCCCATTACGCGCGAGCCGCAGCGCAGAATGCGCGGCGATGAAGGTCTTTCCCGTACCGCACGCCGCCACCACCGTAGCCCGCAGCCCATTACGTGGAATCAGCTTCCCCGGTGGGATATCGAGGCCGCGCACAACAGCGTCAACGGCTTCAACCTGATGAGGTCGAAGCGCAATCTTTTCTGTGCTCGTCATATCCGTACTCCAGAATTCACGAGAGGGGCGGCAGGTCCTGACGGAAGGGGTAGCGGTTCCTTCGGGATGCTACACACTGCATCCCTGATGCATCATCGTGATGCATGTGCGGGCATCACTCTAGCGCAACAGGGTCCGGTGGGAGGGGGTTTCGGGTAGACTCATGCGCATGCTGAGTATTCTTCAGGAAGTGAGAGGTCATCACACACTGGATGGAGCGAAGCGGAGGCCGGTGTGCCCCATCCGGCGGGGCCGGCCTCCCTTCGGGAGTGACGTCACGTCACCGGTTGGGGGGTGGCTGTTTCTTCGGGATGCTACACAGGCCTGCACTGATGCACCCTCACCCAGTAGCCAGCCGTTCCGGCTTGCCGGAACCAGGGCGGGGGAGCGAAGCGGACACGCCCGCTTGTCAGGAATTTAAGCGAAGCGTAATTCCAATTCCCGTTGCGAAGCACGGGAATTACGGTGTGAAACACCGTCAACTAATTGCGAAGCAATTAGTTACGCGGTGCGAAGCACCGCGTTTCGCTTGCACAGCGCGCAGCGCTGTGGTACCCGCTCCGCGGGG
>NZ_JBITCU010000044.1:0-47253 GCF_044453545.1 Streptomyces sp. NPDC051664 | reverse complement strand
CGGCGAGGTTTCTTCTTCCCCATGCTCTCCATGATGGACATCCTCCCGGGGCTGAGCCCCTGATCTCGAATGTCCGTCAAAGCGGATCAAGCCCACCAAGGGCCGTGCTGATCTCAGGGAGATGGAAGAGGCCAAGTCGGAGACGCTGGCCGAGGCCCGCATCCTGGCGCGGTCCGTGGAGCGTCTGGAGGGCAAGATCAAGGAACTTGAGGACCAGGTCCGTGAGCTGTCCCGTCCCACTGCGCTGAGCACGCTGTTCCGCCCAGGAGGCAATGTGACTACACGATGGCTCCGGACACCTGTTTCCGCTCAACGGGCCATCGCTGCACTGCTGTTTACGCCGACAATGCTTGGTCAGGTCCGCCTGACCCGTTCCCCCGCACCTGGCAAGCGCGGTGACCTGATCGAGCGGGTGGAGTTCCGGCGTGCCTGATCTGCCGTACGCGGGAGTTGTGTGGCAAGCCGAAGGGCGGAAGCAGGGGGGGTAGCTTCCGCCCTTCGGCGTTGCGGGCTGATCCAGTTACTTACCGCAGTAAAGAACCGCAATCGTGCCGCTGGATCGGTTTGCCGCGCGCCCCGGGGGGTTTGGGGCGAGCGGCCATCCGATCGGTGAGGAGTTCCGGAGCCAGAGGCTCCAGTGGTGTGCGCGGTGGCACGACCAGGACGGTGCTGGGGATGCTCCGACCCGGTATCACCCGCAGTCCCCTGCGAGCGGGGTGTTTCTCTCATCTGCAGGAACCGTACGGCAGCCGACGGGGGACCGACAGCGGGAACCGGATCCCGCCATGGGCCCCCCACACGTTCTTCACAGGCCCTCACGTGGACCCGGTCGGAATCGGCGCCAGGATCGGATCAGATCTGGGCGAAAGCCTGCTCGATGACGTCGAGGCCCTCGTTGAGCAGGTCCTCGCCGATCACCAGCGGCGGCAGGAAGCGCAGCACGTTGCCGTACGTGCCACAGGTGAGGACGAGCACGCCCTCCGCGTGGCAGGCCTTCGCGAGCGTCGCGGCGGCCTCCGGGTTCGGGTCCTTCGTGCCGGCCTTCACCAGCTCGATCGCGATCATCGCGCCACGGCCACGGATGTCACCGATGACATCGCCGTTCGGCAGCTTCGCCTGCATCTCGGCGAGGCGGCCCTTCATGACCTCCTCGATGCGCTTCGCCTTCCCGTTCAGGTCCAGCTCGCGCATCGTCTCGATGGCACCGAGCGCACCCGCGCAGGCCACCGGGTTTCCGCCGTACGTACCGCCGAGGCCGCCCGCGTGCGCGGCGTCCATGATCTCGGCGCGGCCCGTCACGGCGGAGAGCGGCAGACCGCCCGCGATGCCCTTGGCGGTGGTGATCAGGTCGGGGACGATGCCCTCGTCCTCACAGGCGAACCACTGGCCGGTACGGCAGAAGCCGGACTGGATCTCGTCCGCGACGAAGACGATGCCGTTGTCCTTGGCGAACTGCGCGATGGCCGGGAGGAAGCCCTTCGCCGGCTCGATGAAGCCACCCTCGCCGAGCACCGGCTCGATGATGATCGCGGCGACGTTGTCGGCGCCGATCTGCTTCGTGATCTGGTCGATGGCCTGAGCGGAGGCCTCGGCACCGGCGTTCTCCGCACCGGTCGGCCAGCGGTAGCCGTACGCCACCGGTACCCGGTAGACCTCGGGCGCGAACGGACCGAAGCCCTGCTTGTACGGCATGTTCTTGGCGGTCAGCGCCATCGTCAGGTTCGTCCGGCCGTGGTAGCCGTGGTCGAAGACGACGACCGCGGTGCGCTTGGTGTAGGCGCGGGCGATCTTCACGGCGTTCTCGACGGCCTCGGCGCCCGAGTTGAACAGCGCGGACTTCTTGGCGTGGTCGCCCGGCGTCAGCTCCGCGAGCTGCTCACAGACCTCGACGTACCCCTCGTACGGCGTGACCATGAAACAGGTGTGGGTGAAGTCGGCGAGCTGCGCGGAGGCGCGGCGCACGACGGCCTCGGCGGAGGCGCCGACCGACGTCACGGCGATGCCGGAGCCGAAGTCGATCAGACGGTTGCCGTCCACGTCCTCGACGATGCCGCCGCCTGCGCGGGCGGTGAACACCGGCAGGGTGGAGCCCACACCTGCGGCGACCGTCGCGAGACGGCGGGCCTGCAGCTCCACCGACTTCGGGCCGGGAATGGCAGTGACGACGCGGCGCTCCTGCGGAATTGCGGTCATGAGGGGCTCCTGGGGGTGTTTCGGACGCTTCTCTGTCTGCAGGCTAGGGGCGGGGCCGGGG
The DNA here is from genome assembly GCF_044453545.1 of Streptomyces sp. NPDC051664. Taxonomy (NCBI): domain Bacteria; kingdom Bacillati; phylum Actinomycetota; class Actinomycetes; order Kitasatosporales; family Streptomycetaceae; genus Streptomyces; species Streptomyces sp. NPDC051664. Next base: position 44,999 of record NZ_JBITCU010000044.1, on the reverse strand, counting down.
GTCCGGCATGTTCCGTTCGGGAGAAGTGGCCCGACGCGGTTGTCCGTCACGGACATAGCGACGGCCCGGCGACCGGTGGCGGGACTTCCCGCCCGACAGCGTCTGACGGGGTGCTACTGGGCACTAGATTGAGGGGATCGGGGCGCCTGCGCCCGTGGTTACCGGTCGGCGCTGGTCAGGGGACGAGGGACAGCACATGGACACCGAGGGCACGTACGACTCACGCGGCACCCGCTCCGGTCATTCGGTGCCGCGCCCGGCCGGCCCGCCACCGCCCGTACTGCCGCCCATGCCGGGCCATGCACCGGCCACCGGCCCCTCCCTGGGGGACTGGCTGCGCATGCCCAGGCCCCTCGCGGAACCGGGCGTCTGGCGGTCCGGACACACCGACCGGCCCGCCGAGGAGGCGGAGCGCACGCCCGACCGCACGCTGCTCAGCGGAGCGGTGATCTCGCTCCTTGCCTGCATCCTCGTCTGGTCGCTCTGGCGCAACGGATACATCCCGTACTGGCGGGTCCCGCTGACACTCTTCACCCCCCACGAATGGTGGGGACCGTTTGACCACCAGCCGCTGACCCATGGGGCGGTACGCGCGCTCGACATCTACCGCCTGCTGATCATCGGAGCCATCGTCTACGGTTTCGGCCGGTTGGGTAACTGGCCCGCCGCTTTCGAACGCTCGGTCGCCGGCCGAGGGCCCGGCGCCCGCGCGGCCGGTGCGGCGGCCGGCGCGCTGCTGGTCTGGATCCTCGTGTGGACGGGGACCGTGCCGGGCATGGAGCTCACCTTCAGCTTCGTGGCCGGCTCGTGGATGGGCACCGACCGCACCCTGACCACTGTGGTCACGTACACGCTGTACGCCCTGATCACCCTGGTGATCGTGTGGCCCTTCGCGAAGCTGGGCCGATGGTCCCGGCTGCGCCGCAGGAACGCCGACGGCTCCCGCCCGCCGCAGCCGCCGACGGCAGGGGCCGGGACCCCGAGCGCGCGTGGAACCGCGGACCGGGGCACGGCCCGTGAGGCAGGCCACGACGGGGAGGCCCGGACGGCGGGTGGCGCGGACGATCCGGCCGAGTGGCCCGACCTGCGCGCCGCCGGACAGGACCAGGCCGCCGCCAAGCTCGCCCAGGAGGCCCGGTCGGGCCGGATGAACGACGTCGACTACGCCCGTATCCGACGCGCCTGGACCTCCGTACGTGCCGACAGCACCCGGCTGCCCGCTTTCACCGACACCGTGCTGCGCAACGGCGCCGCCGCGTGCACCCACCCCTCCGGCGCGCGCGATCTCCCGGTCCGCTCCGCCCGGCACGATCTGCTCGTCGACCAGGTCAGGCTCGGCACGGTCGACGACAACGAGCGCAACCCCTATGCGCGCCGCGGCAGCGGAATCGCCCTCGACCCCGGACTGCTCGGCACCTCCCTGCTCGCCGTCGGACCGCCGGGGGCGGGCAAGAGCCGCGCACTGATCCGGCCCGTCGTCGAATCCCTCGCCCTTCAGGCGCTCGCCGGGCGGGCCGCCGTCGTCGCGGTATGCGCCACCGGCACCCGGCTCGGCGCCGACGAGGGGTTCGACGTCGTGGTCAAGCTCGGCGACCCGGCCTCCGTCCACGACCTCGACCTCTACGGCGGCACCACCGATCCCGACGAAGCCGCGGCCGTCCTGGCCGAGGGGCTCGTCGGGGACCTCCCCGAAGTGGACAGCAGACGAGCCGCCACCGCCCTTGCTCAGCTCCTCGGCCCCTACCGCGCCGCCCACGGCCGCTTTCCCTCCGTCCCCGAACTGCGGGAGCTGCTGGACGGTGTCCCGGCCGCGCTCACGGCCCTGCGCGAGGCCGTCGACGCGGCGGACGGGCACAGCATGCACCGCGAACTCGACGCCCGCGCCCGCCAGTCCGGCGCTCCCGGAGACCCGGGACCCGCACTCGCCGACCGGGTCGCGCTGCTCGACCGGCCGGCGTTCGCCGATTTCTTCGACACCACGGGCAAGGCCCGCCCCTTCTCCCTGCGGGCCCTGGAGCACCCGCTCAGGGTCCGCATCGATCTGCCCGAACGCGGTCACGCCGAGGCGTCGCGGATGCTGGCCCGTCTGGTCCTCGCCCAGTTCACGGCGAGCGCGGCCGCCCGCGCCGACCGCTCCCTCTTCGCCTGCCTGGTCCTCGACGACGCGACCCGCACGCTGACCCCCGACACCGTCCGTGGCATCCAGCGGCTGCGCTCCGCGCACGCCGGGGCCGTGCTCACGCTGCGCACCCTCGACGACGTCCCGGAGAGCCTGCACACGGCGCTGCTGGGCGCGGTCGGCTGCCGGATGGCGTTCTCCGGGATCACCACCTGGGACGGCAAGCGGTTCGCCGAGGCATGGGGTACGGAATGGGTCGAGACCCGGGACGTCACCCAGCGCACGGTCTTCGCCGACCAGCCGATGACCCGGGCCATCCACGCCTTCCGCAAGCTGGTCACCGGCAAGGCCGTGACCACCGACGCGGTGACCGTGCGCCAGGTCGAGCGCGAACGCTGGTCGGCCTCCGAACTGGCTCATCGCGTCCCGGCCGGACACGCGGTGCTGTCTCTGACGACGGTACGAGGGGAGCACGCGCCGCCGCTGCTGGTGGACCTGAACGGCTGAACCGGGACCGGGCGGCCATGACGTGCCGGCCGGGTCCACCGCAACGGATCCGGTGGGCCGCGGCGGTGCCAAGTCACTGAGAGTGGTTACCACTGACCCTGCCGTCCTGGCAGAATCGGGAGGAGCCGTTCGTACGGGACGGCGAAATCGACTCCCGAAGGTCCCGCGGTCCCATGCCCCCCACTCTCGCCTCGCTCGTCCAGCATTCGGCGCTCAAACTCACGGTGCGTGCGGGGGCGGACCGGCTCGACGCGCCGGTGCGCTGGGCGCACGCCAGCGAGCTGGCCGACCCCGTTCCGTACATGGAGGGCGGCGAACTCCTCCTCATCACCGCCACCAACCTCGATGCCGAGAACCCCGAAGCCATGCGTCGGTACGTGCGCCGGCTGGCCGCCGCCGGAGTCGTCGGGCTCGGCTTCGCCGTGGGCGTCAACTACGACGAGGTGCCGCAGCCGCTGATCGACGCCGCAGAGGAGGCGGGACTGCCGCTCCTCGAAGTCCCGCGCCGCACCGCCTTCCTCGCCATCGCCAAGGCCGTCTCCTCGGCGATCGCCGCCGACCAGTACCGGGCTGTGACAGCGGGCTTCGAGGCGCAGCGCGATCTCACCAGGGCCGCACTCGCCGGGGAGGGGCCCGGCGAGCTTCTCAGCCGGCTCGCCGCACAGGTCGACGGCTGGGCCGCGCTGTACGACGCCTCCGGCGCCGTCGTGGCCGCCGCCCCCGACTGGGCCGCCCGCAGAGCGGCCCGGCTCACCCCCGATGTGGAACGTCTGCGAGACCGCCCCGCCCCGGCGAGCGTCGTCGTCGGTGACTCCGACGACCGGGTCGAGCTCCAGACCCTGGGCACCGGCCGCCAGGCCCGCGGCGCCCTGGCCGTGGGCACCGGGTCGGCCCTCGGTACCGCCGAGCGGTACGCCGTGCACTCGGCCGTCGCCCTGCTGACCCTCACCACCGCCCGCTCCCGCGCCCTTCAGGGCGCCGAACAGCGACTGGGCGCCGCGGTACTCCGGATGCTCCTCGCCGGCCAGCCGGACCATGCGCGGGCCGTTGCCGGAGACCTGTACGGAGGCCTGCTCGACGCCCCGTTCCGCCTGCTGATCGCAGAGGCGTCCGACCCGGCGACACCGGTACTGCTCGGCGAGGCGATGGAGTCGGCGGCCGCCCGGTCCGGGGAGGCTCTGCTGATGGTCCCCGAAGGGGAACGGCTCGTCGTTCTCGCCGCGGACGGCGGCGCGGCCGTCGCCGCCTGCGCGGCATACGCGGAGGCCCAGGAGGAGCGGACCCCGCACGACCAGGCGGCGCCGGAGGACACCGAGGTGGTCGTCGGGCTGTCCGCACCGTCGGGTCCGACCGCCGTCTCCGCCGCGTACAAGCAGGCCGAACAGGCACTCTCGGTCGCCCGCCGCAGGGGCAGGGCCATGGTCGAGCACGAGGAGCTGGCGGCCGGCTCGGTCCTGCCGCTGCTCGCGGACGACGCGGTCCGGGCCTTCGCGGACGGCATGCTCCGCGCCCTGCGCGACCACGACGCGAAGGGCCGCGGAGACCTGGTCGCCTCGCTGCGCGCCTGGCTCAGCCACCACGGACAGTGGGACGCGGCCGCGGCCGACCTGGGCGTGCACCGCCACACCCTGCGGTACCGGATGCGGCGGGTGGAGGAGATCCTGGGCCGCTCCCTGGACGACCCGGATGTGCGGATGGAGCTGTGGCTGGCGCTGAAGGCCACGAGTTCCCCGACGACGCCGTGAGATGAAGCCCTTCCGGCCCCTGGGCACGTAACCGCTCGCCGGTCGGTCGCGGTGGACCGTCCCGGTCGGCCGGGTCATCCGACAAACCGGCGCATGCCTGCCCGCTTCTGCTCCGCACCGGACAAACGCCAGGCCGACGGTACGGCCCTACGGTGGGGGACAGGACACCCCACGACTCCGAAGGGCCGGAACCTCCATGACTTCCACCCACGCCTTCTGGCTCGCCGGCCGCCGGGCCACCGGCGAGGACAGCTTCGACGTCACCAACCCCTGGGACGGCCGTCTCGTCGGCACGGTCAGCGTGCCGACCGACGCGCAGACCGAGGAGGCCGTCGCCGCCGCGCACGCCGTGCGCGAGGAGTTCGCCGCGACGCCTGCCCATGTCCGCGCCGCCGCGCTCGACCACGTCGTACGGCGTCTCGTGGAGCGCACCGAGGAGATCGCCCAGCTGATCTCCGCCGAGAACGGCAAGCCCATCAAGTGGGCACGCGGTGAGGTCGGCCGCGCCGTCTCCGTGTTCCGGTTCGCCTCCGAGGAAGCCCGCCGCTTCAACAGCGGCGAGGCCCAGCGCCTCGACACCGACGCCGGTGGCACCGGTCGTCTCGGGCTGACCCGTCGCTTCCCGCGCGGCACGGTCCTCGGTATCGCGCCCTTCAACTTCCCGCTGAACCTGAGCGCCCACAAGGTGGCCCCGGCCATCGCCGTCGGCGTCCCGATCATCCTGAAGCCCGCCCCGGCCACCCCGATCTCGTCGCTGATCCTCGGTGAGCTGCTGGCCGAGACGGACCTTCCGGCCGGTTCGTGGTCCGTGCTCACGGTGCCCAACGACCGTATGCCCGCCCTCGTGCAGGACGAGCGGCTGCCCGTGATCTCCTTCACCGGGTCTGCCGCGGTTGGCTACTCGATCATGGAGTCGGTGCCGCGCAAGCACTGCACCCTGGAGCTCGGTGGCAACGGCGCGGCGGTCGTCCTCGGCGACTACGCCTCCGACGAGGACCTGGACTGGGCCGCGACCCGCATCGCGACCTTCTCCAACTACCAGGGCGGCCAGTCCTGCATCTCCGTGCAGCGCGTCATCGCGGACACCGCGGTCTACGACCGGCTCGTCCCGAAGATCGTCGCGGCCGTCGAGGCCCAGGTCACCGGTGACCCGTCCGACGCCGCGACCGACGTCGGCCCGCTGGTCAACGAGGACGCCGCCAAGCGCGTCGAGTCCTGGGTCGACGAGGCCGTGCAGGCCGGCGCCCAGCTCCTCGTGGGCGGCAAGCGGGACGGCGCGAGCTACGCGCCGACCGTGCTGACGGAGCTCCCGGACGGCGTCACCCTCGCCTCCGAGGAGGTGTTCGGACCGGTGCTCACCATTCAGAAGGTGGCCGGCGAGGCCGAGGCCTTCGCCTCCGTCAACTCGTCCAAGTACGGCCTGCAGGCAGGTGTGTTCACACACGACCTGCAGACCGCGTTCCGCGCCCACCGCGTTCTCGAGGTCGGCGGCGTCATCATCGGTGACGTCCCCTCCTACCGCGCCGACCAGATGCCGTACGGCGGAGCCAAGCAGTCCGGCGTCGGCCGCGAGGGTGTTCGCTACGCGATGGACGACTACACCTACGAGCGCGTGCTGGTCCTCACCGGCCTCGCCCTGTAGTCCGTGAGCAGGATCGAACCGGTCCACCACAGCCGCCTGTAATCCGCCTGGACAGCACGACAGCAGGCGGCAGACGAACGGCCGGAGCCCACTGTGCGGGGGCTCCGGCCGTTTCTGCGTACCTGCACCTTGACCTGCGACAATGGTCGGATCTTGGCCGGTTCCAATGGGGGAGTGGGAACACCGTGGGAACACATGGCGCTACTCTGCGCTCATGGCGTCCTTGACCCCCCGGAAGAACAAGGCCGGGCAAGTAACCAGCTACCAGGTCAACGGCCTTGGGGCACAGGGGTACAGCGGTTAACGCTAAGCCGGTGATCATGGGCGCCCAGCACAGGCGGTCGGCCCGGGAAGGGAGTTCGGCGGAAGATCGCTGACCGGCTGCGGGCGTCGTTAGTTTCAGGGCCATGCCAGTGGAGTTCTTGACCGACGAGCAGGCGGCTTCGTACGGGAAGTTCAACGAGGAGCCGACCCGGCCGGAGCTGGAGCGGTTCTTCTTCCTCGACGACGAGGACCGCAAGCTGATCGCGAAGCGGCGCGGTGACCACAGTCGGCTCGGGTTCGCCCTTCAGATGTGCACCGTGCGCTACATCGGCCGGTTCCTCCCTGACGACCCGCTGGACGTTCCGTGGGCGGTGGTGGAGTACCTCGGGGAGCAGCTCGGCATCGAGGACGTCAGTTGCGTGAAGCAGTACACCGAGCGCAAGCCGACGGCGTACGAGCACGCGTGGGAGATCCGGGACGCGTACGAGTACCACGAGTACGACGACCCGGAGTGGGGGCGGAAGTTCCGTACGTTCCTGCACGGCCGGGCCTGGACGCACGCCGAGGGGCCGGTGGCGCTGTTCAACCAGGCTGTGGGCTGGCTGCGCCGGCACCGCGTGCTGCTGCCCGGGGTGTGGGTGCTGGCCCGGAAGGTGTCGGAGGTCCGTACGGTCGCGGAGAAGCGGCTGCACGCCACGGTCGCCAGGGCTGCCAGGCGCGCGGACGAGGCGCTGCCCGGGGACCTGGTCGCCACGCTGGTGACGCCGGAGGGCTCCCGGTTCTCGGAGCTGGAGCGGCTGCGCCGGCCGCCGACGCGGACGACGGGCACGGCGTTCGCCCGCGCGCTGGAGCGGGTCGATGAGATCAGCGCGTTCCAGCTTGGCCGGGTGCGGCTGTCGCAGGTCCCGCCGAACCGGCTGGCCGCTCTGGCGCGCTACGGGCTGGGCTCGAAGGCGGCGAGTCTGGAGCGCGCCGTGAAGAAGATCGAGACGTGGTGGCCGGACATGCTCCGGGTCGCGGGCTCCCTGGTCACCAACCAGGTCCGCGCCTACGACCTGCTGCGGATGTTCGGCCGCGAGGGCCACCCGACCCCGCTGGGGCAGGCGTTCGCCGAGTACGGGCGGATCGCCAAGACCGAGCACCTGCTGCGGATGGTCGACCCGGTGGACGACACCTACCGCCGGCAGATGAACCGCCAGCTCACAGTGCAGGAGTCGCGTCACAAGCTCGCCCGCGACGTCTGTCACGGCAAGCGCGGCACCATCCACCAGGCGTACCGCGACGGCATGGAGGACCAGCTCGGCGCCCTCGGCCTGGTCCTCAACGCCATCGTGCTCTGGACGACGCGCTACATCGACGCCGCTGTCACCCAGCTCCGCACCCTCCGCACCGAGGGCCACGAGATCAAGGACGAGGATGTGGCCCGGCTTTCCCCACTCAAGCACAGGAATTTGAACTTCTTAGGCCGTTACAGCTTCACCGCCAGCGTCCCGGCGGGTGGGGACCTGCGGCCCCTGCGCAACCCGGACGCCGTTGAGCTCGACGACGACGAGGACGGCGCGGAGGACTGACATCTGCGGGCCGTCGGTGTTGGACGAGAACATCGCGCGGTTGGCCCTCTCAAGACTTGCCGATCTCAACTGCCTTGGCCGCTATGGCTTCCAGGCATCCCGGCTCCATGATGGTGGCCTGTGCCCCCTGCGGCTACGACCGATGCCGAGGAAGACGAGGACGCCTTACTGAGTACCTCTGAAGCGTGAGTGCCGGGAAGATTGCGATGTCAACCAGGGAGGACAGTAATGGATGATCGGATTGCCGCCGGACTGGCGGAGACGATCCAGGCGCTCCGCGCGGAGCTCACCGATGCGATGGGCAGTGGGCGCGACGAGGCTTTGCGGTTCGAGCTGGGGGCCGTGGAGCTGAACGTCACACTGGCGATCACCCGAGAAGCCACGGGGGACTCCGGAGTGCGGTTCGGCGTTGTGTCCTTCGGAGCGAAGGGGCAGATCGGCGACCAGGCCACCCACCAGCTGTCGCTGTCACTCACGCCGGTCACGGTCGATGGCAACGGTCGAACCGCATCAGTCAAGGTCAACGCCCAAGCGGCGGGTGAGCCGGACTGACGCTGAGTGACGAACGCCGAGACGAAGGACTGCAGCGGTGCTGAATGAGGATCTGGTTATCGAAATCTATGAGCCTCAAACGGGCTCAGTTGGTTCCGGCTATCTGATCAGCGAGGACACAGTGCTGACGGCGCGGCACGTCGTCGAGGGAGCGCTGCCAGATGATGGTCCGCTCGCGCCGCCACCGCTAGAGAATTGGAAGGAGAGGTTGGAGGGACTTGCGCGGGACCGCCCGCATTGCCGCATCCGACAACTGCGTCGCGGCGGGCAAGCAGATTTCGTCGATGCCGTCGTTGTGTGGTGGTCACCGCAGTTCGATGTGGCCCTGCTGGTCGTCACCGAGACCACCAGGAGGAGGCACATCCTGCTCGACGGTCCCGCTTCGCGCAGTTCGCCCACATGGGCGGATGTGACCGGTACGGATCCGGTTGAGGTCACCGCAGTGGGGTTCCCGGACAGCGACGTGGACGGACGGGTACGTGAGTCTCGTCAGATCAAGGGGTTTGTCACGCCGTTGTCGGGAGTGAAGAGCGACCTGTGGGTTGTCCAGATCGAAGGCGGAGCCCGTCTTGCGCGGCCCGGTGGCAGCAGTGTCTGGGCTGGTATGTCGGGCGCGGCGTTGTTCGCCGACGGTCTTTTCATCGGGATCATTGAATCGGACAAGGCTCCTGGTCATCCCGAGGGAAGAGAGCTGTGGGCGTTGCCGGCGAGGGCCTTTGCCGACGACCCGCATCTGGTGGCGGCACTCTTGCCGGAAGGCCCAGCGGAACCTGGTCAACGGACTGAACCTCGAACTCACGGAGCAAGTACAAGCCCTCCAGGGCACGGGAGAAGCGCTCAAAGCGCATACGGACGGCCGTGCGGCGAAAGCGTCGTCACTCACACCCCAGCCCCGCAGCGACGCGCCCGGCTGCCAGCGACCGGCGCAACCTGTGCTGACAAGCCTGGAGCGGAACCTCCGGAATATGGTCTTCGGGCCAGGCCGAATCAGGTCGACATGATTGCGTTCGAAGGTGAAACTCGAATCTTAGTCAGCAGGAGTCGACGGTACACGGGTGCCTGACAGTCATGGGTTGGTCATGCAGCCAAATGACCGATGCATCCCTGGACCCGGGTCCAGGGTCGACACACGCACCCGCAGCACCCGTGACGGAGCCGACTCGCCCGTGACCCTTCCCGTCATGGCGCACAGCAGCCCGACTTACCGCAATGGAGAAAAATTCTATGCGAAGTGTCAAGAAGGTCATGCTCGGAGCGATTGCGAGCCTTGCTCTCGCCACCGGGATCACCGGCACCATTGCTGGTTCCGCCGCCGCCTCAACCTCGAATATTCCTCATAGGTACGTGATCTGCGACAACTACGACCTTGGCGGCACGTGCTGGTCGGGCTACTCCCACCCCGGTTCGATCGCCGACCTCAGGTACGCCCCGAGCGGTTACGCCGACCTCAATGACAAGATCTCGTCCATTCAAACTGCTGAACTCGCCCTCCAGACGTGGAACGACCCGAACTGGAAGGGGACCTACGGGTATTTCCAGCCCGACTTCACGTGGAACCGTCTGACCTATCCGTTCAATGACGCCATCTCCTCGGTCGGCTAGCAATGAGTTCTTACGCCTCGCCCCGCGAGGGCCGGAGTGACCACATCGTCGGTTTCTGGCCCCCGGGGGAGCGAGTCATCACTGCGGAGCGCACACCGTCTGCGGAACCCAGACTGCGCCGTTCAGCGGTGGTCCCCACTGGTGCACTGCCGGGAACTCATCCAGCGACGACGTCCGTGCGTCTGCTGGACGGTGCCCGCGCGGCGTGGCAGAGCTTTGGCGGCTCTGCCGGGCGGTGGAGAACAGTCCCAGCGGTCCTGTCGATCGGCCTGAGCACCGCGGTGCTCGCCGGCTGCGGCCCCGCGCACTCCGACAGCCAGCCGCGCAGCCTCACACCGACACCGGCATCGGCCCAGCAGATGGTGTACTTGCTTGAAAGCCTGCTTCCTCAGGGGAAGTATTCGGCGCAGCACGGGCAGGGGCAGGGTGGCAGGCCTGGGTCGCCGCCCTCCGCCGAGCTGATCCTCGAGGTGGGCGGGAAGGCCGCGAAGGTGACGGTAGCCCTCAACAGGTACCCCCTCCCCGTCCCCGCGCAGCTCGCGCAGTGCCCTGACACGGCTTACCATCCCTACAGCCAGTGCGCGCAGTCCCAACTGCCCGGCGGGGCACGGCTCGTACGGGACCAGTCACCGCGGGACGAGGACAAGCCGTCCGGCGGCAAGGTCCGCTCCGTGCTGCTGACCCATAAGGATGGCACGCAGGTCTTTGTGTCCGAGACCGGCGGTCTGGACGGTAAGACCGCGGCCGGCAACACGGCACTTCCATTGAGCCTTGAGCAGCTCTCGGCGATTGCCACCGACACGGCGTGGAAGCCCCTTCTCTCGGCGATGCCCGCACCGCGTACCGGAGGTCCCCGGACGGGATCGGTCTCGGAGATGACCGGAGCGCAGATCACCCACGTCATCAAAGAACTCCTGCCGGCGGGGCTGCATGCCGCGCAGGAGGGCGGGTCGCAAGGGTTCGGACACGTTGTGGTCGATGACGGCCACGGCAAGAGCCTTGTCGCCGTGAACGTCCAGCGGTGGAAGCCCGACGACGCCAACATGACAAAACTGTTCGAAAAGGCCGACACTCAATCCGACGGCACCCGCGTCACTGTCCGGAAGAGTCCTCCTTCTCAAGGAGGCAAGGGCGCGGTCGAGTGGAGCGTCGACACTTTCCGCAAGGACGGCCTGCGCGTCGTGATCTCGGCAGTCAACGCGGGCGCCTACAAGCTGCCAGCCAGCCGCACCGAACCCGCCCTGAAAATCGGGCAACTCCAGCAGATCGCCCTCGCCCCCACGTGGCGACGCGCCGGCTCCTGACCCCACGGCGTCCACGCACACGACAGGCGACATCGGGCCTTAGACCCGCTCGTCCCGGATCCATCGGCTACCGTGCGGTGCAGTGGAGGCAGGACGCGGGACTGTCCAATCAACGGCTCCGTCCCGTAATCGGCTCTGTCCCGTAATCGGTGGTGACGAAGTGTGGCCGAAATCGTCGGCATCGCATGCCCGACGTCAACTCACTTATGGGGACACTGTTTTCTGGGTTATCGGCACTGGCCGTTGAGAATGTGACGGGCCAGGGTGGGGCAGTCCGCCTATCGGCGTGAACCCGGCACGAGGCGGTGCTGTGCCCGAAGTGTGGGACGCCGACCGCGAAGACGTGCTCGACACGGGCTCGGACCTGTTTGTGGGTCCTGTTGCGGTCTTCTTTCCAAGCTGGGAGCTCGGTCTGGCCGCGGTCGCGACGGTGCGGGATGACGAGTCCGGTTCCCGGGTAGCCGCCGTCGGCGATCGTGAGGGTTCTGCCGACGGCGGCCTTGGCGCCGGACTCCTCCCATGCCTTGCAGTCGTTGCGGTTCCCGGCGAGTGGCCGGCCGACCACAACGACCAGGCGGGTGTCGGCGTCGATGACGACCTGGTGGTTGGTGGAGTACCGGTAGTTCTTCGACCGCTCGGCGATGGTGTGGTCGCGGGTGGGGACCAGGGTGCCATCCACTATGAGAGTGGTGTCCTTGGCGAACCGCTTGCGGGGCCGGAGCACGGGCAGGGGTCCGATGTGGTTGACGACTCGGCCAGCCGTGGACTTCGGGACGCCAAACAGCGGAGCGAGCTGCCGCAGCGTCAGATTGGTACGCCAATAGGCCGTGACCAGCAGCGCCCGGTCCTCCAGCGGCAGGCCCACGGCCGGCCTCGGTGGACCAGATCTGCTTTGTCACGCCGCAGCGTGGTCAGCAGCTTGCCGAAGCAGCGCGGGCTCAGCCCGGCGAACGGGCTTATCCAGGACGGCTCTGCTGCCGTGATCCCACTCGCCACATCGTGATCATCGCTCAGCCGACCCAACACCGAGACAATCCCACAGCTACGCTGATCGGGGCAGTCCACAGTGAGCAAGACCCGGGGGAAACCGTGAACCGACCGCTGCTGTTCCTCGACGTGGACGGGCCGCTCAACCCTTACGCAGCCCAGCCGGAGAGGCGCCCCGACGGCTACACCACACTCAGAGTTCCCCGGAACGACGCCCATGAGGACGACAGGGGCCTCTCGTCCCGACGACGCCCCCTACGTGTCTGGCTCAACCCAGAGCACGGACGAAACCTGCTCCAGCTCGGTTTCGAGCTGTGCTGGGCCACCACGTGGATGGACGACGCCAATCGGTGGATCGCACCGATCATCGGCCTTCCGGAACTACCCTTCGTCGACTTCGGCGACGCCCTGCTCCAAGAACGCCCCGATGGAGTCCACTGGAAGACCGAACCGCTGGTCAACTACGCCAACGGCCGTCCTTTCGCCTGGGTGGACGACGAGCAAAGCGAGCTGGATCAGACGTACGTGACCGCCCACCACCAAGGGCCCGGGCTCCTGCACCACGTCAACCCGCGGATCGGCCTACGGGAGAACGACTTCCGCGCACTCGCCGACTTCGCCCGGTCCCTGGCCACCCCACGAACCACCGGCTGAGCACCTCACCCGCTCTTCAAGCTCCGCCTTACTCGGAGCCAAGATCTTCGTGGGACAGCCCTTAGGTAGGCGGCTATGAGGAACGAAACAGGAGCGCGCAAGTGCCCACGTCCTAGCATGAAAAGACAACCCTTCAGTCGGGGTCGGGCGGAGTCAGAGCGGTTCGTAGCCGGAGAGCTCATCGCGGTCGGCACCCTCTGCGTCTGCGCCCTCGGGCTCGTCGCGATCGTCGTGAAGTTCGCGCTCAGACGAACTCATGTCTTTGCCGACATTCATGAACAACCCTCAGTTACCGTGTCCCGGACAAACACGGTCCGCCTGCGAGTATGAGTTCGGCAAGCGGCGTGAGCGATCGGCCAAAATGGGCTAAAGAATGCGTGGACGTGCAGGAATGAGTCCGCGCCGATCAGACGCTCCCCGCCTGTGTCACGTGCACGGCCAGCGCCGTTCTGGATGTCACCCCGTATTTGCGCATGGCCGACTTCAACTGCGTCGTGACGGTGCTGGGTGACCTCGACAGCTCAACCGCTATCTGACGGTTCGTCAGCCCTCGCAGCATCAGCCGCACCACCTCCACCTCCCGTGGCGAAAGCTGATTTCCGTATCCGTGCCGTCCGCCGCGTCTCTCGCCCCGCGCGGCAGGTGTGCAGCGCTCGACGCCCTCCTGCGCCCGTGCCGCTGCGTACGGCCTCGGCAGCTGCGACCATGCCTGGGCCGCGTTGCCCCACGCCCGCGCCGCCGCGTCGAACTCTTCTTGGCCCTCGGCGAGCACCGCGCGGCACTCCTGCAGTCCCGCATGCGCAGCGGGCGCGTGCTGCCCGTTCAGCCCGTCCTGGAACGCGGTCACGAGGCGCTCCGCCTCCGTATGCCGCCCGGCCGCCGACAGTGCGGCCACTCGCACGGGTGCGACATCTGTCGCCCAGAACCAGATGCTCTTGCGCATGACCAGACGGATGGGGTCCTCGGTCAGTGCGAGTGCCTCCTCGGGCTCACCCGCGGCGAGTTTGAGCCGTGCCTGTGCCGCGGCGGGCTCCAGCCACAGGCCGATGGCGCCGCGGCGTTCGCCCTCCTCCCGCACCGTCCGCAGCAGATCTTCGACCTCCTCATCCGCGCCCGCCGTCGCCAGTTTCACCTGAGCCACCACCAGCAGGGCCTGCAGCCGGCACAAGGGCTCTTCGGCCACGTCCGACCACTGTCCGGCCCGCTCGGCAAGTCCCTGCCACGCCCCGGTCAAGTAGTCGAGGTGGAGGAGCGTCACTCTTGCCAGGTCTGCGAGCAATTGGTACGCGTGTCGCCCCGCGACGTCGACGGCGCTCGTCAGCCGCCGCCGGGCCTCCGCGTACCGTCCCCACCGGATCGCCGCATCGCCGATGTTCAGTTCGGCGCGCCCACGTTGGAGGGCCAGTTGTGGTGTCGACTCGTCGTCGCCCAGTTCATCGGCGAGCACCCAGCCCGATTCCTCGCCGAGTTCGAGCAGTGCGGTCGTGCGGTTGACCAGCAAGGACAGCCGCTCATGCGGGGAGAGCGCCGCACCGGCGGTGAACTGCCGGGCCCGCTCCAGCCAGCCCAGATGGGTCTTGGCCGGCCATGTTCCGCTCAGCACCGGATATCCGAGCGCGGTCATCGCCCAGGCGCCGGCGTACGTCCCGTCGACGAGGTCCGGTATCGCCGGCTCCAACTCCGCCGCAGCGGCGGCGTACTCACCGAGTTGGATGAGGATCTGAGCGAGCTGGCTGCGCACTTCGGCGCGGTCGCGCGCGCTGAGCCGGTTTGTTTCGAGGACGGCGCGCAGTGTGGCGAGGACATCCGCACGCCGGGTGTAGCCGGTGAACGCCTGGAACGGCATCTTCCGCACCAGTGAGGCGATCGCTTCCGCGGGGAGCCCCGGTTCGTTGATCAATTCGTGCAGAAAGGTGAGGGCGGTGACGTGGTCACCGGACGCGAGGGCGATGTCCGCCGCCTGCTCGGCGTACTCGCACCACCGCATGATTTCGCCGGCCTGACGGAAGTGATGGGCGAGCCGGTCGACGGGCCGGGGCCGGGCGGTCTCAAGCAGCGCGGCGGCGCGGCGGTGGGCGGCGCGCCGTTCGGAGGCCGACGTCCGGTCATACACCGTCCGGGCGGCGAGCGTATGCCGGAACGCGATCCGGCCCGAACCTGAGCCGTCCTCGACCAGCAGGCCACTGTCCACCGCGTCGGAGACAGCTGATTCGATCACCATGGCGGCGGCGGACCCCCAGGCCGGTGCGATGGCGGAATCTGCCGGACGGGTCGTCCGGCCCTCGATGCCCGCATCCTGACCGCTCCCCGCCCCGGTCAGCCCGCTGACCGTCCCCAGCGTTGTCACCTCCGCCGGTTCGCTCAGGACGGCAGCGGCCAGCAGTACCCGCCGGGCGTCGGCCCCGAGCCGGGCCACTCGCTCGGTGACGGCGTCCCGGATCGTCGGTGGCACGGCGATCTCGTCGAGGGTGCGCCGCATCCATTCGCCGTCCCGCCGGACCAGGTCGGCCCGGTCCCGCAGCAGTCGGACGCACTCCTCCAGCGCGAGCGGCACGCCCTCGGTACGGTCGTGCAGGAATGTGGCGAACTCGGTGGAGACGTGTTCGTCGTCCAGCATCGACGACACGAGCTCCGCGGTGTCCGACACCGCGAGTCCGGTCAGGCCGACACGTGCGTGGCTGATCCCCGCACCCGTCGGTACCCGGGAGGACAGGCGCAGCAGCAGGGAGTCGGCGGCCACCTCCTCGGGTCGGCAGGTCATCACCAAAGTGAGCGGGAACGGCTGCCGGGAGGCCAGGAACAGCAGGAACTCCAGCGTCGCCTCGTCCGCCCAGTGCACGTCCTCGACGACCAGGACGTCGATTCCGAGACGGTCCAGGAGTTCGGTGAAGGCCCGGATCAGCCGATGCCGGGCGGCGCCGGCATCGGCCAGTGGCTCCGGCGCGGACGGCAGACCGTCCGCCCATTCAGGGAACAGCGGCCGCAGGGAACCGGCCAACGCCGACAGTCCGAGGTCCGCCACATCGGCGCCACTCGGTGCGGCCTGCCGGGCGGCGTCAACGATCGGGCCGAGGGTCAGCGCCTCGCGAAACGGCGGGCACACCGCCATCAGCGTGCGCGGACCTTCGGTGGCGGCCGCCGCCAAGGCCTCCTGCACCAAGCGGCTCTTGCCGATGCCCGCCTCGCCCTCCACCAGCACAAGTGCGGGCGATTGCCGCAGCGCGTCCGTCACACGCCTCAGTTCCATGTCGCGTCCGACAAAACGGGGGCGGCGGCTTACCGGTGATGTCGCCGGTGCGGTAACGGATCTCAAGTAGCGCTTCCAAGGGTTCGGCTGGTGGCTGGTCAGCAGCTCGACGGGCTGTCCCGGTGTGCGGGGCTCTTGGCGTGCAGCTGGTCCACAGAAGTCGTTCCGGGCGGGGCCGCCGGCTGCGGCCCCGCCCGGCAGGGTTGTTACGTCAGGTGACGTCAGCGCAGGCCGAAGGCCCGGGTGATTGTCTGCGAGACGCTGTTGTCGGCACTGTCCTTGGCGGTGACCCGGAGCGTGACGAAGCGCGCGGACTTCGGCGCGTGCAGGGCCGTCCGCCATCCGTCACCCTTGTGGCCCAGCTCGGCCCCCTGCCAGGTCGCCCCGTCGTCGTATGAGACCTCGAGCGAGGGCTTGCCGATGGCGGCTGTCGTGCCGGACAAGTGGGAGGCGGTCACCGTCAGCTGGGTCTGCCGGTCCGCCCGGCCGGCCTTGTCGGTGTCCACGCCGTAGTCGAGCTGGATCAGCGGTACGGGCTCGGCTTCAGCGGCTGCGGAGGTGAAGTTCCACTCGGTCAGCGTGTGCGTCGAGTAGGGGTTGGCCCAGGCGCCACGGTCGTTGTCGACCACCACCCGGTAGGGCAGCCGCTCCGGGGCGAGCCCGAACGCCACCGCCTTCTCGGCGTTGCCCCACATGAGTAGCTGATCACCCTGGTAGAGCCCCACCCAGTCCTGGACGTCGAAGTTGTTGTAGGCGTTGCCGACATGGCCAGCCCCGGAGTCCCCCCAACCAGGCACGCGGATGATGAGGTTGTCGCCGTAGCGTGTCGGTGGATTGATGTACGAACTCATCCGGGGCCGCTGGATCGGGCCGAACCAACTGACCTTGTCGGTCTTCCCCGCCAGGTAGTGGAGGGGATTGAGCGACTGCTGCGTGGTCTCGCCGTAGGTGCCGGCTTCGTCCACCCAGTCCGTGTCCCCGGTGACCCAGTCGGTCCGCTCTCCCTGGGCGGGCGCCGGGAATGCCCTCCAGGTACCGCCCCAGCCGTCCGAGATGTCGTTGCGGTACTCGTACGCCTTCCCCGGCCGGTAGTTGCGGAACGAGACGTCGACCCGGGCCAGGTCGCTCGGCTTCACCCGCCAGGTCGGGTCCGTCGGAACGGCGCCGGACCAGTGGTGCACCACGTCGTAGAGGTAGTCGGTGGTGGGATGCGAGGTGACCTTCAGCTCAACGCTGCCCCGGCCGAGCGCGTCGATCAGGTCACCGCCCTGGTCGGAGTTGAGCGTCGCCACCGTCAGCGGGGCCGGGCTCTCAGTGCTGTCGGCAGGCTCGTTCCAAGGCTGCAGTCGGCCGATGCCATCGTTGACGACCAGGAGCACCCGTGCGCCCGCCGCCGCGGCAGTCTTCGCCTGCTCCTCGATTCCGATGGCGTCGCTGCGCCGTACCACCACGGTCTTGCCGCGGACATTCCTCCGGGCCAGGTCCTTGGTCGTACCCTCACCGGCGAAGATCGCCGTCAGCTTCCGGGTGCCGGCCGGAAGCGGCCTGGCCGCGCGCTTGACCAGCAGATCGTCGTAGCTTTCCGACCCCCTGCTCACGGTCAGCGCCGGCTGCTCAAGACGGAAGCGGGCGCCGAACTTGAACCCGTCGGTGGCTTTCTTGTCGGTCGGGAGCGCCCAAATGCTGTCGTAGGCGTCTACATCTTGTTCCTCCGAGACAGACCCGGGCATGAACGAGTCGGCCGCCGAATTGCCGCCGCCGAACGACTGGCTGACGTCCATCCGCGACAGGACCGCTGTGGCCCCACTCGGCACGTGTGCCTTGACCTGACGAGCCTTCCGGGCGTCCAGGGTGATGGTCCGGTCTTGGTCCAACTGGACGCCGGTGAAGGGGAGCAGTGCCAAACCCAGCGAGTGGGGCCCGTTGGCCCCCTGCACGTTGGCACGGAGCCATCCGCTGTAGGTACCGGTGGGCAGTTGGTGCGCGCTGCCGGTGCCGGATGCGTCGAGCGTCACCGTCGGCATGTTGTGCTCCGAGACGATGGTGACCTGGCCGGAGAGCGGCTTGCCCGAACGGTCCTTCGCGATGATGGTCAGGTCGTGCCGCTGTCCCTCCCTGACGGCGCCGATCAGGGTCCGGGTACGGACCACTCCGGCGCTGTCCGTACCGGTGATCATGCCGCTGACCGGCTGGAAGGTCGGTATGCGGTCCAGCGCCGCGGTGAGGGTCACCGAGGTGGTGCCGTGCGCGGGAATGGTCACCCGGTCATCGGAAAGGGAGAACCCCTCCGCCGCGACAGCAGCGTTGATCGCCAGGTCGAGGCTGACCGGGGCATCGCCGGCATTGGTGTACGTCACCTTCTGGACGTCGGTCTCTGCGGGCTTCGTGGGCCATGCGTGGAAGCCGGAGTAGGCGCTGGCGGTAGCGAAGACCGAGGCGTGCACTGCCGCCAGGGCGTCGAGCCGTCCACTGCCCGCCTGGTACGGGGTGTACGAAGGGGTGGCCTTGGTGCTGCTGACCAGCGCGTCCTTCAGCTGCGGGCCGGTCCAGTCGGGGTGGGCTGCGGCCAGCAGCGCGGCGGCGCCGGCGACGTGCGGCGTCGCCATCGACGTGCCGCTCATCGTGGTGTAGTAGCCGGAGCCGACCGAGCTGTCCTTGGAGCGGGCCGCCAGGATGTTGACGCCGGGGGCGGTGATTTCGGGCTTCAGCCCTCCGTCGACGTTACGCGGGCCCTGGCTGGAGAAGTCGGCGAGGTGATCCGCCGAGTCGACGGCGCCGACGGTCAGCGCGGAGTCCGCGGCACCGGGGCTGCCGATGTTGTGCGGGCCGGCGTTGCCCGCCGCGACGACGAACAGCGCGCCGGTCTCGGCGCTGAGCTGGTTGACCGCCTGGCTCAGCGGATCGGCGCCGTCGCCTTTGCCGCCCAGGCTCATGCTGATGATCTTGGCTTGCTGGTCTCGGGCGGCCCATTCCATGCCCGCGATGAGCCAGGACTCCTGCCCCTGGCCCCTGCCGTCGAGCACCTTGCCGACATCCAGCCGGGCACCGGGGGCGACGCCCCGCTCCTTTCCGTCGGAGGCGCTGCCGGTGCCGGCGATCGTCGAGGCGACGTGGGTGCCGTGGCCGACGTAGTCGGTCATCTCCTGCTCGCCCGGCACGAAGCTGGCGGTGGCATCGAACTTCCCGACAAGGTCGGGATGTTCGGCGTCCACACCGGTGTCGAGCACTGCGACCTTGACGCCCTTGCCGGTGTTCCCCTGCGCCCAGATCTGCTGCGCGCCGATCTGGGCGGTCGAGTCGGCCAGGTCGGCCTTCACCTTGCCGTCGAGCCAGATCTTGGCGATACCACCCGCGAAGGCCGGGTTCGCCGATCGGGCCGCCGCGGCGGAACCGCCGGTGAGCGCGGACCAGAACGCCGACGCCTGCTCGCGGCTCTCGGCGACGCCCGCACCTTGAATGCTGGCCAGCCGGCGGCCGACGGTCGAGCCGGCCACCTTCGGCTGGGTCCGGGATTTGGCGGCGGCGTCGGTGTAGCGGACGATGAGCGGCAACCGTTTCGCGTGCGCGTCGTCGTAACCGTCAGCAATCAGCTGCGTCACGTTGAACAGCTGCTTGTCGAGCTTCCCCGCGCTGACGTAGGGCAGAGCGGCGTCGGGGTAGACATACGTCGAGCCGTCGATGACTGAGCGGTGGAAACCGGTGGTGGTTCCATTCGGGCTCTCGAAGGACCGGACGGTGGTGCCGTCGGCGGCGGTGCCGATCGTGACCTTGTCACCGGTGATCAGGGTGACGCTGTGCGTGCCGCCGCTTCCTGCCGGCTCGTGAACGGCCCCGACGGACGGCATGGGACTGATGTCCGCCGGTACCGCGGCGGTGGCTGGTATGACCCCTATCGTCAGAGCGGCGACCGCGGCAAGCGCGATCGGCCCTGGCCGGGAAATGGGAACGTTAGGCAAGGAGACCCCTCGGGTGAGGTGAAACGCAAGAGCACGTACGTTGTCGGGCGCCCTCCGCGACCACCTGGGGGTTCATGCATCGATCACGCACCCGGGCCCAGGGTTGCATCGGTCATTCGACTGCATGACCAACTCGTGGCTGCTCAGGTACCCGTGCGCCGTCGACTCCTGCTGACTGTGCGCTCACCCTCACCTGTGAACGCTACGATCTCCACCTGATTCGTCCTGGCCCGAAAGGCGACATTCCAGAAGGATCACCGCAGACCGTCCTGGTCTGCTGAGGGGTCTCACGTATTCCGGACAGGCGCGTGACCGTCCATGTCAAGCGCGGGATTCGCAACTTGAAGTCGCCCCTGATCGTGGACAGCGGGTGCTTACGCTGCAGGGGCGAGGCCTCGTGTCGTCAGTGCCCTAGTTTCGAGCGACGCCCAGCTCGGAGCCGGGGAATCACCGGCCGCCCCGGATGTCGGCGATGTGTGCGTCCACGTCTCGACCTCGACCTTCCGGAAGGCGGCGATCCGTTGGCGAGCGAGTGCAGCCATTTCCGCTCCTGCCTCGATCGCGGTCACTGAGCAGCCGAGCAATGCCAGCGAACGCGTCGCCTGACCGCTACCGCAGCCCACCTCAAGCACCGACGACCTTTCGTCCCTGCCGGTGACGGTGACGAGGTCCGCGAACAACTCGTCAGGATAACCCGGCCGAACCCGGCAGTAGAGCTCCGGCACCTCGTTGAACACCCGCCCGAGGTCACGCTGATTCGGGCTTGCCATCGCACCATCCTGCCGAGACGTCGCCGACGTGCCGAACCCGGGAAGGAACCGGCGAAGCGCCGCACAATCCCGTCCCTAACTCTGCGCCTTTGTCCGGTAGTTGCGGGTCACATCACAGGGTTCGGTGACGCCATTCACCTCGGCCGACGGCGCCAGGATCTGGGTGAAATACGGGATCGGGTAATCCTGCGACGGGACGGTGTGGCGCGCCACGTCAGCGGCCGGTATGGGTGCGGTGGTTTTGGGATTCCTGTCCTGTCGGCCAGAGCGCTGCGTCAGCAAGGTATCCGACAGTGCGGAGAGCACGCACGTGGCTCAGACCAGGCCGGATGAGGTTACCGGCCAGGAGAGGGTGTGGTGCGGATCGCATCGGTGAGCAGATCGAGGCCGGCCCGACAGGCGGCTTCCTTCGGGACGGGACACACGTAATTCCTGGCAGTCCACGTCGCACTGACAGTGTCGCGGCGTCGTGCGGGCGACGCGTGTCGCTAATGAGACATGTCGCAGGTACGACACCCGGCACTAGTGACGATTCAGGCACTGTCAGCCAATCCTTTCGGAGGGTTTTACCTCTAGCCGTACGCATCGTGTTTTTACAGCGCAGTAATCGCCTCCACAGCGGCCACATATGGCCTATCCACGCCGTCAGTTCCAACCGGGCAGCGCCGAACGCCCCCTACCCAAGCTGTTCGCCGGCCGCCATCCAGTGGCCGCCGCAGAAGGAGTCCGAGTGAGACGATCCCCTCGCAAGTCGGTCGCAGGCGCGCTGATAGCTGGCGCAACGGTGCTCGCTGTCACCGCGTCGTCCGGCACCGCGATGGCCGGTACGCCCCAGGCGCACGCCAGTGCGGTCCGGGTCCAGCCCCGGGCAGGCGCACTGCCCGTCCAGCTCTCAGCCGCGGAGCAGGCGAAGCTCCTCGGAGCGGCTCTGGCTGACCGAGCGGCCACCGCCCGGTCGCTGCACCTGGGAGCACAGGAACAGCTGGTCCCCAAGTCGGTCCTCAAGGACGCCGATGGCTCCGTGCACACCCGCTACGAGCGCACCTTCGCGGGACTCCCGGTCCTCGGCGGCGACTTGATCGTGCACACGGCTGCCGACGGGACCTCGAAAGGGGCCGACAAGGCCACCAACGCGCGCATCAGCGTGCCGAGCACCAGCGCGACCCGTTCCGCCGCTTCGGCGAAAACCCTCGCTATCGGCCGCGCCAAGGACAAAGGGGCCACCAGCCCGACGGTAACCAGCTCCCGCAAGGTGGTCTGGGCGGCCTCCGGAGCCCCGGTCCTGGCCTGGGAGTCCGTGGTCGGCGGCCTGCAGGACGACGGCACCCCGAGCCGGCTGCACGTCATCTCGGATGCGAAGACCGGCGCCAAGCTGTTCGAGTATCAGGGGATCGAGACCGGCGCCGGCAACAGTGAGTACAGCGGCAAGGTCACCTTGGGGACCACGCTGTCGGGCTCGACGTACAGCATGACCGACAACACCCGTGGCGGACACAATACGTACGACATGAGCCACGGCGGCTCGGGTACCGGCACCCTGTTCACCAACTCCACCGACACCTGGGGGGACGGCTCGCCGTCCAACGCCGAGACCGCCGGTGTGGACGCCGCTTATGGCGCGCAAGTCACCTGGGACTTCTACAAGAACGTGATGGGCCGCAGCGGCATCCGCAACGACGGTGTCGCCGCCTACTCCCGCACCCACTTCGGCGTCGGCTATGAGAACGCCTTCTGGGACGACGGCTGCTTCTGCATGACCTACGGTGACGGCGCCGACGACAACCACCCGCTGACCTCAGTCGATGTCGCCGGCCACGAGATGAGTCACGGCGTCACCGCCGCCACGGCGGGTCTGGTGTACGGGGGTGAGTCCGGGGGTCTCAACGAGGCGACCTCGGACATTTTCGGCACGTCGGTCGAGTTCTACGCCGACAACGCCAGCGATGTCGGCGACTACCTCATCGGCGAGAAGATCGACCTCTATGGTGACGGCACCCCGCTGCGCTACCAGGACAAGCCCTCGCGGGACGGTATTTCGCCGGACAACTGGTCCCCCGGCCTCGGCAATCTGGATGTGCACTACTCGTCCGGCCCGGCGAACCACTTCTTCTACCTGCTGTCCGAGGGCAGCGGCGCGAAGGTGATCAACGGCGTCAGCTACAACAGCCCCACCGCCGATGGTGTGGCGGTGCCCGGCATCGGCCGGGAGAACGCCGCCAAGCTCTGGTACAAGGCCCTGACCGAGCGCTTCACCTCCACCACCGACTACTCGGGCGCCCGTACCCAGACCCTGCAGGCCGCCGCCGACCTGTGGGGCGCCGGCAGCGCCACCTACAAGACGGTCGCCGACACCTGGGCCGCCATCGGCGTCGTGGCCCGCGTCACGGTCACCAAGCCGGCGGACCAGAACACGGTCGTCAAGACCCCCGTGAGCGTGCAGGTCCAGGCGGGTAGCAACAATCCCGGAGCGCTGACGTACTCTGCCACCGGCCTACCGGCGGGTCTGTCGATCAATGCGACCACGGGCCTGATCTCCGGCACGCCGACGGGTGTCGGCCTCAGTACCGTGACGGTCAAGGTCACGGACTCCTTCAAGGTCGCCGGCTCGGCGACCTTCGGCTGGGGTGTCTCCACGGCCGGCGGCAACGTCTTCACGAACACCACCGACGTGCAGGTCCCGGACGCCGGCGCGGCCGTGTACTCCCCGATCAAGGTCGCCGGCCGGGCGGGTAACGCGCCGAGCACCCTGGCGGTCGGCGTCAACATCGTGCACCCCTACCGCGGTGACCTGGTCGTCGACCTGGTCGCCCCGGACGGCAGCCTCTACCACCTGAAGAAGTCCAACGGCTTCGACTCGGCCGCCAACGTCGTCGCCACCTACACCGTCAATGCCTCCGGTGAGACCGCCAGCGGCACTTGGAAGCTGAAGGTCCAGGACGCGTACCACCTGGACAGCGGCCACATCAACAGCTGGAAGCTCACTTTCTGAGTGGTGCCCCGTCCCCAGCCGGACAGTGCTGGGGATTCCAGCCCGACCATTCCAGCCATACGAGAGGTATCTGACCCATGCTCAAATTGCGCCTGAAGGCGGCAATATCAGCGGGATTGATGCTGGTTGCCGGAGCCGTGCCAGCCGCGTTCGGGGCGCAGCTGGACCGCACCGGGACCGCCACCCCGCCCACCGCCGCGCCGGCGGCCCACTCCGCGACCGTACGGCTGGTGACTGGCGACCGGGTGACCGTGACGACGCTGCCCGGCGGCCGGCACACCGCGTCGGTGCAGCCCGGCCCCGGACGCGAGCACGTCCCCTTCCGGACGCTGGAGGGGGACGACAAGGCACTGACCGTGATGCCGTTCGACGCCCAAGGGCTGGTGTCCGCAGGAACCCTGGACCGACGCCTGTTCGATGTGACGGCCCTGATCGCCGATGGCTACGACGAGGCACACTCCACCGCGCTGCCACTGATCGTCTCCTCGCAGCCGGTGCCGTCACGGGCTGGAGCCAGAGTCACGGCGCAGGCGTCGAAGGCCGCCACGGCCACGGCCGACCGGCTCGTGGCGCTCAAGGCGGCCGCGACCCCCTCTCGCGACCTGGAGAGCATCCACGCGCGATCGCTGCGGATCGCCGACCACGACCTGGGCACGTTCTGGAAGACACTGAACCCGGGCGGATCTTCGGACGCCGCCCGCGCGGCGGTCACCCCGCGGATCTCACTGGACGGCAAGGTGAAGGCGCTGCTGGACCGCAGCACCGCGCAGATCAACGCCCCCACCGCGTGGAAGGCGGGCTACGAGGGCCAGGGCGTCAAGGTGGCCGTGCTGGACACCGGCGTTGACGTCACTCACCCCGACCTCGCCGGGCGCATCACGCAGGCCAAGGACTTCTCCGGCAGTGGGAACACCGGTGATCACTTCGGCCACGGCACGCACGTCGCCTCGATCGTCGGCGGCAGCGGCGTGGCGTCCAGCGGGACCCGCCGCGGTGTCGCCCCCAAGGCCGACCTGCTGATCGGCAAGGTGCTGGACGACAACGGCTTCGGTGACGAGTCGGGCATCATCGCCGGCATGGAGTGGGCGACCGACGAGCACGCCAAGGTCGTCAACATGAGCCTCGGCGCGTCCATCGAGACCGACGGCACCGACCCGCTGAGTGAGGCGGTCAACACCCTGACCGCCTCCACCGGCACGCTCTTCGTCGTCGCGGCGGGCAACGACGGCCCGGGGACGTCCACCGTCGGCACGCCGGGCGCCGCCGACGCCGCGCTGACCGTGGGGGCCGTCGACCGTGACGATTCCCTCGCCCCCTTCTCCAGCCGGGGCCCGCGCTTCGGCGACGGGGCGGTCAAGCCCGACGTGACGGCCCCCGGCGTCGGCATCGTCGCCGCCCGCGCGGCCGGCACCACCCTGGGCGACCCGGTCGACGCCAACTATGTCTCGCTGTCCGGGACCTCCATGGCCACCCCGCACGTCGCCGGCGCCGCCGCCCTGCTGGCCCAGCAGCACCCGGACTGGCAGGCGCAGCAGCTCAAGGACGCCCTGACCAGCACCGCCCACGTGGTGCCTGGCACCAAGGTGACCGAGCAGGGTGGCGGTCGCATCGACCTCGCCACGGCCATCGGCGCGGTCATGGCCACCGGCTCCGTCACCCTGAACCCGCTGTACATCGGCGGCGCGGCCCGGCGGCAGCAGACCGCGACCATCCACTACACCAACACAGGCGATCAGCCGCTCACCCTCTCCCTGACGGCCGGCCTGGCCACCGACACCGGCAGAGTGCTCCCGCCCGGAGTGGTCAGCCTGGGCTCCAGCACCGTGCAACTGGCCGCCGGCGCCACCGCCGACGTGCCGCTGCGCACCGACGCGACGCACGCCGTCCGCGGCAACTTCTACGGATACGTCACCGCGAAGTCCGCGGCCGGCGACGTGGTGGCGCACACCACGGTCTCCCTCGTGGTGCACGCCCCGCAGCACCGGCTGACCGTGGTCGTCCGGGACCGCAACGGCCAGGTCGTGCCGGGTGCGCTGCCGAACATCTGGAGCCCCGCCGGCTGGGCGCAGTACACCGACAGGGACGCGGCGGTCGCCGTCGTCGAAGAAGGCACGTACTACCTCAACTCAGGTTTCTACGAAACGACTTCGGACGGTGACCAGGTGGGCGACGTCGTCGTCCCCGAGGTCAAGGTCACCAAAGACACGACGGTGACGCTGAACGCCGCCGATGTCACGGAGGTGAAGATCCGCACACCGCGCCCCGCCGAGCAGCACGGCGTCATCAGCACCATGCTGTACCGCCAGATCGACGGTCACGGCCTGCTCCAGGGCGCCCTGTACTTCGACACCGTCAATCATCTCTACGTCAGCCCCACCGCTCCGGTCACCGACGGTGCCTTCGAGTACACCTCGCGCTGGCAGATGACGGCCCCGCAGCTGCGGGCGAAGTTCTCCGGCAGCTCGCGGGGATTCACCCCGTACTACGAGCCGCTCTCCCCGGTCTTCGGGGACCAGGGCGCGCGGCTGACCGCCGTGGACGCCGGGTCGGTGACGGCGCCCGATCTCCGCAATGTGCGCGGCAAGCTGGCCGTGGCCCGGTATGCCTGGCCCATGGGCGACTATGCCGGGTTCTCGCGGCTCGCGGCTGAGGCAGGGGCGAAAGCGGTGCTCTTCGCCTGGGATCCGGCCGGAGGCGCCGCCTGGACCCGGTGGCAACCGGACGGTGACCGCCTGGAGCTGCCCTCGATGCGGACCAACTGGAAGAACGGGGGCGCCCTGCTGGATCGCATCAAGAAGGGCACCACGACGCTGGAGTTCTCCGGCACGGTGCACAGCCCGTATCTGTACGATGTGATGCCGGTCTCGAAGGGCTCCATCCCCCAGCAGATGGTCTACACCGTCTCGGATCGCAACACCGCGCAGGTCCGTGCCACCTACACCCGCACCGGCGCCTCGACCTGGGCAAGCGAGCAGCGGTTCGGATGGCGGCAGTACCAGGACACCGCATGGAACCAGTACAGCCGCTACGTGCCGGTGGGTCAGGAACGCCTCGAGTACGTCAGCAGCGACGCGGACACGCTGTGGAACCACACGGTGCACCACAACGTCGTCTGGAACGTCGACTTCGCCCTGCATGCCGGGTCGCAGGACTCCCCGCACACCTACCGGCCCGGTCAGCACACCACGGAGCGATGGTTCGGAGCGGTGGTCCGCCCCTCGATCCCGCGCGGCTTCGCCCTGAAGTCGGTGCGCAACGGCGACACCCTGTCGGTGTACGTGCCGGAGTTCAACGACTCCGGCACCGGACACTGGTCGTTCTCCGAGCTGCCGGCCTTCGGCGGCGGCGTCGGCGGCGAAGGCGGCGCCAGCACGGCCACGGCGAACAACAGCGGGCTCGACACGGTGCCCGACACCGCCACAGCGGTGCTGTACCGCAATGGCAAGCAGATCGCCGCGTCCAACAACGGTGCCTGGGGCAACTCGGAGGTGCCCCCGGGCAAGGCCACATACAAACTGGACTTGACGACGGCACGCGAGTCGGACGACTGGCACTTCGCCACCGACACGCACACGTCGTGGACGTTCCACTCGGACACCGCGGCCCGCGCGACCATGCTGCCCCTGCTCCAGCTCGACTATGTCGTACCGGTCGACGCCAAGAACGCGGTGGACCGGGCGCGCACCCACAAGATCGGCTTCAACGTCCGCATGCAGGACGGGATGCCCGCCCCGCGCGGGGTGAAGCTGAAGGTCGAGGCGTCCTACGAGGACGGGAAGAGCTGGACAACGGCGCACGCGGCGCGGCGCGGCAGCGACGGACAGTTCATCGCCAAACTGCTACGGCCGTCGTACATACACGGCGACGCGTACGTGACACTGCGGGTGACCGCAACGGACGCGGCCGGCAACAGTATCCAGCAGACCGTGGTCCGCGCGTTCCTGCAGCGCGGCGCCAAATGAGTCGCCGGCAACCACCGGTGACGTGAACCGTCCCGGCCTAAGGGCGGCGGTTGTCAGGGCCTTCGGATCCTGGCACCCGCCGCGTCGTCTGGCGACGCCCAGGATGCTCGGCGAGATCACCCCGGCAGGCATCGGCACGGGATCAGCCGCCACCATTAGCAGCGTCAAGTCGACCGCGCTCGCCAGCGCCTGCACGCCGGCCTTGTTCGGGGTTCCGGCGGTCAGAAGCGGAGTGCTTGGGTGACGCGTTGTTTGAGCTGCTCGTCGTGGAGGCTGTCGGTCTCGCGCCAGGCGGCGTCGCTGATCTCTTCGGTCTGTAGTTCGCCGATGTCGGCGGTGGTGTGGAAGAGGAAGCGGAAGTCGATGTGCTGGTGGGCGGGTTCGTCCTTGGCGGGGTTGGCGTCGATGGGGTGGATGTCGATGTGGAGTGGGGTGTCGCTGCGCGGGGTGACGAGGTGTGGCGGGATTCCGGTTTCCTCGGTGAGTTCGCGGCCGGCGGCCTGCAGGAGCGTCTGGTCGTCGGGCTCCAGGTGACCGCCGGGCAGAAGCCATTTTTGGGTTGCGTTGTGGAGAATGTGCAGTACGCGGTTGTCGGGGCCGATAAGGATCGCGCCGGCGGTGACGTGGCCGGGCAGCGTTTTCCGGCTGGTGAGGTCGTCTCCGTCGTCGAGCAAGCCAAGGACGGTACCGAGCTCGTGTTCGTCCTCGGGATGCTGGTCGAGGTAGGCGGTGAGGGTGGTACGGATGTGGTCTGCCGTGATGGTCATGGTGATCACCTGTTGAAGTAGGAGAGCTAGGTCGCCGCGATGGCTTCGCGGTCGGGTGCGGGGACCTCATAGATGCCGGGGGGCGAGGTGCCGCCCTGTGGCGCCTGGACGTCGCCCTGCGGGAGAAGACGCAGTGGATGATGCTCTACGAGTCTGCCGCACGGGCCGATGAGGTGCTGTGCCTGAACGTGGAAGACCTGTACCCGCAGGACAAGCGCGGCAGGATCACCGCCAAGGGCGGGGCGACCGAGTGGATCCCAGCGGGGCGATCGCGTTCTCACGCATCGCCACCTTGCGCGCCGGGGCGCTGCTTCTGGGCGTCGACGACGGCCCGCTCCAGCACGGCGGTGCATCCGACGACCGTGCCAGGCTTGATGGCGCCGACCTGCCTGACCTGGACACCGCGGCTGCCGAGATAGGCGTACGTCTTGGGGTCGAAGATCCATTCGGTGCGATCGCCGCTCTGCTGGTCGACCTGGGCCAGGGCGATGCCCTCGCGTCCTGCGGCGTCCTTGGCATGGTCCACCACCACAACCCCGGGGATCTTGCCCGCGGCCTGGTACAGCGCCGCGTTCAGCTTGGCCGGTGCGAGCTGCTCCTTGAGCAGGTCGCCGACAGTGGTGAATGCCTCCTGGTCCGGGGAGTTCCCCTGGCCCTTGGTCTCCTTGTAGATCTTCTTCAGCAGGGCGTCCGGGTCGGTGGGCAGCGTCTTGAGGTAGTCGTAGGAGGGGCCGCCCAAGGTGCGCTCGACGTCGCTGTTGAGGGCGATGCCGC
Organism: Streptomyces sp. NPDC051664; assembly: GCF_044453545.1. Taxonomy (NCBI): domain Bacteria; kingdom Bacillati; phylum Actinomycetota; class Actinomycetes; order Kitasatosporales; family Streptomycetaceae; genus Streptomyces; species Streptomyces sp. NPDC051664. The sequence continues at coordinate 15,587 of NZ_JBITCU010000044.1, read as the reverse complement.
CCTTGGACTGGTAACCGGGCTCGTCCAGCCAGCCCTGCTTGCCGTCGCGGGAATTCCATACCTCACGGATATGCAGGGGCTGGACCCAGCTCTTGGACTTGTATGCGTCGGTGTGCGAGACGAGGAGGGAGGAGACCTCGCTCTTGATATAGATGTACTGGCCCGGGCCGGGTTCGGGCGTCTTGCTGGCCGAGGCGGCGGCGGCGATGCGCTCGACCGTGGAGGCGAGCTGGGCAGTGCTGCCGGGCTCGATGCGGACGACTGGCGCTTCGACCGGGGGCGGGGTGGCCGCGGTCGTGCCGCTGCCCCCGGAACCCGTCAGCACGGTGAAGGCGAATGCGCCGGCCAGGGCGGCGGCGGTGACCGGGACACCGATCCGCAGGACACGGCGTGCCGGGCGGCGGGACGGCGCAGGGGCGGGTGCGGTGGGCTGGATCTCGTTCATCAGGTGCTCCTCGAGAAGCAGGTGACGGTCGAGCGACAGGTGCGGGTCACCGGGCGCCGGCAGCAACCGGGCCAGCTCCGCGTGGTCCAGCGACTCCTCACGCCGAGACTTCTTGCGGATCATCCGGACCTCTCCTCGTACGACTCGTATGACCGGGCCGCAGAAGTGCGGCCGCCCTGTACTTGTCCGTTGCGCGGTAGCGGTTCCGTGGGTTTCCTCAATTCTTCGTCGGGCAGCTTGGTCAGCCGTTTGCGGGCGCGGGACAGGCGCGAGCGCACGGTGCCGACCGGGACGCCGAGCACGGCCGCCGCCTCCGCGTAGCCGAGCCCGGACCACACACAGAGCGTGAAGACCTCGCGCTCGCTCCGGGTCAGCTTCTTCAGCACCCGCTGGGCGGCAGCCAACTGGTCGGCATCGGCTATGCGGCCGACGAGTTCGTCGGCGAAGTCCGGGACCGTTTCCTTGGCCGGCAGACGCTGCAGGGCCCGCTGGTGGCGGCGCGCAGCGCGGGTGGTGTTGCGCAGTACGTTCACGGCGATGCCCATCAGCCAGGGGCGCGGACTGTCGCCCTCGTCCCGCAGCTTGACGCGCAGCCGCCACGCCTCCAAGAAGGTCAAGCGAGACGATGTCCTCGGCGACGGTCCAGTCCCCGGTCACGCGCACCGCGTGCCGGTGGACCAGTCGGGCGTGGTCACGGAAGAGCTCGCGGAACGCCTCGGGGTCGCCTGCCCGTATTCGGGTGTGCAATGAGTAGTCCACGTCAAGCTTTGTCCAGACGGCAGGGCAGGTTCCCGTGGCGTGCGTCACACGGTCAGGAAACATGGGCTCCGCGGCCGGCTCGCCAACCAGCAGGCAGGGAGTGGACAGTATGCCCCGGATCAGACTCCGGGAGTGGTGTCCTCGTCCCCGGCGGCGGGCTCCCGCATCCGGTATGCCGTGCGGTTCGCGTACTGCCACAGCTCGTGACGGAGCCGTTTCCCGCGGTTCGGGTCGTACAGCATGGCGGCCGAGAGGATCCCGCCACCCAAGGCGTCGTAGGTCTGACTCTGCTGGGCGAGAGCGCGCTCCATGGTCGCGATGGCCTCTGCTCTTTCGTCCAGCTTGCCTTGGCCGACATGGTCGCGGTTGGGCTGGGCCTCGTCGGAGGCCTGAGCCGGCACCTGGGGGCGAGGCCGGGGCGAGGCGGGGCACGCATCACTCGGCGCCGCCATGGCGGTTGACCCCGGCGTGACGTGCCTGATCGGCAAGAACGTGGCCTGGCCCTTCACCCCGACCCTGCGTTGCTCAAGCCGCGGCACAGGCTAGTTCAGGTTCCACCACCCGAGCCTGCCGCAGCGCTCATTCCCCCGACGGATGCCCCGCTTCGATCGCGGGATCGGGAACACTACGCGGACAACGCACAGCCGGTCTGGGTGAAGGATGGACCTGATGCCCAAGATGACTAGCAGTTCGGCCCGTTCGTGGCATCCGGGTATGACCACAGTCTTGTCGTCTGCGGATGAGCGCGGTGTGTGGAAGTCGCTATCGGGCTGTGGACGCGAGCCGTGGTGGGTTTCACGGGAAGTCACCACGGCCGGTCGGCGGAGCGGCTGGCGAAGGTCGCCCGCCTGCCGGTCGTGGGTGCCGTGGCTTCCGGGAGGGCAGTGACACGGCGCCGTTCCGGAAGCTTCAGGGGCTGGCGCCGTACAGGGTCGGCCTGGGCGCTGCGGACTCACTCTCCGTGCCGGGCGGGATGCCCATGTGGTGACGCGCGAGCGGGCGGCGTGTTCGTCGCTTGGTTGGCCCGCAGCTGACTCGTCTGCTGGTGTCTGGTTGGTCATGCGGCGTGGTGAGTGGTGTCCGGTGCAGCACCGGAGCTCTGCCGGTCTCTGCCCTCACCATCGAGTTGATGGTCCGCTACTCACCATGACCCTTCGCGTTTCCGGACGCGGGCTGATAGATGACCGATGAGTCGTCAGGCCCCGGTCGCGCCTTCAGTAGCGCCGCCAGGAGCGCGAGGCCGCGCGAGCTCTGGAGCAGTAGCGGCGCGATGACCTGGCCCGGCTGGAGGCGGTCTGGGAGTGCCAGTACTGCCAGGCGGATGTCGAAGCCCGGCCCAGTGAGCCTTGACGGTCACCGTCCCGCGGCGGGCACCGGCATGCATCAAACCCGTGGCGCACGCCGAGCTACCGCCGTAGCGGCTGGCGGACGTGCTGCGCTTGTGGGCTCGACCCTGTTCGGCAGGGGCAGGGGCAGGGGCAGGGGCAGGGGCAGGGGCAGGGGCAGGGGCCCGGGCCATGAGGGCGGGTACTCGACGTTCACCCGCGCGCTTCGCCGCTATCTGGTCACGGTTCTGTCTCGACGGCGCCGTGGAGACCCGTCCGTTTGACAGGTCTCGGACCCGCCCTCCATCATCACCATTCCACTAATCGAGTAGCTAAAGGGTGAGAGGGTTCGTGGAATTCCGCATCGACAGGCGGAGCGGGGTCGCCGCCTACCAGCAGATCGTCCAGCAGACCAAGCAGGCCCTGCGGCTCGGTGTTCTGGTACCGGGGGACCGGCTACCCACCGCCAAGGAGGTCGCCGAGACCTGCGCCGTCAACCCGAACACCACGCTCAAGGCCTACCGGGAGCTGGAACGCGAAGGGCTGGTCGAGCCAAGGCCCGGCCAGGGCACCTTCGTACGCCGGTCACTGGCCCGCCCCCAGGCGGGTTCCGACTCCCCGTTGCGCGGGGAGCTGGACGCGTGGATGACGCGGGCACGCGAGGCGGGCCTGGAGCGGGAGGACGTGACCGCGCTGGTCGCGTCGGTCCTGGAGCAGCGGTACGCCGAGACCACGGCGGCCGCCGGAACAGCAAGAAGTTCGGAAATGAGGAGCACCAGTGAGTAACGCCAGGGATGCCATGGACGTTGCAGGCCCGGCGGAGGAGTCGGCGATAGAGGCCTACGGAGTGGGCAGGAAGTACCGTCGGGGCTGGGCCCTGCGGGACTGCTCGTTCCGGCTGCCGGCCGGCCGGATCTGCGGGCTGGTGGGCCCCAACGGTGCGGGAAAGACGACGCTGCTGGCAATCGCCGCCAATCTGCTGGAGCCAACGGACGGCACCCTCAAGGTGTTCGGCGCGGCACCGGAATCCGTGGAGGCTAGGCGGCGTACGGCGTTCCTCGCCCAGGAAAAACCGCTGTTTCGCCGCTTCACCGTGGCCGAGACGCTGCGCCTGGGACGCGAACTGAACCCCGGCTGGGACCAGCGGGCCGCCGAGAACATCGTCCGCGCGGGCAATGTGCCCATGGAGGCGAAGATCGGCACCCTCTCCGGCGGGCAGCGCACCCGGGTAGCCTTCGCCCTCGCCTTCGGTAAACGGCCCGACCTGCTGCTGCTCGACGAGCCGATGTCCGACCTCGACCCGCTGGTACGGCATGAGCTCATGAGTATGTTGCTGGCCGAGGCCGCTGAACACGGCACCACTGTGCTGATGTCCTCCCACATGCTCAGCGAGCTGGAGAGCGTCTGCGACTTCCTCCTCGTCGTCTCCACGGGCGGACTGCGCGTGGCCGGTGATGTGGACGAGATCCGCAGCGCCCACGTGCTGTTGCAGGGCGCCTCGAGCGGGGAGGGCGACAGGCAGAGGCAGGGCCATGCCCAGGGTGTTCCGGCGGGGCTCGTCGGCCACACCGTCGTCGAATGCCGCACCAGCGGACGCCAGGTCACCGCCCTCATTCGCCCCGACGGCCCGGTGACCGGCCAGTGGCAGAGCCACACCCCGAACATGGAGGAACTCTTGCTCTCCTATCTGCGCTGCCCCGACGCGCCACCTCTGATCAGTCCCGGAGCTCAGGTCCCCGGTCAGACTTACAGCTCCAACGGCTCGCGGGTGACGGCGGCATGAGCAACCTCACCAAGACCCCCGCCGGACCCAACGGGGCTACCGGCTCCGACGGGTCAACTGCATCCCCGATGGCCACTCGCGGCCCCCGGCTCAGCGGTGTGACCTGGCTCATCTGGCGCCAGCACAGGGCCGGCTTCTGGACCCTCCTTGCCGCCACCGCCGTTACCGTGACTTTGCTGGTCCATCAGCGTGCCAACCTGCTGGACTACCTCACCGCCCATGGCTGGCCCCACTCAACGTCCGACAAGTGGCTCGTGGGCGTACACCCCCAACGGCTTCAATTCGTGAGCTACGGCCTCGGCTTCATTCCCATCGTGCTGGGCGTCTTCCTCGGCGCCCCGCTGCTCGCCGGCGACCTGGAAAACGGCACCGCCAAACTCGTCGCCTCGCAGTCCGTCAGCCCCAGCCGCTGGCTGGCCACCAAGCTGGGCATCAGCGCCCTGGTGGTCATCGTGTGCATGGCGGCGCTGTCCATCGCGTTCGGCCGGTGGTGGGGGCCGGTTAAGTACGAGGCCACAGTTCTGGGGTGGAGCGATGGCTCCGCGTTCGACAACACCGGCCCCGTGCCCGTCGCGCTCACACTCTTCACCGTCGTGAGTGGTGTGGCGATCGGCATGCTCCTGCGCCGCACCCTGATCTCCATGCTCGTCACCTTCGCCTTCGCCGTCGTCGTCCAGGTGGTCTGGCACTTTCAGCGGCTGAACCTCGGCCACGTCGTCACGATCACCACTGACAAGGGAGTCGGTCCGGGCGCGGGGGCGCAGCTTCCTGGAGCCGCCCTGGAGATCGACCGCTGGCTCATCTCAAGCTCCGGGCAGACCTACGGCTGGGGCACCTGCGTACACGAGACGTCGCAGAAGGTCTGTACTCAGAAGTACGACCTCGTGGGCTGGAGGGTGGACTACCTGCCGATCTCGCAGATGAGCAGCATGCAGTGGTTCGGCGCCTCGATCCTCTTCGCCCTGACTGCCGCCGTCGCGGTGTTCATCTTCATATGGGGCCGCAAGCGCCTCGTCTGACATTAATGAGCCAGCGCGCGAAGTCAGCCCTTCTCCTGCGCGTCCTCGCTACCAGGAACCCAGGGGCGAATCGCCATCCCGCCAAGCGTCCCGCGCGCACGGCGGGCCGCAGCCACCACGACGCCCCAGGCAGTCGCCTGGGGCGTCGTGCGTCCTGGCTCAACTCCCGGCTGGTACAACCCAGCGTCTGCACTCCCCCTCGACTACCTTCCCCCCCGAGGGCTTCGAGGCCACGCACTACCGTTCCCTGGCGGCCCCGAACACCGCCTGAAAACAAACAAATCGGCCGCTACGAAACTCGGGGCAGCTCACCGCCGATATCCCCGTGCCCTGCGCACGGTGCCCTCACCCGCCAAGGAATGTGTGATGCCTGATTACGTCCTCCCCCCGAGGGAACCGGTTCTGGAACCGGCCGCTCGCGAGCTCGCCGAGGCGACCGCGTCCCCGCCGTTCCCGTTCGATCTGGGATCGGTGCAGGGCCGCACTGCGCTGGAGAAGGCGCAGTCCGGAGCACTCGACATGCTGGAGATGGACGACCACTGGGTCGCGGTCTCCGGCGGACCGAAGGGCAGCGTCGCGGTGCGCATCCTGCGCCCCAGGGGAGTCGCCGGCATGCCGCCCGCCACGTTGTACATCCACGGCCCTGGCTGGGTCTTCGGCAATGCCGACACGCACGACCGGCTGGTGCGTGAGCTGGCAGTGGGCGCGCGAACCGCGCTGGTCTTCCCCGAATACACGCTGTCCCCCGAAGCGCGCTACCCCATCGCGTTGGAGGAGTGCTACGCGGTGGCCCGATGGCTGACGAGCCAGGGAGCCGACCACGGCATCGACCCCAAACGGCTGGCCGTCGCCGGTGACTCGGTGGGCGGCAACATGGCTGCGTCCCTCACGCTGCTGGCCAAGGAACGCGGGGGCGTCTCGTTCATCCAGCAGGTGCTGTTGTACCCCGTCACTGACGCGAGCTTCGATGCCGGCTCCTATCACCGGTTCGCCGAGGGTTACTTGCTGCGCCTGCCATGCAGTGGTTCTGGGACCAGTACACGACCGACGAGGCGCAACGCGCAGAGATCACTGCCAGTCCGCTGCGGGCCACCGCGGAGCAGCTCACCGGTCTGCCCCCGGCGCTCGTCATCACCGCGGAGGCCGACATCGTGCGGGACGAAGGTGAGGCCTACGCGGCAAAGCTCCGCGCTGCGGGAGTGTCGGTCACCGCGACCCGGTACAGCGGGACCACACACGACTTCGTCATGCTCAACGCACTGGCGTCCACGCAGGCGGCCCGCGGGGCGATTGCCGAGGCCATCGCCACGCTCAGGCAGGCTTTTGGCACGCATGTCTGACCTGCTCTGGGGTCCGAGCCGATGGCGGATGCCATAGGTCGTCGCAGCATGTTGGGCGCGCATGTGTCCCGTAGCCGGTTCCGACGGAAGAAGAGTCAGGCCGTGGCAGCCCAGGCGCCCCAGCACACCCCGATGTAGGGAGGAATGTCAGCCCACTGATTCGCCTTCGAGCCGTCGACTGCGGCAAGGATGGCGTTGGTGCCGTGTATGCCGACGAGGTCGATCAGTGGCTACTGAGGTTCTCGCATTGTCGTCGGGTGGCGATCGCAAGCATCACATCGGCGTCGATACCCTTGGCCTGCTACTGGCCGCCGTCATTTGTGTATGCCGGCAGCTGGATCAAGCTTCTCTCCTGCGACCAATACGATCTCTACCTGATTCGGCCTGGACCGAAGAACAACATTTCCGAAGGGCCACCTCACGCTGTCATGGTCTACCGCATACACTTCACGGTTCAGGATCTGGCCCGGACTCGTGTGGCCGAGGCGCCGATGCCGCTGCATGAGCTGGAACTTGCAGCGCGAGTCCTACAGAGCCGCTGCCAGCCCGCCCGGCTCGAATCTTGGCGCCACCGTGCTCGCGCACAGCTGTCTGCCCAAGCGCGCATGACCCTAGCCCTCATGCCTGCCGTGGGATATTCGCCAGGCTTCCTCAGTCCCACCAAAGTGGGTGCTATCGAAGAACTTTTGGAACAGGTACGCCGCACGCCTCGCGAGCGCGTAAGGGCGAATCTACTCGAAATAGCGCATCATAATCCTTCTCTGCCCGAATGGTCCCGCCGCCTAGCAGACGATGCATCTCTGTTTACCGAGCTCTGCACAGGGCTCCGTCATCTCCATGCATCCCTGCTCGCCCCGCACTGGCACCAGTTCACGGAACAACTGGAGGTCGACCGAACTCTGCGCCTGCAGCAACTACTCACTGGCGGTGTCGAGCAGCTGCTGGCCCGGGCCAACCCCGAGTGGATGCGATGGAACTCGCCAGTTCTGGAAATCAAAATGCTGAACGGTGCCGACCAGGACTTTTACCTGGACGGGCAAGGCTTCTTGCTCATCCCATCGATGTTCTGTCCACGCGCCATCGTTACCCACGGCAGGCCCGTTTCCGTGAGCTACCCCGCCTGTCAGGACCAGCCCCTTCGTGGACTCACCGCCCTTGCTTCCATGCCTGGCCACGTAACTTCCCCCAGCGTGTCGACGCTTCTCGGCCGCACGCGCACCCTGGTGCTCACCACCATCGCAAAGCACCAAGGCTGTTCCACCAAGGAATTGGCCGCACTTGCAGGTATCGCGCCCGCGAGCGCAAGCGAACACGCAACCATTCTTCGCGAAGCCGGACTCATCCACTCACTCCGCCAGCGAAATGCGGTGCTCCACAGCCTCACGTCCCTCGGCGTGGCGCTCCTCAACGGGACTGTCAAATCGGTCGGCTCTGTTCCGTAGTCGGTGGTGACGGTCGGTGGCATTCGTGGGAGCGGAATGCGGTGACGGAGGAGGTCGAATCCTGCTCGGCCGTGCATCTGTCGCATGATCCTCTTTGTCGGGTATTGACGCCCTCAGTGTGGCCGTTGCGGTGGGCAGGGTCAGGCCGGCGTTCACGGCCGCGCGGTCGAGTTCGAGGCCGTTGCAGAAGCTGTGCAGGTGAGGCAGGTCGGCAGTGCGGACGGTGGTGATCCACTGCGTGAGTTTGTCGTCGTTGGTCTGGGCCGGGATCAGAAGCGCGGCGAACTCGCCGGTGAGTCGAACGGGTGCGGTCATCTCCGGACAGGCCGCGGTGAGGAGGCCGAGCAGGTCGGTGTCCTTGGTCCACAGGTGCTCGGGGTGAGTGAGCAGGAGCCGGGCGAAGCGCCGGGGGGTTGTCACGGGACGGTCGCCTTCGGCACGACCCTGGTTGAGGTAGCGGACCAGCAGGTTGGCACTGCCGGTGTAGCCCAGCTCCCCGATCTCTTGCAGGAGGTGGGCGACGGGGGCGGTCGGGCTGTCGGACCGGCGTCGGCGCAGGTGCTCGCGGTAGGGGTCGACCAGGGTGGGCCGGTAGCGGGGGTGATGCGGGCGGCGGACGGTTCGGGTATGCGGGCGTAGCGCTTGATGGTGTTCAGAGAGAGGTTGCGTCTGCGGGAGCAGTCGAGCAGGCCGACGCCGGAGTCGAGGGGGGTGAGGACTTTGTGCCAGCGCTCGCGGGCGGTTTGCTCGCGGACGCCGTCGGGCCGGGGCGGGTTGACGGCGGCCCAGCAGGGGGCGTGGTCGCGGACCCCGGCCAGGACCTTGTCGCACAGGGTTCGCTACAGATGAGCCGTCCCGACACGCGAACTCCATCCCCTTCTTCCCGCGCAGCCATACCTCCATAGTGGCGGCCTCGCGGTCGGGCAGGACATCGACGCGCTCGCCGGTCTCGGCGTCGATGTTGATCGTGGCGTAACGGTGACGGCGGTGCAGGGCGAAGTCGACGACCCCGATCACCCGTGGGACGCGCACTCTCGGCGGGGGGATGCGCCGCAGCAGGCGCAGGGCGGTGACGCAGGAGAGGGGGTATGGCCAGGAACCGGGTGAGACGGGAGGCCGCCCGGCGCATAACTCCTTGACCACCTCCGAAACCTGGCTGGTCAGACGCGTGGTGCGGCGCTGAAGGCGCTCGATCAGCCCAGGAACTTGCTCGCGGAAGGTCTGCCGCCGGCAGCGCAGGACCGGGCAGACCAGGCGCCGTACCCGTACACGGGCCACGATCTGCCGACCGTCCACCGGTACATCCGCCACCGTCCGGACGTGATACCCGTGCACCTTCCCCGTCGGCACCCCGCACACCGGGCAGGGCACCGGGACATCCCAGGTCCGGACAATGACCCGGGCCACCTCGCCATCATCCGCCACATCCTCGATGAACAGCGCCGAAAGCCCTGAAAACACCATATCTATAAGGGCGTTGAAATCTCACATACAACGTCAACGACGCCCTTCGCCTGCCGTCACCACCGACTACGGAACAGAGCCGTTCGTTTGACAGACCCGGTCCAGGTGGGGTCGTTCCCAACCGTCGTAACCATTCCCTGGAACGCGTGTTGGTGGGCGTGTGGGTTGGTACCGACGACACGTCGCGGAAGGCGGGGGCAGAACGAAGTCTGTGCTTAGTCGGCGATTCGATCCGGCATAGCGTGAGAAGAGCGGACATGTCCAGCTCGGACTAGCAATTCTTTCACCCATCAGCGCAATAGCTAGCTTCCGTTAGCCCTACCCATACTCGGGGCGAACTGCGTCCATCTGGGGCGTAGTGGCGGAGGGTTGGTCATGAGCGATGCAAGCGACTGGAGTTCGTGCGGGCACGAGCTTCACGGTGAACACGGCGAACACGACGAGCCCGAGGGCGCGGATGGTGAAGACACCAACTGCGAGCTGCCTTCCGGCTACGAACCGCTCTAACTCCTCCCACACCCAATGAAGGGTTCCCTGTCCATGATGAGACGTGAGCGCTTGCGCGCTCCACTTTCGTTCCTCATAGCCGTCTGTCTCGCCACGTTCGCCGGGGCCCAGACGCCCGCCGCCGGTGCCCCGACAGCCGCGGCTCAGAAGAGCGTCACGCCGCACTCCTCGACGTCACCCGTCTTGGGCGCCACGCTGTCTTCCCGGCTGGCGTCCGCGCGGGCACATCACCGTGCACACCAGGCGGCCGCGAAGCCGACCAGGGCTGCCGGCGGCGTGACCCCGATGTGCGACGCGCCCAAGTCGAAGCTCGAGGCCCGGTGCTTCGCGATGCGGGTCAACGGCGTCGAAGGCGGCAAGGGCGTCCGGGCCGCCTCCGCCACTCCGCATGGCCTGGCGCCCGGCGACCTGGTCAGCGCCTACAACCTGCCGAAGGATGGGGGCGCCGGTGCGACGATCGCCATCGTCGACGCCTACGACAACCCGAACGCAGCCTCGGACCTTGCCGTGTACCGCGAGCAGTTCGACCTACCGCCGCTGAAGCCCGGTCAGTTCATCAAGGTCAATCAGCGCGGTCTCCAGGGCGACTACCCCCAGGCCCACGAAGGCTGGGCGGCTGAGATCTCGCTCGACCTCGACATGGTGTCGGCCATCGCTCCCAACGCCAACATCATCCTGGTCGAGGCCGACAGCGCCACCATGCCCGACCTCGGCGCCGGAGTGAACCAGGCGGTCGCACTGGGTGCGAGCTACGTGTCGAACAGCTACGGGACCGGGTACTCGACCACACCCGGAAGCGGCGAGTGGCCGACGGACCGTCAGACCGCGCAGCAGTACTACGACCATCCCGGTGTCGCGGTCGTCGCCAGCAGCGGCGACTCGAGCTACGGCGTCTCCTTCCCCGCGTCCTCGCCCCACGTCACCGCCGTCGGCGGCACGTCACTGGTACGCGATCCGGACACGGCGCGCGGCTGGAAGGAATCGGTGTGGAGCAGCCTCGGCGGCGGCCCCGGCTCCGGCTGTTCGACCACCCAACTGAAGCCCTCCTTCCAGAAGGACACCGGCTGCGCACATCGCACCGTCGCCGACGTGTCAGCGGTCGCCGATCCCGTCACCGGGGTCGCGGTGTACGACACGTACGGCTCCACCTACGGCACCGGCTGGGGGCAGTACGGCGGCACCAGCGCTTCGGCACCGATCATCGCCGCGACCTACGCGCTCAGCGGGTCGATGCTCGACAGCACGTATCCCAACAGCTATCCCTACGCGCACACCGACAACCTCAACGACGTGACCTCAGGTTCCAACGGCACCTGTGACCCCACGTACCTGTGCACGGCGGCACCCGGTTACGACGGACCCACCGGACTCGGCACGCCGAACGGGACCGCCGCGTTCTCCAGCGGACCGGCCGGCACACTAAGCGGCACCATCACCGAGGCATCGACCGGAAAGCCCGTCTCCGGCGCCAAGGTCAACGTCACCGGCGCATCGTCGATGACCACGACCACGGGCCCCGACGGCACGTACCGGATGCGGCTGGCCGCCGGCTCGTACGACCTCGACGTGAGCGCCTTCGCCTACGCGGACAAGACGACGAACGATGTCACGGTCAGCGCTGACACGACCACCACGGCCGACGCGAAGTTGACCAAGGTACCCCTGGTGACGGTCAGCGGCACCGTCGCCGACGCATCGGGCCACGGCTGGTCGCTCTACGCCGGGATCGTCGTCGACAACGGCATTCCCGGCGGCCCGATCTACAGCGACCCGGTCACCGGCAAGTACTCGGTCCGGTTGCCGGTGAACGGCCGCTACACGCTGCATGCCACCTCCAACTACCCCGGTTACCAAGAGCGTGACACCAGCGTGACGACGAAGACCACGAGCGTGGTCCACGATATCGGCCTCACCGCGTCGCCGGTGCCGTCGCTCGGCTCAACGTTCGGTTATACCCAGAAGTCCGAAGGTGACACTGAGACGTTCGACGAACTGACGACGCCGGCCGACTGGACAGTCGACACCGCGGCGGGAGATTCCTGGAGATTTGACGACCAAAACGGCCCCGTCGGCGACGTTCACGGCGGATTCGCGTATGTCCCGGGCCTCACGATCGGAACTGCGCTTGACTCGTCGCTGATCTCTCGGGAATTCACGGTGCCTGCCTCCCAGACGCCGTTCGTGTCTTTCGAGACGAACTACTACCTCGGCCTTTCGAGCGTTGACTACAGCACGGATGGCGGCAAGACCTGGACGACCGAATGGTCGGACGACGGCATTTGGTTCGGCCACGTGACCGTCGCCATGCCCGCGAGCGGAAAAGAGGTCTCGGCACGGGTCAGATTCCGGCGCCAGATCAGCACACCGGACGCCGGTCCTGGCGGAAAGTGGACCATCGACAACGTTCGACTGGGCGGCGCGTGGGTGACTCCGCAGCCCGGAGGCCTCGTGGTCGGCAACATCACCGACGGCAGCACCTCGAAGCCGGTCGACGGCGTGCCCATCTCCCTCACGGACCAGCCGGCGCAGTCCGTGACCAGCGCGCCCATGGCCGGTATCCCCGGTCGGGCCGACGGCTTCTACTGGTTCTTCACCCCGCTGACGGGCCAACGGACGGTCACCGCGGCGAAATACCCCTACCACTCGGCATCCCGCAAGGTGAAGCTGGCCGCGAACAAGGTCACCGCGGTCGACCTGACCCTGCATGTAGGCCGACTTAAAACCAGTGGTCCGGTCAGCGCGACCGTGCCATGGAGGGGTTCGGCGACCCGTGACCTGACGCTCACCAACACCGGCGACGCGCCACTCAGGGTCAAACTCAACGAGTCCACCAGCACGACGGCCTCAGGTCCGGCATGGACATCGACTGCTGACCTGCCCGCAGCCACGGACGCCATGGTCGCCGGCGACCATGACGGCACGGTCTACGCGGGGCTCGGTGCGGGGGCCGACGATTTCGCACCCGTAGCGTCGTTCTACGCCTACGACCCGGCCACCGAAACCTGGCGACAGAAGGCCGATGCGCCGTCCGGTGTGGTATCCGCGTCCGGTGGTTTCATCGACGGCAAGTTCTACGCCAGCGGCGGATACTGGGTCGCTGCGGACTTCTCGTCGATGGGGATCGAAACCAGGACACAGGTCTACGACCCCGCCACGAACACCTGGAGCGTAGCGGCTGACAACCCCGACGCGCTGGCAAGCAGCGGCGCTGCGGTGCTCGACGGCAAGTTGTACACCGTCGGCGGCATGAACCTGGACGACAGCTTCCACTCCACCGCCAGCGCCTATGACCCTAAGACGAACAAGTGGAGCACGATCCATTCCTATCCGGAGCGAATCAACAACGCATCGTGCGGCGGAATGGCCGGCAAGCTCTACTGCGCCGGCGGCTTCACCAACCGCGATGACGGCGTCGCCGGAAGCCGGGAGGTCAAGGACGCCTTCGTCTACGATCCGGCCGACGATTCCTGGACGCAGATCGCCGACCTGCCGATCGACATGGCGCAGGCGGCGTACGGTGTGGCCGACGGACGGCTGCTCATCTCCGGCGGGATCACGCGCAACGGCGCGGATGTGACCGACCAGGGTTATGCCTATGATCCGGCGATGAACTGGTGGACCCCGCTGCCCAGCGGCGGCGAGGCGCGGAACCTCGCGGCCGGCGTCGTCGGTACGCGTGGCTTCCACTTGATCGGCGGCAAGAATTCCGAGAATCACCCGTCGGCGACGGTCTCGGTACTGTCCGGCTACGACAGGGCCGGTCCGGTCGACGTCCCGTGGCTGGCGGAGAGCAGGACCACTCTCACCATCCAGCCGGGCCGCCACACCACCGTGCGGGTGCGGTTGAACGCGCGTCATGCGGCGCCGGCTCAGCCGGGGACGGTCACCGCGACTCTCGGGCTCGGGACCGACGGGTTCTGCGACAGAGACACCGTCCCGGTCTCGATGACGGTGCAGACGCCGGCGAAGGGCGCCGTCGACCGTCACTGACGGCGTCAGAATCTGCGGTGGGGCCGGGTGCAATCGCGCTCGGCCCCACCGGTCTGTCAGCAGACGAAGTGCCGTCGGCGACGCTCGCACGGCCAGGGCGAAGGTGTACGAGGCGCGGCTATGCGATCGCTTGAGGCCGTCGTCTCCTACCTGCCCGTGCTCGTTGCCGGCCGCGATGAGAACCTGGAAGCAGTCCGCAAGCGACCTCTGCACCAAGGCCTGTTCAATGAGGTCTACCGCACCCGCAACGTCTGCGACCTCACGCCTTGTGCCTCGACATCTACGAGTACGGTCACGGTCCCAGCTTCTGACTCATCGGGCGTGCGTAGACGATCAGCGCGGCGTGCTACAGGTCCTACACGGCCCACTCCACTCCCAGCTCGGCGAGTGTGCGCAGTGGCTCGGCGTTGAGCTTTCGCAAGTGGGCTTTCTGGCTGCCGAGCCAGATGCCGGTGCGGTGCTCCGTGCTGTCGGGGAGTTCTTCGACGTGGCCCCGGCCGGGCATCGCGCCCTCCCTCTGGAGGTATTGCTGGAGGCCTCCAAGTCCTGCTTGAAGGCCGCACCGCCCGACCTGGACGCCGTGCCAACTTTCGCGGGCCCCTTGCGGGGCCGTGCAGCTGGTTTCACGCCGAGTCCGTCCAGGCGGTGTTGCTGTTCGGGGTTGAGGAGTGCCAGTCCTACCTGCCGTGCGAGCCAGCGTCCGATGTCGTGGCCACGATGCGTCACCCCAGGCACGATCTCCTCGAGGTCGGCACTGCCCGCGGGGAGCGTGGCCAGACCGGTGTGGTGGCGTTGCCAGTTGGCTGTCCACCCGAGCCATCCGGGGTTCCAGTCCGGACGATGGCGGCGAGTTGCTCGGCGCGCCGGGTCGCGCGTTCGGGATCCTTGCCGAGCCCGTCGGGCCGTCGGAGGTTGGTGATCCATTGCCCCACCGGTCTGTCGAGGGTGGTCGCGTGCCAGCTTCCCAGAGGGCTGCTGGTGTTGGCGGATCCGCGGGGATGACTGACACGAGGCGGCATGTGCCGACTGGTCGACTGTCATACTTGGTGTTCCGAACGGCTGAGAGAGGAGAAGCGGAACCAGGCTTACCGCCATCCGCTGCCTCGCTGGTCCCCACGGTCGTCCTAGTGTCCTGCGCCGGAGATCCGTCGGCAGAAGCGGGCGAGGGAGTCGAGGATCTCTTCGGCGGTCTTGGTCCAGATGAACGGCTTGGGGTCTTCATTCCAGTCCTTGACCCATGCTCGGATATCGGCTTCCAGGGCCTGGATGTTCTTGTGTGCGCCACGACGGATCATCTGGTGGGCCAGGTAGCTGAACCACCGCTCGACCTGGTTGATCCAGGAGGAGCCGGTCGGGGTGAAGTGCAGCTCGAACCGCGGGTGTTTGGCCAGCCAGGCTCTGATCGCTGGAGTCTTGTGGGTGCCGTAATTGTCCACGATCAGGTGGACCTGCAGGTGAGCGGGCACCTCCTTGTCGATCCGGATCAGGAACTTCTTGAACTCCACGGCTCGGT